>DATDGZ010000230.1:0-6167 GCA_036521795.1 Thermoanaerobaculia bacterium | reverse complement strand
ATACCGCCGATGACACCGGCAGGGACCAGCGACGGTGGAGCGGCCGAAGCGGCCGGTCGCCGAGGGGAGTGGGTCATGGCGCTCGTCTTGACCGCGGTGGTCGCGGCGTTGTCGGTCGTGCGCATGCTGCATGCCGGCGGCCTCTGGCGGGACGAGGCGGGCGCGGCGCGGCTCGCGGCCCTGCCGACCCTGCGGGAGATCGCCGGCCTGTTCCAGCACGAGGCGTTCCCGCCGCTCTTCGCCGTCACGGTCCGCGCCTACTCGCACATGGCCGGCAGCGGCGACCTGGCGCTGCGCGTTTTCGGCCTGGCGGTCGGCCTGACGATCGCCGGCATCCTGTGGCTGAACGCGCGGACGACGGCGCGCACGGTGCCATTGCTGTCGCTGGCGCTGCTCGGTCTCGACCTGCCCTTCCTGGTCTTCGGCGAGTCCGTCCGCGGCTACGGCATGGGCAGTGCCCTCATCCTGCTGACCTACGGGTTGATGGCGAGAGCTCTCGCCCGGCAGCCGGAGCGCCGGGCGCCGGCCGGGCTGATCGGGCTGGCGGCCATCACCGCGGTCGCCAGCGTGCAGGTCCTGGTGAGCAATGCGGCCCTGCTCCTGGCCCTCTGCGCCGCCGCGGCGGCGGTCGCCGTCGCGCGGCGCCGCTGGCTGGTGGCGGGCGGCATCGTGGGGTGCGGCGCCGTCGCGGCGTTGTCACTCCTCCCTTATGCGGCGCAGCTCGCCGCCGCCCGGCGGCAATGGAGCGTCATCGTCATCTATTCGATCGGGGCGAGGCAGGTATGGAAGGCCTTCATCGCGACGGTCGGGCCGCGGCCGGTGCTGGCGGCCTGGCTGCTGCTCGCGCTTGCCGGCCTGGTAGGCGTCGCCCGCGAGCTGATGCGCCGACGGCGGGTGGCGGTGCGGCCAGTCCCACTCCCAGTCGCGGCGGCGGCGGCGCCGGGCGAGCGGCCGGAGGAGCGATCGCCGGCACCGCTGTTCGAGGAGGAACAGGCGGAGGAGCAGGAGCCTGGCTGGACCGGCGCCGCGGCGTTCGCCGGCTTGACGATCGTCTGCGCGGTGGTCGCCAACGCGATCTTCCTCGAGCGCCTCGGCTATCCGCCGCGCCCGTGGTACTTCCTGCCGCTGATGGCCCTGATGGGGAGCGCGCTCGACACCCTCTTCGGCGTCCTGGCGCGCTGGCGCGCCGGCGCGGGCATCGCCAAGCTGCGGGTCGCTGCCGTCGCACTGGTGGCGGCCTCGCAGGCGGTACCGATGTGGCAGCACCTCACCACTCGCCAGACCAATGCCGACCTGGTGGCGCGGGAGGTGGCGCAAACGGCGGCGCCCCAGGACCTGGTCGTGGTCCTCCCATGGTTCTACGGCGTCAGCTTCAACCGCTACTACACGGGGCCCGCCCGCTGGTTGACCCTGCCGGACATTGCCGACCACCGCATCCACCGCTACGACCTGCTCAAGCCCAGGCTCGCCTCCCGGCATCCGCTCGACGACGTGCTGGGGGAAGTGGCGGCGACCCTTCGCTCCGGCCACCGGGTCTGGGTGGCCGGCAACACCAGCTGGACCAGGATCGGAGGGGAGGCGACCATGCCGCCGCCGGCGCCCTTCTCGCCGGATGGATGGCACGACTACCCCTACATGGTCGCCTGGTCGCGCATCTTCGGCCGCTTTCTCGAGCGCCACGCCTCCCTGATCGCCACCGTGGCCGTCCCGGCCCACCGGCAGCCGGTCAGCAACCTCGAGGACTTGCAACTGGAGGTCGCGGAGGGCTGGCACTGATCAGCTCCGTTGAACCGATCTCTGTCAACCAGGTACTTACACCATGCCGGTGCCGGCAGCCCCCGCGGCAGTAAACGCAGGGACCGCGTGGCATGCCCGCGGGCAGCTCCCGCCGCTGCCGCGGTCCGCTTGCATCCTTGGCACGCTCACTAACGAAGGAGGAGATCCATGACAAGTAAAATCGCCTCAATTGCCGCCTCGTTGCTGCTCCTGCCCGCCACCCTGCTGGTGGCGCAGGCGACCCCGGAGGGCGGAGATCCACACCCGGCGTTCCTCCCCACGCCGCCGGTGGTCGTCTCCACGGTACCCCCGAACGGCGACGTGAACCCGTACGGGGTCGCCTTCGTGCCCGCCGGCTTCCCCAAGGGCGGGACGCTCGCTCCGGGCGACATCCTGGTCTCGAACTTCAACGACCAGGCGAACCAGCAGGGGACCGGCACGACCATCGTCGACGTGCCGGCCAACGGCGGCGCGCCCACCGTCTTCTTCCAGGGGCAGGCAGGGCTCGGCCTCAGCACCGCTCTGGCGGTGTTGACGGAAGGCCTGGTGCTGGTGGGCAACTTCCCGACGTCCGACGGCAGCTGCGCCACGGCCCAGGCGGGCGCGCTGCTGGTGATCAACAGCAGCGGCCAGCTGGTGGCGACGCTGACCGGGTCCGACATCGACGGTCCTTGGGACATGACCGTCTTCGAGCAGGGCCGGGGAGGGCTGCTGATCTTCGTCTCCAACGTGCTGAACGGCACCGTGACGCGCCTCGACGCGCGCGTCGTCCCCGGTGGCCTGACCATCCTCAGCCACACCCAGATCGCCTCCGGCTACATGCACCGCTGCGATCCCGCGGCCCTGGTCGTCGGCCCCACCGGCCTGGTCTACGATCCGTCGAGTGACGTCCTCTACGTCGCCGCCACCGAGGACAACAAGGTGTTCGCGGTCCGGCACGCCGCCGAAACCGCGCACGACGGGGGCACCGGCCACGTGGTCTACGAGGACTCGGTCCACCTGCACGGGCCGCTGGGCATGGCCGTGGCGCCGAACGGCGACCTGCTGGTCGCGAACTCCGACGTCATCAACTCGGATCCCAACCAGCCGAGCGAGATCGTGGAGCTCACGATCCAAGGCCATTTCGTCAAGCAGCTGTCGGTCGACCCGGCGCAGGGTGGCTCGTTCGGGCTCGCGGTGGCCAGCGGCAGAGGCGGCACCCGGTTCGCGTACGTGGACGACGCCACCAATACGCTGACGATCTTCAACCTGCCGTTGCCGTAGCCGTAGCCGCCGTCCGCGGGCGGGCAGGCGGTGGCGGACGTCCCTCCTGCCCTCCCCGACCCCTCCGCGCGATCGGCCCGACCTATTCGCCGCCGCCGCCGCCCTGGCGGGCCTGGCGCGCGATCTCGGCGCGCACCTCCTCGCGCGCCGGGACGCCCTCGACGCCGGGCCAGAGCGCCTGCCAGTGCACGCACTTCTCGAGGTCGTGGCGGGCGGCCGCGGGCAGCTTGGCGCCCGCCGGCAGCGCCGCGGGGACGTCTTCGCAGAGGGCGGGCCAGGCCTCGGGGTCGGGGGCGGCCGGCTCCAGCCGCGTGACCTCCTTGCCGTCCCGTTCGATGCTGAGGGCGACCGGGCCGGGGTGCCTGGGGCCTCTCTCGCCGAAGAGGATCGCGATCTGGGTGGCCCCTCCCGCCGGCAGCTCGAACGGCAGCTCGCTCGGATCGACGCGCGCCGGCGTGACGTATCCGCGCGCGCGGGTATAGCGGAGATGGCGCTCCTCGGTGAGCCGGAGCAGGTGCCTGCCCGGCGCGAAGTCCCGCGTGAAGTTACGAGGCGGCTGCGGCAGGAGGATGGGTGAGGCCGGCGCGCAGGCCACGAAGCGGCCGTCGAGATAGAGGCACAGGAGCCACCACTCCGGCGCCTGCTGATCCGGATCCCCGCGCGACGGCTGGTAGGCCGAGGCAAACCGGATCTTGACCGGGACCGTGGCGGCGGGCGCGACAATGGCAGCAGGCGCGGCAGGCGCGGCAGGCGCAGCAGCGGCAGCAGTGGCAGCGGCGGCAGGCGCGGCGGCGGCGGATGCTGGCGCGGCGGCGGCGGCAGGAGGCGCGGAAGGGGCGGGCGGCGCCGCGGTGGCGGGTTCCGGGGACGGGCCGCCAGCCGACTGGAGCAGCCACTTCATGAGCTGCTCGGAGGCTCCGGCCTGGTGCAGCGCAACGAGGTCCCCGCTGCTCACCGCCGCCGGCCGCTTGCCCGACTTCTCGAGCCACGCCATGATCACCGGCTCGGTGACGCCGCCGCGCAGCATCTGCAGCACCTGGCCCACCACCGGATCGTCGGCGGCCGGCGCGTCGCGGCGCGCGTCGCCGGCCGAGCTGCCGGGGGCGCCGGCCGCCCGTGCCGGCACCGGCATCCCCGCCGGCCCGAGAAGACAGAGGAGCCAGAGCGCCAGGCAGGCAACGACCCTTGCTCGCCGCACTGGCCGCGGGCCGAAGCCGCCGGCGGCGGCGAGGGTCACCGGCGCAGAGTCAGGTGTCGCGGTGCGTTCGGGGACGGGTTCGCCGTTCATCCTGGTACCTTTCTCCAGTCTCCAGCGCATGCCGGACAATTGCCCTGATTGCCTCGGATGGTAGCAGCAATGCGCGCCCGGGCCGTCAGTCGCCGGCGCGCAGGGCGGCCACGTCACCCGCCGGCGTCTCGAGGACGAGCGCCAGCGCCGGGCCGTGCGCCGCGAGGTTGACGCGGAGCCGTTGCACGGCGCCGGTGCGCATGTCGTAGGTGGCGAAGTGCGCGACGCCGTCGACGCCATTCGCCAGGGGTCCCGCCGCGCGCTGCTCGGGCAGGTAGAGGTTCCCCGCGGGCTGGGCGGGGTAGCGCGCCACCTCGACCGTCGGGCCCTCCCAGCGGTACTGGGCGAGCCGCGTGCCGCGCTCGAAGGTCAAGCGCGCGTAGGTGAAGGGAAAGCCCGCGACCGACTGGGACCCGAGGATGGCGGCGCCGGTCCAGGCTCCGAGCTCGCGCTCGAGCCGCCGCATGGTCTGGCGGAAGGGCGCCTCGACCTGCCCGACCGGTAGGCCGAAGAGGTCGGCCAGCGGCTCGAAGTCGCCCCGCCTCGCCCCCGCGAGCGCGGCGGCGACCTTCTCGCCCCGGTCCCGCATTTTCTGCCGCTCCTCGTCGCCCTGGCCGGCGAGCAGCAGGTCGAGGCCCGCGGGACCTTCGGCGGAGACCCGCAGGCCGTCACCGGCCACCACCGCGCGCAGCTGCTCACCGCCGGCGAGAGCGTAAGCCCCGGCGCAGGCCCGCAGCCGGGCGGAGTCGAGGGTGGCCGTCGCCGGGGGGTTCGGATCGGGCAGGCCGAAAAGCCGGTTCTCGAGATGAGCTGCGACGCCGACGGCCGAGAAGTCGGTGCGGTTGGAGCTGGCGATGAGGAATGCCTGGTCGTCCAGGTAACGCCGGACGTCGGTGTCGAAGACCCCGTTGCCGCCGGTGTGCGAGGCGACTCGCCCGCCGGTGGGGCCCGGGGCGATCGACCAGCCGTAGGCGTACCGGGAAGGAGTGCCGTGCCCCTCCGGCACGTAGGGGGTGAGGAGCTTCTCGCGCTCGGGGCGCGACAGGACGCGGTCGCCGCCGAGCGCCTGGTGCCAGCGGTACATGTCGCCGGTCGTCGACAGCACGCCGCCGTTGCCGCGCAGGTTCCACCACGGGCCGTCCGGGGCCCAGGGATGGTCGAGCGCCGTTCCCCAGGGACCGTCCATGCCGTAGCCATGGGCCAGCCGGTGGCGGTCCTCGGAGGAGAGGCGGTAACCGGTGTGATGCATGCCGGCCGGCAGGAAGAGCCGCTCGCGCATGAAGTCGCCGAGCGGCCTGCCGGCGACGACCTCGACCACCGCGGCGAGCACGCTGTAGCCGGCGTTCGAGTAGCGGAAGCGCCTGGGCCGCAGCAGCAGCGGCGCCGCGAAAGCCCGGCGCAGCATCTCGTCGCGCGCCACCGGCTCGTACTCGACGCCCAGCACGTCGGGCATACCCGAGGTGTGGGTCAGCAGCTGGTGCAGGGTGATCGCGGCCTTGTCGGCGGGCACACCGGGGAAGAAGCGGGCGAGCGTGTCCTCCACCCGCAGCTTGCCGTCCATCTCGAGCGCCAGCACGGCGGCGGCCGTGAACTGCTTGGACACCGAGGCGATGTCGAAGAGGGTGTCGGAAGTGTACGGTTCGCCGGTCGCCTCGTCGGCGAACCCGTAGCCCTTGTCCAGCAGCACCTGCCCACGGCGGGCGGCCAGCACCGAGCCCGCGAAGCCGAACGCTTCCAGCCGGCGAAGGTAGCCGTCGAGCGCCGCCCCGGCCGGACCCTGGACCACTCCGCGCTGGCTATCCCGCCGGCCGGCGGCAGCCGGCCCGCCGCCGGCGAGGAC
>DATDGZ010000229.1:0-9832 GCA_036521795.1 Thermoanaerobaculia bacterium | reverse complement strand
GGCGGCGCTCTATGGCGCCGCCGCCGCCGGCTTGCCGTCGCCGCTGCCGGAGCTCCGCCTGCGCTACGCGGACTTCGCCGTCGGACAGCGCGACCAGCTCCGCGACGAGCGTCTGCAAGTCCATCTCGAGTACTGGCGGGCCCACCTCGCCGGCGCTCCCACGCTCCTCGAGATCCCCGCCGACCGGCCCCGCCCGGCGGCGCTGTCCTACCGCGGCGGCGCCCACCCGGTGGCGCTCGACGCGGCGCTGTCGGCGGCGATCGCGCGGCTCGCCAGGCGGGCGGGAGCCACGCTGTTCATGACGCTGACAGCGGCCTGGAACCTGCTGCTGCACCGCCTCTCCGGGCAGAACGATCTCCTCGTCGGCTTCCCCATCGCCAACCGCGGCTCGGTGGAGACCGAGGACCTGATCGGCCTGTTCGTCAACACCCTCGTGCTGCGCAGCCGGCTGGCCGGCGACCCCGGCTTCGCCGAGCTGCTGGCGGACACCCGCCAGGCCGTCCTCGAGGCGTACGAGCACCAGGACATGCCGCTCGAGAAGCTGGTCCTCGAGCTGGCGCCGGAGCGCCACCTCGACCGCTCGCCGCTGTTCCAGGCCATGCTGGTCCTGCTCAACACCCCCGCCGCGCCTCTGTCGCTGCCCGACCTCGTGCTCGAGCCGCTGGCGATCGACGCCGGCAGCTCCCGCTTCGACCTCTCCCTGCAGCTGGGATCTCGCGACGGCGGGCTCGCCGGCCGGCTGGAGTACAGCCGCGACCTCTTCGACACCGCGACCGCCTGGCGGCTGGCCGGCCAGTTCCAGACCCTGCTCACGGCGATCGCGGCCCGGCCCGAGGGGGAGACCGGCCTCTCGCGGACCACGGTGCGGCAGCTGCCGCTGCTCAGCGCCGGCGAGCGCCAGCAGCTGCGCGAGTGGAACGCCACCGCGGCCGCCTACCGCCGGGACCTCTGCCTGCACCAGCTCGTCGAGGAGCAGGTGCGGCGCAGCCCCGACACGTTGGCGGTGATCGCCGATGGCAACGGTCTCGGCGAGGAGGGCGGCGGCGGCGAGAGCGGCGAGGGCGGCCACAGCCTCACCTTCGGCGCCTTGAACGCCCGCGCCAACCGGCTGGCGCGCCGCCTGCGGCGGCTCGGCGCCGGGCCGGAGACGGTGGTCGCGATCTGCGCCGAGCGCTCCACCGCCCTGGTCGCCGGCCTGCTCGCCATCCTGAAGGCCGGCGCGGCCTACCTGCCGCTCGATCCCGACTACCCGCCCGACCGCCTGCGGTTCATGCGGCGGGACTCCGGCGCCAGGCTGCTGCTCGCCCAGAGCGCCCTGATGCCGCGGCTGGGCGGGGAAGATGCGATCGCCGGTTGGACCACGATCCCGATCGATGATCTCGAGAACGAGGCGGCGCCGGGGCCGGAGCCGGAGCGGCGGCACGCGGGCGGCGACCTGCCGAACCTCGCCCGCCCCGACAGCCTGGCCTACGTGATCTATACCTCCGGCTCCACCGGGCGGCCCAAAGGGACGATGAACACCCACCGCGGGATCGTCAACCGGCTGCTCTGGATGCAGGAGCGGCACCCCCTGGCGGCCGACGACCGGGTGCTGCAGAAGACCCCGTTCGGCTTCGACGTCTCGGTGGTGGAGCTGTTCTGGCCGCTCGCCGCCGGTGCGCGCCTGGTGATGGCGCGCCCCGGAGGGCACCGCGACAGCGCCTACCTCTGGCGGACGATCGCCGAGCACGGCATCACCACCGTTCACTTCGTGCCCTCGATGCTGCGCGCGTTCGTGGACGATGCCCCACCGCCGCACCGGCTGCGGCGGGTGCTGGCGAGCGGCGAGGCGCTCTCGCACGATCTCCAGCAGCGCTTCTTCTCCCGGCTGCACGTGCCGCTGCACAACCTCTACGGCCCGACCGAGGCGGCGGTCGAGGTGACGTCGTGGACGTGCGAGCCGGATAGCCCGCGGCGGCTGGTGCCGATCGGGCGGCCCCTGGCCAACACCCGCGTCCATCTGCTCGACCGGCATGGGCAGGAGGTGCCGATCGGGGTGCCGGGCGAGCTCCACATCGGCGGCGTGCAACTCGCCCGCGGCTACCTGGGACGCCCCGGCCTGACCGCCGAAAAGTTCGTGCCCGACCCCTTCGCCGCGGCGCCGGGAGCGCGCCTGTACCGCACCGGCGACATCGCACGCTACCTGGCGGACGGCGCCGTGGACTACCTGGGCCGCGGCGACCACCAGGTCAAGATCCGCGGCGTGCGCGTCGAGCTCGGGGAGATCGAGACGGTGCTGGCGGCGCAGCCGGCGGTGCGGGCGGCAGCGGTGGCGCTGCGCACCCCCGGCGACGGCGGGTCCGCGGCCGCGGCCGGGGCCGGGGCGGCTCCCGCCGAGCGCCTCCTGGTGGCCTACGTGGTGCCGCACGAGCCGCTCCCGGAGGCCGCAGAGCCGCGCCAGGCCCTCGCCGGCCTGCTGCGCCGGGCGCTCGCTGGCCTGCTGCCGGACGCCATGGTGCCGGCGGAGGTGATCTGGCTCGAGCGCCTGCCGCTGACTCCCAGCGGCAAGCTCGACCGCCAGGCGCTGCCGGCGCCGGCCCGCGGCCGGGACGAGGGTGCAGCCGCCGGCAGCGCGGCCCCCCGCACGGCGGCCGAGGAGCTGTTGGCGGGGCTGTGGGCCGAGCTGCTGGGACGCGAGCGGATAGGGGTGGACGACAACTTCTTCGCGCTCGGCGGGCACTCGCTGCTGGCCACCCAGCTGGTGTCGCGGGTGCGGGAGGCGTTCGGCGCCGAGCTGCCGCTGCGCCGGGTGTTCGAGCGCCCGACGCTCGCGGGCCTGGCGCGCGAGATCGCCGCGCTCGGCGCCGGCACCGCCGCGCCGACGCTCGCAGGGGGGCCGGCCGCGCCGCCACCGATGGTCCACCTCCCGGCGGGCGGCGAGCTCGTCCTCTCGTACGCCCAGGAGCGCATCTGGTTCCTGGCGCAGCTGGCTCCGGGCAGCGCCGCCTACAACCTCCCCGGCGCGCTGCTGTTGCGCGGCAGGCTCGATCCGGGGGCGCTGGCGCGCAGCCTGAACGAGATCGCGCGCCGCCACGACGTGCTGCGCACGACCTACCCCGCGGCCGGCGGCAAGCCGGCGATGGTGGTCTCCCCCCGCCTCGAGCTGCGGCTCCCGCTGGTCGACCTGTCGGCGCTCGGCGAGGCGGCTGCCGAGACCGAGGCCCGCACCGTGGGCGCCGGGCTGACCCGCCGGCCTCTCGACCTCGCCGCCGGACCTTTGGTACGCGCGGCGCTGCTGCGGCTCACCGCGGCCGGACCGGCACGCGGTCCGGGGTCGCACCACCTGCTGGTGCTGGCGCTGCATCACATCGTCGCCGATGGCTGGTCGGTGGCCATCTGCCTGCGCGAGCTGGCGGCGCTCTATGCGGCCTTCGCCGCCGGCCGGCCTTCGCCGCTGCCCGAGCTGCCGCTCCAGTACGCCGACTTCGCCGGCTGGCAGCGCGGCTGGCTGACCGGCGCAGCGCTCGACGCGCATCTCGCCTATTGGCGCCAGGCGCTGGCCGGAGCGCCGGCGCTGCTGGCGCTGCCGGCGGACCGGCCGCGGCCGCCGGTGGTCAGCTTCCGCGGCGCGCGCACGCCGCTGCTGCTGCCGCCCGCGCTGGCGATGGAGCTGCGCCGCGCCGCCCGGCGGAGCGGCGTGACGCTGTTCATGACCCTGCTCGCCGCGCTGGACGTCCTGCTCCACCGTTCGACGCAGGAAGAAGACCTGGTGATCGGCGCGCCGATCGCCAACCGCGAGCGCCTGGAGATCGAGGGCTTGATCGGCTGCTTCATCAACGTCCTGGCGCTGCGCGTCGACCTCTCCGGCGGGCCGAGCTTCGGCGAGCTGTTGCAGCGGGTGCGAGAGGTGAGCCTGGCGGCCTACGCGCACCAGGACCTGCCGTTCGAGAAGCTGGTCTCGGAGCTGGCGCCGGAGCGCGACCTCGGCCGCGCGCCGCTGTTCCAGGTGCTGCTGGCGCTGCAGCAGGGCTGGGCCGGCGCGGGGACGCCGCCCGGGGCCGCCGGCGCCGGGAGCTTCGCCGGCGACGCTCTCGGCGGCGGCGCCGGCGCGGTGCGGGTCACCGCGGAGCTCACGATGGAGCTGCGCGAGCTCGCGGCCGCGAGCGCCAAGTTCGACCTCACCCTGGAGGCGGTCGAGACGCCGCGGGGCCTCGCCCTGTCCTTCGAGTACAGCCGCGACCTCTTCGACGCCGCCACCGTCAAGCGGCTGGCGGACCACTACGGCACCCTGCTGGCGGCGATCCCAGCGATCGCGACGCCCCTCGCAGGCGGGGCCGGCGCCGCGCACCGCGGCATCGGCGAGCTGCCTCTGCTCGGCGCCGCCGAGCGCCAGCAGCTGCTGCGCGAGTGGAACGACACCGCCACGAGCTGGCCGGGACCCGCGGCAGCGGCGCCCCGGACGGACACGCGGGCGCCGCGGCGGCTGTCGGAGACGGCCACGCTCGTGCACCAGCTGTTCGAGTGGCAGGCCGTGCTTCGGCCGGAGGCGCCGGCGGTCGCCGGCCAGGGCGTGGTCTTGACCTACGCCGAGCTGGAAGCCCGGGCCAACCGCTTGGCGCGCTACCTGCGGCGCCTGGGCGTCGGGCCGGAGGCGCGGGTCGCGCTGTGCGTCGGGCGCTCGCCGGAGATGGTCGTGGCGCTGCTCGGCATCCTGAAGGCGGGCGGCGCCTACGTGCCGCTCGACCCGGCCCATCCCGCCGAGCGCCTGGCGCTGGTGCTCGCCGACAGCGCGCCGGCCGTGCTGCTGACCGAGGAACGCTGGCTCGAGCGGCTGGGCGCCGGCACTTCGACGGCCGGCGGCGGCGGCGGCGGTGCCGGCACCGGCGCCGCCGCACCGGGACCGCGCGTCGTCTGCCTCGACCGCGAGGCCGAGGCCATCGCTGCCGAGACGGCCGCGGCCATCGACGTGCCGGCGCCGCTGCCGCCCGCGGACAGCTGCCTGGCGTACGTCCTCTACACCTCCGGCTCCACGGGCCGCCCGAAAGGCGTCAGCCTGCCCCACCGCGCCGTGGTCAACTTCCTGCGCTCCATGGCCGAGCGGCCGGGGCTCGGCGCGGAGGACCAGGTGCCGGTGGTGCCGGCGCTGACCACCCTGGCCTTCGACATCGCCGCCCTCGAGATCTATCTGCCGCTGGCGCTGGGCGGGCGGATCGAGGTGGTGAGCGGCGAGGAGGGAGCCGACGGGCGCCGGCTGGCGGCGAGGCTCGCGGCCGCGGGAGTGACGGCGATGCAGGCGACGCCGGCGACCTGGCGCCTGCTGCTCGACTCCGGCTGGCAGGGACAGCCCGGCCTGGTGGCGCTGTGCGGCGGCGAAGCGCTGCCGTGCGAGCTGGCCGCGGCGCTGCTCGCCCGCGGGCTCGAGCTGTGGAACGTCTACGGCCCCACCGAGACGGCGGTGTGGTCGTCGGTGCGCGCGGTCGCGGCGCCGGCGCTCGCGGCGGGAGGTGCGGTCGGGCTGGGCCGGCCGATCGCGAACACGCGGTTCCACGTCGTGGATGCGCGCCTCGAGCCGGTGCCGATGGGGGCCGCCGGCGAGCTGCTGATCGGCGGCGACGGCGTGGCGCGGGGGTACTGGGGGCGGCCGGAGCTGACGGCGGAGCGGTTCGTGCCGGATGCCCCGGGCGAGGACGTCGCGGGCACGGCTGTCTCGGGCGCCGGCCAGGGCGGCGCTCGGCTCTACCGCACCGGCGACCTGGTGCGCCATCGCCCGGACGGCGGCCTCGAGTTCCTGGGCCGGATCGACCACCAGGTCAAGCTGCGCGGCTTCCGCATCGAGCCGGGAGAGATCGAGGCCACGCTGACCGCCATTCCGGGAGTGCGGCAGGCGGCGGTTCTCTGCGCCGCCGCCGCCACCGGTGACCGCCGCCTGACCGCCTACGTCGCCGGCTCGCGCGAGCTCGGCGCGGCGCGGCTGCGCGAGTTGCTGCGCCGCAAGCTGCCGGAGTACATGGTGCCGGCCGGGTTCGTCTTCCTCCCTGACCTGCCCCTGACGCCGAACGGCAAGCTCGACCGCCGCGCCCTGGCCCGCCTCGCGCCGCCACCGGCCGACGAAGCGGAGCTGGAGCCGCCGCTCACAGCGGTCGAGGAGCTGGTGGCCGGGTTCTGGAAGGAAGTGCTGGGAGAGATTCGCCCGCGCCGCGGCGACGACTTCTTCGACCTCGGCGGCCATTCGCTGCTCGCCACCCAGCTGGCGTCGCGGCTCGGCGAGACCCTGGCGATCGAGCTGCCGCTCACCAAGATCTTCGAGCTCCCGACCCTGGCCGGCATGGCGGCGGCGGTCGAGGCGGCGCGCGGCGCCGGCCGTCCGGCGCGGCCGCCGATCCGGCCGGTGCCGCGCGACCGGCCGCTGCCCCTCTCCTACGCCCAGGAGCGCCTCTGGTTCCTCGACCGGCTGGCGCCCGGCCGGGCGGTCTACAACATGCCGCTGGCCTTCGCCGTCCGCGGCCGGCTGGCCGCGGCCGGGATCGATGCGGTGCTCTCGGAGGTGGTGCGGCGCCACGAGGCGCTGCGCACCCGCTTCGAGGAGATCGGCGGCGAGCCGGCGCAGCTCGTCGCGCCGCCCGCGCCGCTGCGCCTGCCGCGGCTCGACCTGGCCGCGCTGCCGGCCGAGCGGCGCGGCACCGAGACGCTGCGGCTCGCCCGCGAGGAGGCGCGCCGGCCCTTCGACCTCCGCCGCGGCCCGCTGGTGCGCGGCGCCCTTCTCCACGGTACCGGTCCGCGGCCGGACGACCACGCGCTGCTGCTCGACGTCCACCACATCGTCTCCGACGGATGGTCGCTGGGGGTCCTGGTCGACGAGATCCAAGCGCTCTACCTGGCGTCGCTCACCGGGAGCCCGAGCCCGCTGCCCGAGCTGCCGATCCAGTACGCCGATTACGCGGTCTGGCAGCGGCAGTGGCTGGGCGACGACGAGATGGAGCGCCAGCTCACCTACTGGCGCCGGCAGCTGGCCGGAGCGCCGTCGGCACTCGACCTGCCGGCCGATCGCCCGCGCCCGGCGGCGCAGAGCTACCGCGGCGGCGCTGCCGCACTCACCCTGGACCCCGAGACCGCCGAGCGGCTCGCCGCGGCCGGCCGGCGGCACGGGGCGACGCTGTTCATGACCCTGCTCGCCGGCTTCGCCGCGCTGCTCGCTCGCGCCAGCGGCCAGGACGACCTGGTGGTGGGGTCGCCGATCGCCAACCGCCACCACCTCGCGACCGAGCGCCTGATCGGCTTCTTCGTCAACAGCCTGGCGCTGCGCATCGATCTCGCGGGGGACCCGCCGGGCGAGACGCTGCTGGCGCGGGTGCGGGAGACCGCGCTGGCCGCTTACGCCCACCAGGACCTCCCTTTCGAGCGGCTGGTCGAGGAGGTGAGGCCCGAACGCCGCCTGTCGCAGAACCCGCTGTTCCAGGTCATGTGCGTGCTGCAGAACGCGCCGCGCGGCGCGACCGGGCTGGCCGACCTGGCCGGGCTGTCTTTGAGCCGCCTCGACGCCGGCGCCGCCGACGCGAAGTTCGACCTGGCGCTCTCCTGGTCGGAGGCCGCCTCGGCGACGCCGGCGACCTCGGCGACATCGGCGACTTCGGCGACATCGGCGGCGTCGGCGACATTGGCGACATCGGCGATTTCGGCAGGCATCGCGAGCGCCGGCAAGGCCGCCGCTCTGCGGGCCCACCTCTCCTACGCCGCCGATCTCTTCGACCCGCCGACCGCGGCACGCCTCCTCGGCCACCTGCGGGAGTTGCTCGCCGGTCTCGCCGCCGACCCGGCCGCCCGCCTCTCGGCGCTGCCGTGCCTCTCCGCCGCCGAGCGCCACCAGCTGGCTGTCGAGTGGAACGACGCGCCGGTCGAGATCGGCGAGGACGTCGTCGCGCGCTTCGCGCGGGCGGCGGCGGCCGATCCGCACGCGCCGGCGCTGGTCGTCCCCGCCGGGGACGAAGCAGTAGACCGAGCTAGCGGCGAGCAGCGGCTGTCGTTCGGCGAGCTCGACGCCTGGTCCAACCGGGTGGCGCACCGGCTTCGCGCCCTCGGGGTCGGACCCGACACGCTGGTGGCGCTGGTCGGCGCGCGCGGGCCGGCCCTGGTCGCCGGCCTGCTCGGCATCCTCAAGGCGGGCGGCGCTTTCGTGCCGCTCGATCCGGCGCTGCCCACCGCCCGGTTGGCCTTCCTGCTCGAGGACTCGCGGGCCGCGGTGGTGGCCGGCGACGAGGCGGGCTTGCTGGCGCTGCCGCCGCACGGCGCGGCAGTCGTCCACCTGGCAGGGGATGAGGTCCTGCTGCAGAGCCCGGAGCCGCTGGAGCCCTCGCCACCCTCCGCGGCATTCACCGGCTCGGCCCGGCGCGGCGACCTCGCCTACTGCATCTACACCTCCGGCACGACCGGCTGGCCGAAGGCGGCGGGAATCGAGCGCGGCAGCCTCGCCGACGTGATGGCGGCGACGCAGCAGCAGCTGCGCCTGGGCCCGGCCGATCGCCTGCTGTGCACCGCTCCCTTCTCGTTCGACTTCTTCGTCCTCGAGATGATGATGGCGCTGCCGGCCGGCGCCGCGGCGGTGCTCTTCCCGACCCGGCCGGTCCTCGACCTCGAGCGGCTGGCGGCGGCGCTGCCGGCGGTCACCGTTCTTGCGGCCGTGCCGGCGCTGGCCCGCCAGCTGCTCAACACCCTGGAGCGCCGCGGCGGCGGACCGGTGCCGGCGCTGCGCCGCATCGTGCTCGGCGGCGACCGCGCCCCGGACGAGCTGCTGGCCGACCTGCGGCGGAGGTTCCCCGCGGCCGAGGTCTGGATCCTCTACGGCCCCACCGAGACCACGATCCTCTGCACCGCCTGGCGGGTGCCGCACCCCCCCGCGGCGATCCGCTCGCTGCTCGGCCGGCCGCTGCCGGGCTGCCGGATCGAGCTGCGCGACCGCCACGGCCAGCCGGTGCCGATCGGGGTGCCGGGAGAGATCTGGATCGGCGGCATGGGCGTGACGCGCGGCTACCTCCGCCGGCCGGAGCTCACCGCGGAGAAATACGTCGTGCTGCCTGCCGGCGATGACCGCGATGAGCCCGATGAGCGTGCGGAGCGCGGTGAGCGCGGCGAGCGCGACGCGGGAGAGAGCGCCAGGCCGGCCCGCTTCTACCGCAGCGGCGACCTGGCCCAGCAGCTGCCGGACGGCAGCCTCGAGTTCCTCGGACGCATCGACACCCAAGTCAAGCTGCGCGGCTTCCGGGTCGAGACCGGCGAGATCGAGGCGGTCCTCGCCCGCCAGCCCGCGGTGCGCGAGGCGGTGGTGGTGGCGAGGCCGGCGGCCGGCAGCGGGGAGGCCGCGGCGCTGCAGCTCGTCGCCTACGTGGTGCGGCGCGAGGACGGTGGCGGTGCCGCGCCGGCGGCGGAGCCGGTCGCCGAGCACCTCGCCGCCTGGAACCAGCTCTACGACGAGACCTACGAGACCGGCGAGCGGCTCGATCCCACCCTCAACCTGAGCGGCTGGAACAGCAGCTACACCGGCGAGCCGATCCCGGAAGCGGAGATGCGGGAGTGGGTCGAGACCACGGTGGAGCGGCTGCTGGCGCTGGCCCCGCGCCGCGTGCTGGAGGTGGGTTGCGGCACCGGCCTGCTGCTGTTCCGCGTCGCCCCGCACTGCGAGAGCTACCGCGCCACCGATTTCTCGCACGCCGCGCTCGACTACCTGGCGCGGCAGCTGGCGCGGCCGGAGCGGGCGCTGCCCCAGGTGTCGCTCGCCCAGGCACTGGCCGACGACTGGCGCGGGGTGGCCCCGGGCGAGCTCGACCTGGTGATCCTCAACTCGGTGGTGCAGTACTTCCCC
>DATDGZ010000228.1:0-3170 GCA_036521795.1 Thermoanaerobaculia bacterium | reverse complement strand
GGCCGCCGGCGGCACCCGCCGCCGGCGGCTCGAGCATGGAGAAGATGTCGACCGTGACGGCGCCCGAGCGCAGCGACGAGGTGACCGCCGCCTGCTGCTCGGCGTCGCCGCGCCAGGCCGGCACGGCGGTGTTGGCGCTGGCGAAGCGATGGGAGTGGATGCGGCCCTGGCGGCCGCCGGCATCCGCCGAGCGCACCTCCGGCATGTGGCAGTCGGTGCAGCTCCTGGGCGGCGGAAAGGCGGTGACCAGCAGGTAGCCCTGGCCGGAGACCGAGGAGACCTGCCAGTCGCGGTAGTCGTCCGCGACGCGGAACCAGTGATAGCCGTTGGCCGCTTTGTCCATGCGGACGCTGTGACAGGTCGAGCAGAGCTCGGCGCTCGCCGTGAACGGGCGCGAGAAGCTGCGCCGGTGCAGGGCCGGATCGATGCGCAGCAGCACCTCGTAGAGATCGCGGGCGAGCGCGCTGTCGCTCAGCGCGAGCCGGTAGAGCGCCGGCGTGTCGAGCTCGTAGGCAGCCTGCCCGGTCGTGCCTTTCACCCGCGAGATGGCGTGGCAGACCGTACACGACACCCCCGCCCGGCCGAGGGGCGTTGCCGCCAGCCCGTCGGGGGCGCCGTCCGCCGCGCCCGACAGCAGCGTTGCCGGCGCGTGGCACCCGGCGCACCAGCGCGAGGCCGTGACGCCGCGAGCTTGCCGCATCTGCGCGAACGTGGCCCGGTACCAGGGGTTGTCCAGGCCCGAGAAGCGGTGGGCGGAACCATCCCACTGGCGCGTCAAGTCGGCGTGGCAGCCCGAGCGGCCGCAGCTCTGCGCGGCGAGGAACAGCCTCGCCGCCGCCGGGTTGCCGTCGCGGGTGCTCGCCCGCGTCGGGTAGAACGGACCGGCGGCGCCGCCCATCGCCGCGCCCGCGGCGTCGCGCGACGGCGCCGGGTTCGCGGCGGCCAGCGCGCCGGGAGGGTTCCAGGACCGCCAGGCCAGCGCCATGCCCGGCGCCAGGACGGCAAGCAGCAGGCCACCGGCGGCCGCCCACCAGAGCGGGCCGCGGCGGGCGGGTGCGACGGCGGCGAGGAGCGACGCCAGGCCGGCAAGGGCGAGGACCGCGTGCGTCCAGAGCAGGGGCCGCAGGGCATCGCGGTTGCCCAGGGCGAGGAGCAGGCAACCGGCGGCGCCGGAGGCCAGCAGCAGCGCCCCGCCCAGGCGGACGAGCGGCCGCCCGCGCCGACGCCACCACCAGACCGCGCAGGGCACCAGCAGGGCCAGGCCGAGGACGAGGTGCAGCCCGACGCCGGCGATCAGCAGCCCGTCGGGGCGGTCCGCGGCCGCCAGCCAGGCGCCGCTCGCCACCATCAGCGCCGCGCCTGCTCCCAGGAGCGCTCCGCCGCGGCTGGCGGCGCCCAGGTCTCGGCCAGTGCTATCCATGACGGGATGCGTCGAGCGACCCTACGTGGTTGGTCATTCTAGAAAAGAAGTATAGCCGAGCACCAGCGTGCTAGACTTCGTGGCCTCGCCCGGAGATGGCACCCCGCAAGGTGGATCGCATGCCCGAACGACCTGTCGCCAAGGTGATCAACCTGGTCCCCGACCAGGACCAGGCGATCGCCGGCATGTCGCTCGCGGCGGCGCGTGGGCTGCTGCTCGAGGACGATCCGGCGGCCACGCTGCGCATCCAGGGTTCCTTCGCGCTGGTGGCCCAGCAGGGCAGCACGGTGCGCCTGGCCCGCAGCCTCGATCGGCCACTGCGGTATTTCCTCGCCAAGCAGGCCGAGGGGCCGCTGCTGGTGGTCGCGGATCGCATCGACGCCATCTTCCGGTGCCTCGCGGAGCGGCGCCTGGCGGACCAGTTCCACCCCTCCTATACCCGGATGGTTCCCGCGCACCACGTCACCGAGGTCCAGCTGGTCGGCTGCCCCGATCCGAACCCCTGCCATCGCCGCTTCTTCGATCCCCCGCGCGGCGTCCTGCCGGCGGACTTCGACGTCATTGGCGAGGTCTACGTGCAGGCGCTCTGCGCGGAGATCCGGCTCTGGCTGGCCGCGGTCCCGCGGCAGGAGCCCCTGGGAGTGCTGTTCTCCGGCGGCGCGGACAGCGGCGCCGTGCTGCTCTGCACCTATCACGAGTTGCTGGCCGCCGGGCAGTCGCCGGCCCGCCTCAAGGCGTTCACCCTGGCCGTCGACGGCGGCGGTGGCGACCTCGCGCAAGCCCGCGAGCTCTTGGCGCAGACCGGCCTGGCGATCCTCGGCGAGGAGATCGAGGCCGGCAGCGCCGAGCTCGACCCGTTCCAGGCCGTCGCGGTGATCGAGGACTACAAGCCGCTCGACGTGGAGGCCGCGACCATGGAGCTGGCGCTGCTCCGCGGGTTGCGCCGGCGCTATCCGTCCTGGCGGCTGCTGGTCGACGGCGACGGCGGCGACGAGAACTTCAAGGATTACCCGATCGAGGAGAACCCGGAGCTGACGATCCGCAGCGTGGTCGGCAACCGCATGCTGTACCAGGAAGGCTGGGGCGTGGACGCCGTCAAGCAATCCCTGACCTACAGCGGCGGCCTCAGCCGGGGCAGCGTCCGCGGCTATGCGCCCGCCCGCCGCCATGGTTTCTCGCTGTTCTCGCCGAACACCCGCCCGCGGGTGGTCGCCGCCGCCGAGGCGATCCCCTTTGCCGAGCTCGCCCAGGGCTCCCACCAGGCGCTCTACCGCATCAAGGGCGAGGTGCTGTCGCGCGGCATCCGGCGCGTCACCGGTCTCTCCATGCCGGTCTTCGGCAAGCGCCGCTTTCAGCACGGGGCGGCGGCGCCGGCGGTGTCCCGGGACCTCTTCGGGGTCCCTGCCTGGCGCTACCGCCGGCATCTGCTGGAGCTCTACGAGACGGTTTAGGAGTGGAGTGGCCGCGGTCCCGTCAGCGCAGTGGGTGCGCTCGCTGCGCCCGGCGAAGTCGCCCGTCGATCCGTGGCGCCCGATCGCCTGGTTCTGGGAGACCGAGCGCGAGCCGGGCGGCGGCACCGTCGCGGCGCTGACGGTGCTGCTCGCGGGGTCCGAGTGCCCCTTCTCTTGTGTCTTCTGCGATCTCTGGCGTGAGACGCTGGACGGCCCGACGCCGCGCGGCGCGCTGCCGGCCCAGCTGCGCGCGGCGCTCGACGAGGCCGGGCCCTTGCCGTGGCCGTGTGCGGTCAAGC
>DATDGZ010000227.1:0-16650 GCA_036521795.1 Thermoanaerobaculia bacterium | reverse complement strand
GCGGAGAAACGGGTGCAGGCGGTGGGGCCCCTGGCGGCGCGGGAAGGCGCGCGCTGGCAGGACCTGGCGTGGACCACCGGCGCACCGGCAGTCTCGCCCGACGGCACCGAGATCGCGCTGGTGCGCCACTCGCGCGAACGGCCGGCCGAGCTGGTGGTCTGGCAGACGGCGCCCGACCAGGAGGGAGAGAAACGCTGGCAGGAGGCGCAGGCCCGCCAGCAGGCGCGGGATCCCCAGGACGTGCCGGCGGTCCGCAGCCGGCCGCTGGCCAGGAAGCCGCTGCACACCTGGGTGGCCGCCGACGGCGGCGATCCGGCGATGCCGCGCTTCATGCCGGGCGGCAGGTCGCTGCTGCTGGTGCGCTTCCTGCCGGACGGCGAAGGCTTCCTCCACCCGGATCTCTGCGAGTGGCGGCCGGGCACCGGCGAGATGCGCCGCATCACCCGGCAGGCCGACCTGCGCGATCCCGACCCGTCGCCCGACGGCTCCTGGGCGGTGGCGGTGCGCGACCGCTACGGCCTGTCGCAGCTGGTGACCGTGGACCTGGCGAGCGGCGAGACCCGGGCGCTCACCGCACCTTCCCTGGACCGGATCTACGACCGGCCGCGCCTCGCGCCGGACGGCCGCCGGGTGGCGTTCGGCCTGCATGCCGGCGGCGCCTGGAAGCTGGCGGTGCTCGAGCTCGGACCCGACCGCACCGCCGCCGGCACGCCGCTCGAGCTGTCGCCGCCCCCCGGCGGCAGCGCCTCCTCGCCCGCCTGGAGCCCGGATGGCCGCACGCTCTACGGCGTGGTCGGCCGCGGCGGTTTCCTCGACCTCTACGCGTTCGCCGCGCCGCCCGGCCCGCCGCCCGTCGCCCTCACCCGGACCCAGGGAGGCGCCTTCGCGCCGGCGCCGACGCCGGACGGCAAGGCGGTCTTCTACCTCAGCCTGGAGCCCGAGGGCCTCGACCTGCGGCGCCTCGACCTCACGGCGCGGCATCCGCCCCTGGCGGAGGTCGTCATGCCGAGCGACCTCGCACCGGCGGTCCGGCCGGCACTCCCTGCCGCCCCGCCGCCGCCGGCCGCCGACTCATTGGCACCGCCGCCGTCTCCGCCGGCCGGAGATCCCTCCGGGCCGCCTCATGCTCCCTTGCCGCCATCGCCGTCGTCACCGCTAGCTTCGCCGCCACGGGGCGCCGGCTCCCCGGCATCGCCGCCGTCTCCGCCGCCCGGTCCGGCTGGCGCTGCCGTGCCCGCGCCCGCCGCCGCCGGCCGGCCCTACGGTCTCGGGCGCCAGGAGCTGTTGCCGCTCGTCGGCGGCGGCGCCGGCAACGCCGGCGGCACGCTCGAGCTGGGACTGCGCAGCGGCGACCTGATCGGCCGTCTCGATCTCCTCGCTCTGGCCGCGATCGGGACATCCGGGGCGTTGCGCGGCGGCGCCCTGGCGGGCAGCTTCCGCGGGCTGCCGCTGGACCTCGGCCTGCAGGCGTTCGACGTGCGCGAGCTGCCGTCGCGCCAGGCCGGATCGGTGCCGGCGGCGGCGGGGACCGGCGTGCTCGACCTCGAGCGGCGGGGTCTCGCCGCCTGGGCCGAGTGGCGGCGGCAGGCTCCCGGCCAGCGCTTCCGGCTCCGCACGAGCCTGCTCTGGCAGCGCCTGGTCGCCGCGGCTCCCGATCCGCCGGCCGCCGCCGTCGCGCCGGCCGCCGGTGCGCCTGCAGTCGTGCCCGCGGACGTTGCGCGGGCTTTTGTGCCCGCCGTCGTCAGGCCGTCTGTCGCCTCTCCGATCGCGCCGGCCGTCGCGGGGCCGTCCAGCGCCGGACCTGCCGGCCTGCCGGCGCGCGGCGCCGCGGACGAAGGGATCGCGTCCGCCGACGGCGGCTACCGGCTCGCACGGCGCTACGGTCTCTGGCGCCTGGATGCGGGTCTCGACGCCCGCCTGGCTGCGGGCACTGCGGGCACTGCTGCGGGTACCGCGGGCGGCGGCGGCGGCAGGTCCTGGGCGCGCTATGGTGGTGAAGCCGGGCTGGCGGTCCGCCTGAAGGACACGCGGCTGCAGCTGGACTGGCGCCGCGACGGCTCGCGGCGCGTGGCCCGCGCTTTCGATCTCTACCAGCTCGGTGGCGCCGCCACCAGCCTGCTGCCGCCGGCGGCGCTCGCCGCCCGCATCGTCTCCCCGGCCCTGCCGGCGGCGACCCTGCTCGGCGCCGAGCATGAAGAGGAGAGGGTGGAGCTCGAGCTCGGCCTGCTGCCGGTGCCGCTGTTCTTCGAACGCCACCGGCTGTGGGGCGGCCTGCTCCTCCATCCGGCCGAGATCACCCTCGGCGGCCTGGAGTTCCGGTGGTCCACCCGGCCGGTGCCGCTGGTGCGCCTTCCCGCCGTCGAGCTGCGGCTGGGGGTGGCCCGTGTCTTCTCCGATCCGTTCGCGGACCGGACGCGATGGTGGTTGACTACCGCCTGGCAGCCGTGAACAGCTGCTCCGGATCGACGCCGAGAGCGGCGGCCGCCTGCGCGAGCATCGGCTGGAAGCGCTCGGGCGGCAGCTCGATGAACAGGCCCGAGGCGGCGGCGAAGGGCTCTCCGGCGCCGTCCAGCAGGCGCCCGGAGGTCCAGATCTTGCGCCCCTCCTCGCGTTCCACCCAGGCTTCGAGGGTGGCATCCGTGCCGATCGGCACCATCCGCTGGAAGCTGGTGTCGAGGCGCGCCGCGACGGCGATGTGGCCGGCGACCCAGGCAGCGGCGCCCATCGCCTCGTCGAGCACCGCGGCGATCGCGCCGCCGTGGGCGTGACCCGGCGGTCCGAGCGCGCCCGGCCCGAACCACGCCCTGCCCACCAGCCGGCGATCGCCCGCGCGGAGGAAGTAGCGCACCCTGAGGCGGCCGCTCTCCGGCGGCTGCCCGGCCCGCGCGCTGCCGGTCACGAAGGAGCCGGCGCCGCCTTCGAGCCGGAACGGCTCGATCGGCGTCCATCCGGGCTCGGGCACCACCTCGGGCGGACTCTCGAGATCGGTCGTCATCTCCGCAGCCTCTCCGCCGCGCACTATAGCGCCGGCGCCGGACGAATGCGTCCCCGGGGGCCGGTGAAGCGGGCCATGGTCGCGTCGATCAACGGGGCCGCCTCGCGTTAGCGGGTGGGCACCCGCCGCGGGCCCGCCGACCGGACCGCCTCGTCGACTCCCGACTCGTACTTCTCGAAGTTGGCGGCGAACATGTCGGCGAGCTGGGCTGCCTTCGCGTCGTAGTCGGCGGCGCTCTTCCAGCCCTCGCGCGGCCGCAGCACGGCGTCGGGAACCCCCTCGACCCGCTCCGGCACGGCGAGACCGAAGATCGGATCGGTCCAGGTCGCGGCGCCGTCGAGCTCGCCGGCCAGCGCCGCGTGCACCATGCGGCGGGTGAAGCCCAGCTTGATCCGCTTGCCGGTGCCGACCGGTCCGCCCGTCCAGCCGGTGTTGATCAGCCAGACCCGCGCCCGGTGGCGGGACAGCCGCTCGCCGAGCATCTTGGCGTAGACGCCGGGATGGAGGGGCAGGAAGGGCGAGGCGAAGCAGGTGCTGAAGGTCACCTTGGGCTCGACGACGCCGCGCTCGGTGCCGGCCACGCGCGCGGTGTAGCCGGAGAGGAAGTGGTACATCGCCTGGTCCGGGGTGAGGCGGCTGATCGGCGGCAGCACGCCGAGCGCGTCGCAGGTCAAGAAGACGACGTGCTTGGGATGGCCGGCGCAGCCGCCCAGGTCGACGCTCGCGAGCTGCGTCAGGGGGTAGCTGCTGCGGGTGTTCTCGGTGAGGGTGTCGGCGTCGAGGTCGAGCTCGCGGCTCTCCTCGTCGCAGACGACGTTCTCGAGCACCGTGCCGAAGCGGCGGGTGGTCTCGTAGATCTCGGGCTCGCCGTCGCGCGAGAGCCGGATCACCTTGGCGTAGCAGCCGCCCTCGACGTTGAACACGCCGTCGGCGCTCCAGCCGTGCTCGTCGTCGCCGATCAGGGTGCGGCCGGGATCGGCGGAGAGCGTGGTCTTGCCGGTGCCGGAGAGGCCGAAGAACAGCGCCACGTCGTCGCGCGTCGCGCCGTAGTTGGCGCTGCAGTGCATCGGCATCACCTGCTGACCGGGGAGCAGGTAGTTCATCACGCTGAAGACGCTCTTCTTGATCTCGCCGGCGTAGCGGGTGCCGCCGATCAGCACCATCCGCCGCGCCAGGTCGACCAGGATGAAGGTGCCGCCGCGGGTGCCGTCGCGCCCCGGATCGGCCTCGAACAGGGCGGCGTCGACGACCGTCATGCCGGGCTCGAAGGCGGCCAGCCGGGCACCGTCGGGCTCGCGGAGGAACATGTTGCGCGCGAACAGGTTGTGCCAGGCGAGCTCGGTCACCACTCGCACCGGCAGGCGGTAACGCGGGTCGGCGCCGGCGTAGCCGTCGAAGACGAACAGGTCGCGATCGGCCAGGTACTGGCGCACCCGGCTCCACAGCGCCTCGTAGCGCTCGCGCTCGAAGCGCCGGTTGACCTCTCCCCACCAGATCTCGCCGTCGATCGCGGCGTCGCCGACCACGAACCTGTCCTGCGGCGAGCGGCCGGTATAGGAGCCGGTCAGGCAGACGAGCGGCCCCTCGCTCGCCAGCTTGGCCTCGCCGCGCAGGACCGCCATCTCGCTCAGCCGGGCCGGCGAGAGGTTCCAGTACACCGTGCGGGCGTCGGCCAGGCCCTGCCGATCGATGCCGAAGCTGCTGACGAAAGGCCCCTCGTGTCTCATGCCTCACCTCGGAAGAGCTGGCCGAAAGCGGCAAGAAAGAGCAGGCGACACCTACCCCGACGCCCATCCGGTCGCCCGGAGCCGGAACCCGCAGAGTCTATAACCTGTGACGCGGGGATGACGAGGGTGTGTGGGCAACTCGAGGACCATGCGCATCTCACCCTGTCCTCGACCAGATGACTATACGAGACTATGATGTGACCATGGAGCGCGTGGGAATTGCCGACCTCAAGGCCCATCTCAGCCGGCACCTGCGCCGGGTCCGGTCCGGGACGGCCCTCACGGTGGTCGACCGGGGAACGCCGGTGGCCACACTCGTGCCGTTCACCCCAGCTGCCGAGCGCCTGGTCATCCGTCCACCGTCCGACCCCTCTCCACTGGCGGAGATCCCGCTGCCGCCGCCATTGGCAGATGCCCCGGACATCGTAGATCTGCTGTTGCAAGAGCGGCAGATGACTCGGTGATTCCGGTCGCCTACCTCGACTCGTCTGTCCTCCTGCGCCGGCTCTTCGGGCAGGAGGGAGCCTTGACCGAATGGTCCGAGATCGAGCGCGGGATCACGAGCGCGCTGGTCGAAGTCGAGTGTCTGCGCACGATCGACCGGCTGCGCCTGACCTCCGCGCCGGGCTCGGTCGCAGAGCATGAGCTCGCGAGCCGGCGCGAGGCGATGTTCAAGCTCCTGGCACGGATGGAAACGGTCGAGGTTACCAGGGCCGTGTTGTCCCGCGCCGCCCAGCCGTTCCCAACCGTTCTCGGAACGCTCGACGCGATTCACCTGGCCACCGCCATGCTGTGGCGAGAGGAGACAGGCGAGAGCCTCGTTCTCGCGACCCACGACGCCGCTCTAGGTCGAGCCGCTCGCGCCTGCGGCTTAGCGGTGATCGGGACCTGAGAAAATAGCGGCCCTCCCTCAGTCGTGCGCGGCCGGGATCGGCGGCACCGTCACCTTCGCCGGCGGGTGCTGCGCGAGCTCCTGCATGAGGTAGGCGACGGCCCGCTCGAGGCTGGGGTCGTGGCCCTTGGCGATCTCGTCGGGCCGGTCGACGACCTCGACGTCGGGCAGCACGCCGACGTTCTCGACCCCCCAGTGCCCCTCGGTGTCGAGGAAGCGGAAGGTCGGCGTGGACAGGCTGCCGCCGTCGAGCAGCGGGGGATTGCCGGAGAGCCCGATCAAGCCGCCCCAGGTCTTGGTGCCGATGAGCGGCCCCAGCCCGAGCTTGCGGAAGTAGTAGGGGAAGGCGTCGCCGCCCGAGCCGGCGCTGCCGTTGATCAGGCATGCCTTGGGGCCGGTGTTGACGAAGCCGGGCGTGGTGGTGGGCTCGATCCCTCGCGACACCCAGTAGTTGAGCAGCGGCCGGCTGAGCAGAGCGATCATGCGGTCGGGGATGAAGCCGCCGCCGTTGTAGCGGTCGTCGAGGATCAGCGCCTCCTTGCGGACCTGCGGATAGAAGTACTTGAACAGCTCGCGGTTGCCGGCCACCGCCGTGTCCGGCAGGTGGATGTAGCCGATGCGGCCGCCGGAGGCCCGGTCCACCCGCTCGCGGTTGGCCTGGACCCAAGCGTAATAGCGCAAGTTCTGCTCACTCTTGACCGGCCGCACCTTCTCGTCGCGTGCCCCCTCGCCGCCGGGGCTGGCGGCGACCCGCAGCACCACCACGTGGCCCACCTTGTTCTCGAGCAGGCGATAGAAGTTGTCGACGCCACGGGTGGGTTGGCCGTCCACGGCCAGGATGTACTCGCCGGCCTCGACGTGCACGCCGGGCTCGGTCAGCGGCGAGCGGTAATCCTCCTGCCAGTTCTCGCCCGGGAAGATCCTGGCGATGCGGAAGACGCCCGACGGATCGGCCTCGATCTCCGCCCCCAGCAGCCCCCCCTCCACCCGCGACACACCGGGCTCGTCGCCGCGCGAGACGTAGACGTGGCCGGCCGACAGCTCGGCGCCGAGCTCCTCGAGCAGGTAGTCGAGATCGTCGCGGCAACCGAGATAGGGCAGCAGCGCGCCGTAGCGGTCGCGCATCCCTGCCCAATCGACGCCGTGCATACCCGGGTCGTAGAACCAGTCGCGCATGATGCGCCAGGCGTCGTAGTACATCTGGCGCCACTCCTCGCGCGGGTGGATCTCGATCTGCAGCTTGTCGAGCGGCAGCAGGCCCTCCGTGTTCTTCTGCGCGGGCTTGGCGTCGGCGATGCCCCAGTCCTCGCCGTGCTTGAACAGCACCTTCTTGCCGTCGGCGGAGAGCTGGTACGCCGCCACCCCTTCGAGCACCACGCTCTCCTTCCGCTCCTTGAGGTCGTACATCTTGAGCTGCGTCTTGGCGCCGGTGCCGGCGAGGTAGAACACGGCTGCGGCGCTGGCCTGCAGGTTGGAGTAGTCGTCGGCGGCGGCGGGCAACGCCCGCACCCGCTGCTCGAAACCCGGGACGTCGATGCGGACGCGGGGCGGGGCGGCGGGGGCGCTCTCCGTCCGGGCCTTGGGCGCCGGCTCGTCGTCGCTCTCGGGCAGGAAGAGCGCCGGCCCGTCCTTCGCCAGCAGCGCCGCGTAGACGCGGGTCGGGCGGGTGTAGAGATAATCGGTCTCGAAGCCGCTGAAGGTCAGCTGGAAGTCGCGGTTGGAGAGGAAATAGAGGTAATGCCCCGCGGGATCGAAGACCGGCTCGGTCTCGGCGGCCAGCTCGCCCGACAGCTGCTGCGCCCTGCCGTCGTCCAGGCCATAGATCCAGATCGTCGACAGCTGCGACGGCGCCGGCTTGGTGTAGGCGATGAAGCGGCTGTCGGGCGACCAGGCGTAGGTGGTGATGTCGCCGCGGGAGCTGTGGTCGACGTCGGCCACCTTGCCGCTCGCGACCTCGACCCAACGCAGGTGCTGCTTGCGGTCGCCGAAAACCAGCTTCAGGCTGTCGGGAGACCAGACCGGCGGGAAGCGCCAGATGTCGCCGTCGGTCGTCACCCGGCGCTCGGCGCCGGCGCCGCCGGCGTCGCGCACCCAGATCTCGTACTCGCCGCTGCGGTCGCTCAGGTAGGCGATCCAGCGCCCGTCGGGCGACCAGACGGGGTTCATCGCCCGCACCCCGGGGGTGGCGGCCAGCTCGAGCACCTCGCCTTTCTCGGCCGGCACGGTGAGGATCTCGCCGCGGGCGGCGAGCACGGCGCGCTTGCCGGTCGGCGAGACGTCGGCCGACTCGATGTTGGCGCGGACGTTCTTCCAATAGGGCAGCGTCAACGGCAGGTCGCTCTCGATGCGGATCGGCACCCTGGCGCTCTTGCCGGTCGCCGGGTCGAAGAGATAGATGAAGCCGCCGTTCTCGTAGACGATCCTGCCGGTGCCGGCGCTCGGCCACAGCACGTCGTACTGATCGTGCTGGGTGAGCTTGGCGACCTGGCGTGTGGCGAGGTCGTAGGAATAGAGGTTCAGGGTGTGCTCGCGGTCGGAGCTGAAATAGATCTTGTTGCCGATCCACATCGGCTGGTTGTCGGTCGCCGGATCGTGCAGGATGCGCTCGGCGGTGTCGGCCGCCAGGTCGTAGATCCAGATGTCCTGGGCACGCCCGCCACGGTGACGCTTCCAGCCGCGGAACTCGGATTGCAGGGGCGTGTAGACGAACTTGGTGCCGTCCGGCGAGAAGCTGCCGTTGCCGCTCTCCGGGATGCGCATCGGCCGCTCCATGCCGCCGGCCGCGGCCACCAGGTAGGGACGCCCGTTGCGCTCGCTCCATGCCACCCGGTTGGCGCGGAAGACCACGTCCTTGCCGTCCGGCGTCCAGCCGAGCACCTGGTTGTCGTAGCCGCCGCGCGGCGGCAGGTCGCCGATGTCGTTGTGAAAGGTCAGCTGCCTTGGCGCGCCGCCGTCGACGCTGATCACGAACACCTGGCGGTTGCCGCCGTACTCGCCGGTGAAGGCGATCCAGCGGCCGTCGGGCGAGAACCTGGGGAACAGCTCGAGCCCGGGGTGGGTGGTCAGGCGGCGCGCGCCGCCGCCGGCCGCGTCCACCAACCAGATGTCGCCGGCGTAGACGAAGGCGATCTGGTCGCCGTGGATGGCGGGATAGCGCAGCAGCCGGGCCTCGCCCCCGGCGGGCCAGCCTCCGGCCGACGGCTGCAATGCCGGGGCCGGGGCCGGGGCCGGGGCGGCGAGAGCGGCCGCCGCCACCGGTAGCGGCAGCAGGGCGGCCAGCGTGGTGAAGACCGCGGCCGCGGCGCAAGCGCCTGCGGCGACGGCCGCGGCGCGAAGGCGAGGGGCGAGCACGGCCACTCTGGCCATCACGGCGGATCTGGCGACGGCGGCATTGGGCAAGGATGGGCTCCTTCCGGTCGATGTTCGCTGCGTGTCCCGCTAGCTACGCGCGGCGGGCACCGCGGGTTTCGTGGCGGCCTCGCGCGAGCGCGGCGCCGGGGGCTCGGCCTCGGCGGCGATCCACAGGGTGCGGTCCGGCTGGGCGAGGCGGATGCCCTCGTGCTCGAGGGCGCGCATGAGCGCCAGCAGGATGGCTGCTTGCGTGTCCATGTAGAGGTAGTAGTCCGGGTTGGCCAGGTAATAGACCGCCTCGAGATCCAGCGACCCCTGGCCGAACCCCTTGAGGTGCGCGCGGTCGAAGCGCACGCCGGGCTGGGCTTCGATGATGGCGCGCAGCAGCGGCGGGATCTTCTCCACCTGGTCGGCCCTGGTCTGGTAGTCGATGCCGAACGCCAGCACCACGCGGCGGTCGGTCATGCGCTCGAGGTTGCGGATGCGGCTCTTGAGCAGGTCGCTGTTGGCGAAGATCAGCTGCTCGCCCGAGAGGCTGCGCAGGCGCGTGGTCTTGAGGCCCACGTCCTCGACCGTGCCCACGAAGTTGTCGACCTGGATGGTGTCGCCGAGCACGAAGGGCTTGTCGGCGGCGATCGACAGCGAGGCCAGGACGTCGCCGAGGATGTTCTGCAGCGCCAGCGCCACGGCGATGCCGCCGACGCCCAGGCCGGCCACCAGGGCGGTGACGTTGACCCCCAGGTTGTCCAGCGCCAGCAGCACGATGAACACCCAGAGCACCAGCCGCAGGATGAAATTGAGCGAGCCGACGAGCGTCGCCGAGGCGGCGTCCTGCTCGAGCCGCCGCCGGCGCACGCGGCCCATCCAGATCTCGATCCCGACGGTCGCCCACAGCGCCACCTGCAGCAGCACGGCGAGGATGGCGAGCGTCCGCAGCGTGGCGTAGACGTGGCGCGAGGGGGCGAGGGACAGGGTGCCGAGGAAGACCGCCGGCAGCAGCAGCAGCAGCCAGTAGGTCCGCCGCATCAGCTCCGGCGCCAGCTCCTGGACGGCGGCGGCGGCGCCGGCGGCGGCAGGCGCGCCAGCCGGCCGTGCGAAGCGGCGCCCCAGCACCCGCTTGAGCAGCAGTGCGGTCAACAGCACCAGCGCGACGATGCCGAGAGCTTCCAGCCAATCGCCCGCGGAGTTGCCCAGCAGCGAGGTGGAGAGGGCGCGCTCCCAGGCGGCCATGTCGAAGGCGATCAGGGCGACGAGAGCGATGGGAACGATCGGAGGGAGGAGAGCCATGCGCTCAGGGGTTGCGGGCGGAGCGGCAAGAATGCTATCACTGCGGCGTTTGTCCTAGCCGGCGCTAGTACCCCACTACCGAGCGGGCCGGGATCCGAGCCCCTGAATCGAGCCCCTGAACCCCGTCTACCCATAAGGGGACCCATGGCCGACACCATCAGCTTCTTCGAGCAGGTCAACCGCAACTTCGACAAGGCGGCCGCGCTCACCTCGCATCATCAAGACCTGCTGACGCTGATCAAGAACTGCAACAGCGTCTACCACTTCACCTTCCCGCTGCAGCGCGCCGACGGGTCGATCGAGGTGATCCATGCCTGGCGGGCCGAGCACAGCCATCACAAGCTGCCGACCAAGGGCGGCATCCGCTACAGCCTGGCGGTGAACGAGGACGAGGTGGTGGCGCTCGCCGCCCTGATGACCTACAAGTGCGCCGTCGTGGACGTGCCGTTCGGCGGCGCCAAGGGCGGCATCGCCATCGACAGCAAGAAGTACACGCCGCAGGAGCTCGAGCGGATCACCCGCCGCTATACCTTCGAGCTGGTCAAGAAGAACTTCATCGGCCCCGGCACCGACGTGCCGGCGCCGGACTTCGGCACCGGGCCGCGCGAGATGGCCTGGATCGTCGACACCTACGTCGCGCTCTCGGCCGACAAGCTCGAGGGCACCGCCTGCGTGACCGGCAAGCCGCTTGCCCAGGGCGGCATCCGGGGGCGCTCCGAGGCCACCGGCCGCGGCGTCGCCATCGCCACCCGCGAGGCGGTCGACGTCGAGGAGGACATGAAGCCGCTCGGACTCTCGCGCGGGCTCGCCGGCAAGCGGGTGGTGGTGCAGGGGCTGGGCAACGTCGGCTACCACGCGGCGCGCTTCCTCGAGCAGGCCGGCGCCGTGCTCGTCGGCTTCGTCGAGTACGAGGGCGCCATCCACAACCCGAAGGGCCTCGAGCTGGCGACCGTCTGGGCGCACCGGCAGGAGACGGGCTCGATGCTCGGAGTGGCGGGCGCCACCACCCTGCCGAGCCGCGAGGCGGGCCTGGAGCTGGACTGCGACATCCTGGTGCCGGCGGCGCTCGAGAACCAGATCACCGGCGAGAACGCCGACCGCATCAAGGCCAAGATCGTGGTCGAGGCGGCCAACGGCCCGATCACCAGCGAGGCGAGCGAGCGGCTGGGCGAGCGCGGGGTGCTGGTGCTGCCCGACCACTTCGTCAACGCCGGCGGGGTGCTGGTGTCGTACTTCGAGTGGCTCAAGAACCTGTCGCACGTCCGCTTCGGACGCCTGGAGAAGCGCTTCGAGGAGGGGGCGTTCCGCCGCATCCTGGGCGCCATCGAAGGGGCGACCGACAAGCGTTTCGGCGCCGCCGAGGTGGCCGCCATCACCCACGGCGCCGACGAGGCCGACCTCGTGAGCTCCGGCCTCGAGGACACCTTCGTCACCGCCTACGCCCGGCTGCGCGAGATCCGCAACCGCCACCGCGGCAAGGCCGACCTCCGCACCGCCGCCTTCGTCGACGCCATCGACAAGATCGCCCTCTGCTACGGCGACCTCGGGATCTTCCCGTAGGCCCGGGCCGGCGGGCGCGCTCGTCGTTGCGGTCCCGGTAATCTGCGCGGCGTGCAGACGTCGCTGTCAGGCGCCTTCATGCTCGTAGAATTGCAGGCAGACACCGGACGGCACGATCATGTGGAATTCACGTCGGCCCCAAGACTTCACCTCGAGAGGACCGACCTGCGCGGGGACCTCGCGGTATTCCTGATACAGCCCATCCAGGTCGGAAACGCCGATGCTGAAGCTGGCGTTGTCAGCCCAGACCGGGTTGTCGTTGGCCACGAGGTTGAACGCGACGCCGTCTCGGCAGATACCCGCCATTCCATCGCTCTGCCACACGACCGTGAACCCCATGTGCTCGGTGTAGAAGGCGAGGGCGGCCGCCAGGCTGTTGCCGGATGGGATCAGCGGGACGACCGCTAGAAATGTCGGCTTCATGGAGAGGTGACTTCCGACAGCCGCACGGGGACGCGGCGGGCGCCCCAGCGGCCGGGGGGGCCGGCGAAGCGGCCGGGGAGGGGGGTGCCGCAGCGGTCGCAGGCCATGCCCTCCGGGGTCTCCGGGGTCTCCGGGGTCGGGACGAGGTGCCAGCCGGTCAGGACGTACCAGTCGCGGCCGATCAGGCGGTTGCCGCAGTGATGGCACCAGGTGCTGCCGCCGTCCTCGTCGTGGACGTTGCCGGTGTAGGCGTAGCGCAGGCCGTTGGCGAGGGCGATGCGGCGGGCGCGGGTGAGGGTGGATGCAGGGGTCGGCGGCAGGTCCAGCATCTTGTAATCGGGATGGAAGGCGGTGAAGTGAACCGGCACGCCGGGGCCGAGCTCGGCGGCGACCCAGCGGGTGAGCTCGTCGAGCTCGGCGTCGGAGTCGTTCTCTCCCGGGATCAGCAGGGTGGTGATCTCGAACCAGACGTCCGTCTCGTGGCGCAGGTAACGCAGGGTGTCGAGCACCGCGCCCAGCTCGCCGCCGCAGACCTTGCGGTAGAAGCGCTCGGTGAAGCCCTTGAGGTCGACGTTGGCGGCGTCCATGTGGCGATAGAATTCGACCCGCGGCTCGGGGCAGATGTAGCCGGCGGTCACCGCCACCGCCTTGATGCCCGCCTCGCGGCAGGCGTCGGCGACGTCGACCGCATACTCCATGAAGATGACCGGGTCGTTGTAGGTGAAGGCGATGCTGGGGCAGCCCAGGCGCGCGGCGGCGTGCGCGATCTGCTCGGGCGAGGCGCCGTCGGAGAGGGTGTCGATCTCGCGCGACTTGCTGATGTCCCAGTTCTGGCAGAACTTGCAGGCCAGATTGCAGCCGGCGGTGCCGAAGGACAGCACCGGGGTGCCGGGCAGGAAATGGTTCAGCGGCTTCTTCTCGATCGGATCGATGCAGTAGCCGCTCGACCGGCCGTAGGTCTTGAGCACGATCTCGCCGCCCTCGCGGGCGCGCACGAAGCAGAGGCCGCGCTGCCCCTCGAGCAGCTTGCAGGCCCGCGGGCAGAGATCGCACTGGACGCGCCCCTGCTCGAGCCCGTCGTCGAGGCGGTGCCAGTACTTCGTCGGCACCGTATCTCCGCGCGATGTGGAAAGAGCGACGTCCATATACCGTGAACTACAGCCGCGGCGGGCCGTTTTATTCCGCGGGCAGGTCGCCAGGCGGCCCACTACGGCCTGGCGGGCGCGGTGGCCAGGGCGTGCAGCTCCGAGAGCGAACGCACGACGCCGCCGCGCACCACCCAGCGCAGGCGGCGGAGGTTGGCGACGTCGGCCTGCGGATCGGCGGCCACCACCAGCAGGTCGGCGAGCTTGCCCTTCTCGATCGTGCCCAGCTCCTTGACGCGTCCCATCGCGGCGGCGCCGCCCCGGGTGGCGGCGACCAGCACCTCGCTTGGCGTCAGGCCGGCCCGCTGCATGGCCTCCATCTCGGCATAGACCGAGACGCCGTGCAGGGTGAGCGGGTTGCCGGCGTCGGTGCCCATGGCGACGGGGATGCCGGCGCGCGCGACGGTGACCAGGTTGGCGGCGGCGACGCGCTCGCGCTCGGCGGTGCGCTGGGCGGAGGTGGCGAGCTGCTCGGCAGTGCGGCCGCTCTCGAGCCCGGCGGTCTCGCCGATGCGCGCCAGGGTCTCGGGGTCGACGCAGCCGTTGGGATCGTCCACCGCCGGCGGCTGCCGGCTGGCGGCGCTCTCGAACATGCGTTGATAGCCGCGCATGACGGTGAGGGTGGGGCAGTAGAAGGTGCCCTGGCGCTTCGCCAGGTCGAGGAACTCCTGGTCCACCGGCATGTCCCAGACGCTGTGCACCAGCACGTGGGCGCCGGCGCGCAGCGCCGCCTTCGCCTCGGCCAGGCCGGTGGCATGGACGATGAGCGGCAGGCGTCGCAGGCGCGCCTCGTCGCCGGCCGCCGTCACCAGCGGCTCGAGCTCGGGGATCGGCTTCTCGGGGATGAACCAGACCTTGACCGCCGCCGCGCCCTCGTTCGCCAGGTAGCGTACGCCCTCGCGCGCCGCGGCCTCGTCGCGCAGGAAGATGAACTGCCGCTCGGCGGGCAGGTTCACCCAGTGGTCGCGGGTGGACAGCAGCGGGCCGGCGGCGGCGATGCGCGGCACCTCGGGATCGGGCTCGGCCCAGGCCGGCAATCCCAGGGTCCAGGGATAGCCGCCGACGTCGAACACCGAGGTTACGCCGGCGCAGAGATAGGAGCGCCCGAAGCGCTCCGGATGGAGGCGGAGGCCGGCTTCGACCTGGTCGTACGGGTGCTTGGCGCGCACGTCGAGGGCGTCCGGGCGACCGTCGGCCCAGCCGGTCTGCGAGAAGTGGACGTGGGCGTCGATCACGCCCGGGACGATCCACAGGCCCGAGACGTCGAGCACGTCGGTGCCGGCCGGCACCGGGCAGGCGGCGCGCGGCCCGGCGCACTCGATCTTGCCGCCGCGCAGCAGCACCACGGCCCCGGCGACCGGCGGGCCGCCGGTGCCGTCGATCAGGGTGGCGCCCACCAGGGCGCGCGCCGGCGGCGGCGTCCCGGGGGGCTCCTGGAAGGCGGTGGTGGCGGTGATCTTCCAACCGGACGCGGTCTTGACGAAGAGGCGCTCGGAGAGCCCGGCCACCTCCTGGCCGCCGTAGCGCACGCGGTAGCGGTAGGTGCCGTAGACCAGGCCGGGCCGCAGGCTGACGAGGCGAAGGTCGGCGGCGTCGATGTGATCGGGCCAGGCCTGGCCGATGCCGGCCGCCAGCCCGGCGCGGCCGAGCTCGAAGCCGTCGGGCCCGGTGCGCGGGAGGTTCGTGGAGTCGAGGTAACAGGCCAGGTAGGCCTTGCCGTTGCGGTCGCGGATCGCCTGCAGGTTGGCCTCGAAGAGCGCGTGCGCCGCGGCGGTGTCCGCGAGGGCCGGCGCGGCATGGGTGGCATGCGTGGCATGGGTGCGCTTCGCCCGTTTCGACGACTTCGCCTTCGACGACTTCCCTTTCGACGACTTCGCCGTCGCCGAGGCGGCGAAGGTCCACCCGCCGGTGACCAACAGGGACGTCATCACCAGCAGTACCATCAGCCGCAGACGACGAACGGCCATCGGCAGTCTCCTTTCCACACGAAGGGGGCTTGATCGCCACCGCACCATAGCTGCCGGGCGCCTCCGGGGCAACCCCCCTCGGGGGCCTCCCGCAGTCCGGGGCCCTCCGCTCCCCCCTCTCCGGCTTAGATTGCTCTACGGCCGCCGGTGTCCTTGGCGGCAGGAGCGCAGTGGCGCAGTGGGATGCGATCGAAGGCGCGGGCGGAGAGGCCGAGCTTCTCGAAGGCGTCGTCGAGGTGGCGCTGCCCGGGGTTGTCCGGGCCGAAGCGTGCGAGCTGGACCGCCCGCGCGGCCGCGATGCGCGGGCCGACGACGGCGGAGGGCTCGCCCGGGGCGGCGCGCAGCTCGCGCAGCGAGAGGCAGGCATCTCGACGTGCAGGTCGATGCGGTCGAGCAGCGGGCCGGAGATGCGGCCGCGGTGGCGCTCGATCAGCGGCGACAGGCAGGTGCAGGCGTGGCGGGGGTCCCCGAGATGGCCGCAGGGGCAGGGATGCGTGGTCAATTTGCCATGTCACCTTTGGGGGACAGGCTCCGCGGTTGGCTGCATCGCCCGGCACCCTGGCAGGGCTCCAGTAGCGCAGACGCGCAGGACGCGAGGAGGTTGACGTAGTTACGAGGAGTAGTTACACTTCGCTTTGTGCAGGTGGAGTGGGATGAGGCCAAACGCGAGGAGAACCTTCGCAAGCACGGGATCGATTTCGTTGGTGTTGAGATGCTGTTCGAGGGATTCACGGCAACCATCGAGGACGACCGGTTGGACTATGGCGAGCAGCGCTTCGTCACGTTTGGCACCATGGATGGAAGGGTGGTTGCAGTCGTCCACACCGAGCAGAGCGACAGCATCCGTATCATCTCGATAAGAAAGGCAACGAAACGTGAGGAGCAAAGCTACTTCTCAACGATCTCGGAGTGATTGGCAGCGGGTCGACCGCATTAGCAATGGAGAGATCGACCTCTCCGACGTTCCCGAGATTCCTCCGGAGAAATTTGCAAAGGCCCTTATTCGCAAGGGGTTGCAGCCCGTGGTGCGCAAGGCTCAAATTACGATGCGCATCGACTCGGATGTCCTGGAATGGTTTCGCGAGCGAGGAGCAGGATACCAGAGCCGCATCAATGCTGTGCTGCGGGCGTACAAACAGGCTCACGAGCGGTAAGCAAGACGCGGGCAGGTCTTCCGCATGAGCGCGGGTGGACTGGAGCCTCGCTCAACGTCCCAGCCGCTGTGGCGCTTCACGCTCTTATGTGGGTAGGACGCCGGCGGCGAGGATTCCTTCCAGATGTCGCTTGACCATCCGCACACGGC
>DATDGZ010000226.1:0-2791 GCA_036521795.1 Thermoanaerobaculia bacterium | reverse complement strand
AGCACGTGGGCCAGGCGCGGCGGCGGATGGTTGGGATCCAGCGGCACATAGGCGCCGCCGCTCTTCAGGATGCCGAGCACGGCCACCACCAGCTCCGCCGAACGCCCGCTCATCACCGCCACCGGCACGTCCGGCGCCACTCCCAAGCGCCGCAGGCAGCGGGCGACGCGGTTGGAAAGCCGCTCGAGCTCGGCATAGGTGAGCAGCGGTTCGCCGCTTGCCGCGGCCAGTGCCACCGCCTCCGGCTGCCGCGCCGCCACCTCGCTGAACAGCTCGTGAACGCAGCGCTCCCGCGGATATCGCGAGCGGGTGTCGTTCCACTCCCGAAGCAGGGCCGCGCGCTCCGGTTCGGCGAGCCAAGGCAGCTCCGCCAGCCGCCGCTGCGGCGCCTCCGCCAGCGCCGTCAGCAAAGTGGCGAGGTGGCTCAGCAGGCGTTCCATGGTGGCGCCGTCGAAGAGCTCGCGGCGGTATTCGAGATCGCCGTGCCAGCCCTGCTCCGGCACCAGGGCGAGAGTCAGGTCGAACTTCGCCGTGCGTCCCGGCACCGCTGCCGGCGCCAGCTCGAGGTCCGGCAGCGCGACCGTGGGCCAGGGCGTGTTCTGCACCACCAGCATCACCTGGAACAGGGGCGTGCCGGCCAGGTCCCGCTCGGGCGCCAACCTCTCGACCAGCAGCTCGAACGGCAGGTCCTGGTGAGCGAAGGCGCCCAGTGCCACTTCACGCACCCGACCCAGCAGCTCGCCGCCCGTCGGGTCCCCCGACAGGTCGGTGCGCATCACCAGCGTGTTGACGAAGAAGCCGACCAGCGGCTCGATCTCCGCCCGCTGGCGGCCGGCGATCGGCGAGCCAACGGCGACGTCCGTCTGCCCCGTGGAGCGGGCGAGCAGCGCCTGCAAGCCGGCCAGCAGCACCATGAACGGCGTCACCGCCTCGCGCCGCGCCAGCGCTGCGATCGCCGCCGCCAGCGCCGGCGGCAGGTCGGCGGCGCGGCGCCCTGCGAGGCGAGGCACCGGCTCGAGCAGCGGCGCAAGGTCCGCAGTGCCCGCAGGTGTGGCAGCTTCGGCGCCGGAGGTCCGCGGGCGGTCGACCGGCAGCTCGAGCGTCGCCAGTCCCGCCAGCTGTCGTTGCCAGTAGCCGAGCTGGTCTTCCAGCACCTCGCCGCGCAGCCAGTCGCGCTGCCAGGACGCGAACGCCGAGTAGCTCACCGGCAGCGGCGGCAGGACCGCACCGGCCGGCACCGGGGGGGCTGCCGCCGTGGACCGGGCCAGCGCCGGGTACAGCGCCGCCAGCTCGCTCAGCAGCACGCCCATCGACCAGCCGTCGGCGGCGATGTGATGCACCGCGAGCAGCAGCTGGTGCTCTTCGGCGCCGAGCTCGACGAGCAGCGGCCGGAACAGCGGGCCGGCGGCGAGATCGAAGGGGCGCTCGGTCCAGGCGCCGGCGATCTCCGCCGCCAGCAGCTCGCCGCGGCCGGGAGCGACCTTGGCCAGGGTCAGATGCGGCAGCGCCGGCGCCGCCGGCGCAATCGTTGCCGGCAGGATCCACTGCACCGGCCGGCCGGCCGCCACGCCGAAGACGGTGCGCAGCGGCTCGTGGCGGCGCACGATCTCCGCCAACGCCGCCGCCAGCGCCGCGACGTCCAGCCGGCCGCGCAACCGCGCCGCGACACCGATGTGGTAGGCGCTGCTCGCCGGCTCCAGCTGGGCCAGGAACCAGAGCCGTTCCTGGCCGAACGCCAGCGGTGCCTCGCCCGCCGGCAGCTGGCGCCGCTGCGGCGCGGCGCCTGCCGCGGCCGGCGGCAGGTCCCGCAGCCGCGCCGCCAGGGCCGACAGGATCGGCGTCTCGAAGACACCGCGCACCGACAGCTCGACGCCGAAGACCTCGCGCAGCCGCGACACCAGCTGGGTGGCGAGCAGCGAGTGGCCCCCCAGCGAGAAGAAATCGTCGTCGCGCCCCACCCGCGGGACCCCCAGCAGCTCGGACCACAGCTTGGCGAGCAGCTCCTCCGCGGGACCGGCGGGCGCCACGTAGGCAGCCCCTGGAACGACTCCCGCCGCGTCCGGCGGCGGCAGCGCCCTGCGGTTCACCTTGCCGCTCGCTGTGTGCGGCAGCTCCGGCAGCACCACGAACACCGCCGGCACCATGTAGGCCGGCAGCTGGCGCTCGAGATGGCCGCGCAGCTCGAGCGACGCGTGCAGCGGGGCGGCGCCCGGCACGCCGGCGGGCGCCGCGAGGACCCGCAGCGCCAGGTAGGCCACCAGCTGCTTGCTCGCACCCTCGCCGCGCGCCACCACCGCGCATTCGCGCACCGCGGGATGGCGCGCCAGCGCCGCCTCCACCTCTCCCAGCTCGATGCGGTAGCCGCGCAGCTTCACCTGGTGGTCGGCACGGCCCAGGTACTCCAGCATCCCGTCCGGCCGCCACCGCGCCAGGTCGCCGCTGCGATACAGGCGCGCCCCGCTCCCACAGAAAGGCGACGCAGCAGCAGATGGCGCCGCGTCCGCGAACGGGTCCGGCACGAAGCGCTCGGCGGTCAGCTCCGGACGGCCGACATAGCCCCGCGCCAGGCCCGCGCCGCCGATGTAGAGCTCCCCGGTGACCCCCACCGGCAGCGGCCGCAGCCGCTCGTCGAGCACGTACAGCCGCGTGTTGGCCACCGCCCCGCCCAGCGGCGCGCCGGTCGCCGGCGACAGCGCCGCCCGCTCCACCCGCGTGCCGGCCGAGAAGATCGCCGTCTCGGTCGGACCGTAGAGGTTCCACAACCCGCCTCTCCGGGCCGGCGGCGCCGATG
>DATDGZ010000225.1:0-10275 GCA_036521795.1 Thermoanaerobaculia bacterium | reverse complement strand
GGCTTGGAATTCAAAACCGCCACCAAGTACTCAGGATGTACGCCCACTGGAATAATATAGTAGGCGCTATCTAGAGGGCAGAAATAGCCTGTATCTAGAGCGAAGCGGTTCGAGCGCGCGATATCAGGCACCAATATCTTCGGAACAGATGTAATATCTTCAAGCCAAGGGTCATGCAGGTCATACCAAGTTTTTTTCCATTCGCGCACACAATGCCGAGCTTCAAGCTCCCCACGGAATGTCTCCAGGTATGCAACGGCCTTAGGAAAATCGTTCATATCGATAAGCGTCGGCTTGTTATTCGCTCCATGAACATACGGGATAAGGATCTCGAGCTTCGGATCGCAGATTTGAAAAGGCAGGATGTCCTGACCGCGAACTGCAGGCCGTTTCAGCTCGGGTTCGACATCGAGGCCCGGACTACAAGGGGCTACGAAAAGTCCGTCGCGCCCAGTCGCCATGCCTGATGAAATCCGGCGAGTTAGCGCGCGTAAATGAGCATGGGTGCCTCGGATTAGCTGTGCTACTTCCAAGAGCCTGGGATCGGCCAAGAACCAAGGTTCGCCGTCCTGGCGGGGACAATCAACTTGCGACTTGGAAACCACGACAATCCCTTTCCCCTGCGACACGTCACACTCAAGGAGATTGATGGCTTGAGCGTTACCCCCGCGTTCGAGGACGGTTACGCAAGGCACGGTGGCCGCGCCTCCAAAGACACGATGCGAACGAAAAATCGCAATGACATTGACGCAAGACATCTGCAGAATGAGGCGCCTCAGCGGTCTAGCGCTCTCGCTCGTGAGGAATTTATTCGGCGTTATAAGAGCTAGCCGACCGCCAGGAGCTAAGAGCTGAAGAGAGCGCTCGAAGAACAGAGCATAGAGGTCGACGCGGCCGTTCGCACTCGAGAAGAGGTCGCGAAGCTCATTCTTATGAGCTGTCGAGAGCCGCGAAGTAGTCACGTATGGAGGGTTGCCGACGATTAGATCGAACCTGGAATCGCCATTGAAATGTAGCTTATCCACGCCAAGATAGTCCTTGACCTGGACGTTCGAATCGAAGAACTTGGGTGGAATGGGCGATCCCAAGAGCCGGCCTGCTAGGTCACGAATGGAGCGCCTGGCAATTGCGCAAGCGTTTGGGTCTTTATCGCAGCCGAATACACACGCTTCAATTGTTCCTAGGAGAGCACCGCTTCCGGCAGGCACCGAGAAGTCAACGCCCTTTTCTACCAGTCTCCGTGCCAGGCGGAAGGTGATCTGTTCGAGAAATGCGCCCGACCCAGAAGCGGGATCCAGGATTCGCGTGCTCTCGATCGGCTGGGTGGTCACATCAAGAGCGAGGTCCAGAATGAAGTCCACTAGCCGGCGAGGCGTGTAGACAAGACCTTCTTTTCGCCTCTCAGCAAGCGGGACCGCTTCCAGGTAGGCGATTGACTCAAGCGATGCGGGGGATTCGGGCTGACCCATTCAGAGGTTAGGATACTACCCTTCGGCGCCGCCCGGGAGGACTTCGTACGGGCGAGGGTAGTGGGTCAGCGGGCGGGATGCCGTCAGCGGGTGAGCTCACCCCGGTGCACCCGCCGCTCCTCTAGGATCACTTGCCGCCGCTTCAGCGCTTCCGCACGGCCGCCAGCACCACCTTCCCGGCGCGCCCGGGAACCTCTCCGTATTCGATCTCCCCTGCCTGCGCCCGCCCCCTCGCCTCCGCCGCCAGCTCGCCGACCGCCCGAGTCTCCACGCCCAGCTCGCGGTGGCGGCGGAGAAGCTCCTGAAAGAGGCCGCGGTAGGCCAGGCCCTCGGTCTCGGCGTGGACGGTCAGGACCTCGTCGTGGCCTGGGCGGTAGCGGGCGATGAGCCGGCTCACGTAGTTGCCGGGCGTGATGCCTTCGCGGCCCAGCTCCTCGTCCAGGGTCGGCAGGGTGGTGGGGACCTCGAGGGTGGCGAGGGTGCGGCCGGCAACCCGCGGGTAGTAGGGGGCGGCCCCGCCGCGCGAGACGGACAGGTAGTCGAAGCCGCGGGCATCGAGGGCCGCGAAGGCTTCGTCGGTGCAGAACCAGGCGGGGGCAGCGAAGGAACGCGGCCGGGCGCCGAAGATGTCCTCGAAGGCGGCGATGCCGCGGTCGAGCTGGGCGTCGACCGCCGCGCGGGGGAGGCGGTCGAGGCGGTCCTGCCAGGTGACGTGGTCCCAGGCGTGCAGGCCCACCTCGTGGCCAGCGGCCTGGACGGCTGCCAGCGTGGCGCGGCAGCGCCGGCCGATCTCCGGGGCCGGCAGCAGGGTGCCGTAGAGGGCGGTGCGCCAACCGTACATCCGCGCGGCGTTGGTGCGCAGCATCTTGGCGAGGAAGCCGCGCTTGCGGAGGACCCGCAGCACGGCGCGCCCGGAGTTGTCCGGACCGAGGGTGAAGAAGAAGCTCGCCCGGACGCCCGCCGCCGCGAGGTCCGCGAGCAGCGCCGGCACGCCGTCGCGGGTGCCGCGGAAGGTGTCGACGTCGATCTTCAGCGCGACGCGCGGCGGGGAGGCGGGAGGGGCGGCCGGCATCGTGGCGAATCCTCTACGTCACCCGCGGGCTCCATTCCGGCGCCGCGCGGAACCAGTCGATGGTGCGGCGCAGGCCTTCTTCGAGCGGCACCTTCGGCTCGACGCCGAGGATGGTGCGCATGCGGGTGATGTCCGGGAAGCGGCGCGGGATGTCTTCGTAGGAGTCGCCGTAGACGTCCTCCTGGCGCACCAGCTTCACCTTGGAGCCGGTGCCGGGATGGGCGCGGATCATGGTCTCGGCGAGCTCGAGGATGGTGGTCTCGCGGTCGGTGCCGATGTTGAAGATGCGGCCCACCGCCTCGGGGAGAGTGCCGGCGCGGACCAGCGCCAGGACCGCGTCGTCGACGTAGGTGAAGGCGCGCGTCTGCTTGCCGTCGCCGATCACCGTCAGGTCGTCGCCGCGCAGCAGCTGCCCCATGAAGATGGTGATCACGCGGCCGACGTCGATGCGGTCGAGGCGCGGGCCGTAGGCGTTGAAGAAGCGCACGATCACCACCGGCAGCCCGAGCTTGCCGTAGGCGAAGCAGTAATGCTCGCCGACCGCCTTCGAGGTCGAGTAGCACCAGCGGTCGATCTCGGTCGAGCCCAGCAGCCGGTCGCCGTCCTCGCGGAACGGAGTGTCGCGCGACTTGCCGTAGACCTCGGAGGTCGACGCGAAGACCACGCGCTTGTCGTAGCGGTGGGCGAATTTGAGGACGTTCTGCGTGCCGTTGACGTTGACGTTGAGGACGTGGAACGGATCCTCGACGTAGTGCTCGACCCCGACCACCGCCGCCAGGTGGTACACGAGGTCGGCCTTGGCCACCAGGCTCTCCAGCAGGTCGGTGTCGAACACCGATCCCTTGAGGTAGCGGAAGCCCGCCTTGCCGAGGTTGTGCCGCACCTTGAGGTCGGGGGCAATGTCGAGCGCCATGACCTCGTGGCCGGCGGCGAGCAGCCCATCGCCCAGGTGCGAACCGAGGAAGCCGCCGCCCCCCGTGATCAGAACTTTCATGGCGTCACGTCCCCTCGCGAAAACCGTCAGGAAAAGGGATCGGCCGGGGGCGGCACGCCTGCGACTCCCGCCGCCGCCTCGACCTCGAACCAATCGTCGCCGGTGGCGACCCACACCCGCCCTTGCGCCCGCCGCACGCTGCCCGGCGCCGGCAGGAGGGCCTCTCGGTCCGCCGGCTCCGCAGTCACCGCACCAGGGGACGGCTTCGCCGCCGGGTCCGCGTCCGTGGCCGCCTCGTAGGCGACCGGCGCCTCCGGATGTCCCTGGTAGATCCAGGCGCGCCGCCCTTCCACCTCGGCGAAGGCTCCCGGCCAGGGAGGCGCCACCGCCCGCACCAGGCAGTCGATGCGCGCCGCCGGCCACGACCAGTCGATGCGGCCGTCCTCCGGCCGCCGCCGCCCGAACTTGCTGGCCCGCGACTCGTCCTGGGGCAGGCGCGGCGCGGTGCCGGCGGCGATCCGCGGCAGCATCTCGGCGAGCAGCAGCACGCCCTCCTCCTCCACCTTGCGGTAGAGCGTCAGCGCCGTCTCGCGCGGCGCGATCTCGATGGCGCGCTGGCCGACGACGTCGCCGGCGTCGGCACGCCCGATCATATGATGCAGCGTCACTCCGGTCCGCGGCTCGCCGCGCACCAGCACCCAGTTGATCGGCGCGCGCCCACGGTAGGCCGGCAGCAGCGACGGATGCAGGTTGAGCGCCGCCAGCCGCCCGGCCGCCAGCACCGGCGCCGGCAGCAGGTCGCGGTAGAAGACGCTCAGCACCAGGTCGGGGGCCAGGCGCCCGGCAAGAGCGGCGATGCCGCCCGGCGCCGCCGCCAGCTCGCCCGAGTAGTGGAGCGGCAGGCCCAGCTCGCGGGCCGCCTCCGCGGGCGTGCGGTACCAGCGGTTCTCGGCCGGATCGTCATGGTGGGTCACCACCGCGGCGACCTCGCACCCCAACTCCCTCAGCAGCCGGACCGCGCGGTAGCCGAGCTGGCTGTAACCCAGGAAGAGGACCTTCAACCACGGTCTCCGTTCGCGCCGTTCGGCGCGCTCGGCGCGCTCGCCGCAGTCGCCGAGAAGTTGATCGTCTCCTTCACCACGCTGCGCGGCCGGCGGCGCACCTCGACGTAGATCCGGCCGACGTACTCGCCCAGCACGCCGAGCGCCAGGAACTCGGCCCCGACGAGCAGGAAGAGGATGGCCAGGAGGGTGAACAGCCCCTCGGCCTCGGGACCCTGGATCAGGCGCCGGATGACGAGGAAGACGCCGAAGCCGATCGACAGCAGGGAGATGACGGTGCCGGCCAGGGTCGCCAGGCGCAGCGGCATGGAGGTGAAGCCGGTCACCAGGTCGGCCTGCAGCCGCAGCAGCCGCCAGAGCGAGTACTTCGACTCGCCGGCGGCGCGCTCGGCGTGCCCCACCGGCACCTCGGCGATGCGGCGCGCGAACTGGCAGGCGAGCGCGGGGATGAACGGCGTCCGCTCCTCGCAGCGGCGCAGCGACTCGACCACCGGGCGCGAGTAGGCGCGCAGCATGCAGCCATAGTCGCGGAGCTCGACCCCCGACATGATGCGCCGCATCATGCGGTTGATCTGCCGCGACGCCAAGCGGCGGAACCAGGTGTCCTTGCGGTCGGCCCGCCAGCCGCCGACCACGTCGAAGCCCTCCGCCGCCTTGGCCAGCAGCTTCGGAATGTCCTCGGGCGGGTTCTGCAGGTCGGCGTCGAGGGTCACCACGGTCTCGCCGCGGGTCACCTCGAGGCCGGCCATGACCGCCGCGTGCTGGCCGTAATTGCGATTGAAGGAGATCACCCGCACCCGGGGATCGGCCGCCGCCAGGCCGCGCAGCAGCTCGAGCGAGCGGTCGGCGCTGCCGTCGTCGACGAAGATCGCCTCGGCGCCGCCGGCGATGCCGTCCATGACCGGCGCCAGCCGGGCGTACAGCGCCCGCAGGTTCGGTTCCTCGTTGAAAACCGGGACGACGATCGACGCCGCCGGTGCCGCCGGCACGGCCGGCGCGGTCATTCGCTCAGCGCCAGGCACACCGCCTGCACGACGTCGCCGGCGTCCTCGTCGGTCATCGCCGGGAAGAGCGGCAGCGACACGATGCGCGCGCAGACCTCCTCGGCGACCGGCAGCGTGCCTTCGCGCCAGCCGAAGCGGCGGCGGTAGTAGTCGTGGAGGTGCACCGCCTCGAAGTGCAGGCCGGTGCCGATGCCGAGCTCGCGCAGCCGCTCCATGAACGGCGCGCGGCTCGGCGGCAGGACGGTGAACAGGTGCCAGGGATGATGGCATTCGTACCCCGCCCGGCCGGGGATCTGCAGCCCCGGGAGCGCCGCCAGGTCCCGGCGGTAGATGGCGGCGATCTCGGCGCGGCGGCGATTGAATCGCGGCAGCTTGCGCAGCTGGTGCAGGCCCAGGGCGGCATGGAGGTCGCTGAGGTTGTACTTGAAGCCCGGCAGCACCACGTCATACGTGGCCGGGGCCTTCGCGGTGGCCGAGTACGCCTGCCAGGCGTCGCGCTGCACGCCGTGAAAGCGCCACAGCTTGATCGCCGCGGCCAGCCGGTCGTCGTCGGTGGTCACCATGCCGCCCTCGGCGGTGGTCATGTTCTTGATCGGATGAAACGAGAAGCACGCCGCCAGCGTGCCGTTCTCGCCGGTGGCCCCGATCTGCCGCCCCTTGTAGGCGGCGCCGGCGGCATGGGCCGCGTCCTCGACGATGCCGATCTCGGGCCTGCCGGCCGCGGCCAGCGCCTCGCGCAGGCCGTCGAGGTCGCACGGCAGGCCGGCGAAGTGCACCGGCATCACCAGCCGCGTGCGCGGGGTGACCGCCGCCGCCAGCGCCCCGGGGTCGAGGTTCCAGGTCGAGGGATCGATGTCGGCGAAGACCGGCACCGCGCCGCAGGCGACCACCATGTTGGCGGTGGCGGGCCAGGTGAGCGCCGGCACCACCACCTCGTCACCCGGCTGCAGCTCCAGGGCGAGCAGGGTGGCGTGCAGCGCCGCGGTGCCGGAGGAGAAAGCCAGGGCGTGCCGCGCCCCCACCGCCGCGGCGAACTCGCGCTCGAGCTGCGCCACCCGCGGGCCGGTGGTGATCCAGCCCGAGCGCAGGCAGGCCACCACCTCGGCAATCTCTTCCTCGCCAATGTCCGGCCTGGAGAAGGGCAGAATGGACTCGCGCGGCAACACGGCGCGCTAGTAGATCACCTCTCCCGGACGCCCGCAACTCGCGCGGGCCGGGAGTGGTGTCCCAAGAGTTGGGACACTACCGGGCCGGAGGCAACCGCTCAGGGTTCATGGATCTCCTCGGGCCAGGGGACCACGTCGAACCCTTCGCGAAGCGCCGCGCTTCGCAGGCGTTGGTCAAGACAGACGAAGCCGGCGCCGGTGGTGCGCTCCTCGCACCAGTCGATGGCGGCGGCGAGTTGCAAAGAGTCGGCGGCGCTCGCGCACTCGACCCGCGCGCCCCACCAGATCACCACCTCCGGGTCTTGGCGGAGGATGGGTAGCACTTGCACGGTCGCCGGCTGGCGGAGTGCCAGGGCGGCGAGGGCCGAGCTGTCCCAGAACTTCAGCGCCTCTCCTCCCGCTCCGCGAGCAGCTCCGCGAGGACGGCCCCGTGAGGATCCTCGGGCCATGGAAGGGCTAGGAAGCTCTCGACGTCCATTGGCTCCACGGCAGGACGCAGCCTTCCCTTGGAGATGAGCGCCGCGATCCTCGGCCCATGAGCGTCGACCCCCACCAGAGGCAGGATACGAGCGATCGGTCGACCGCGTTCGGTGATGATGACCTCCTCGCCGGCCTTGACCCGTGCGAGCCACTCGGAGAGAGAGGCCTTGAGCTCGGCGATGCCGATGGCAGCCATCAGCACATGATAGTCAGACCGAGATGTCCTTTCAAGCCATAAGACGGCGCGGTAGTGCTCCATCTTGGTGTTGATGGACGCCAGCCTGCCGGGCCGCCGCGATCGGCGGACCCGGCTCAGGCTTCGCGGAGCGGGCCCGGGATCAGTACTCGGACAGGTAGCGCTGCTGCTCCCAGGGGTGGACGTGCTCGATGTAGTCGGCCCACTCCTGGCGCTTGGCGCGCAGGTAGTGCTCGAGGATGTGGTCGCCCAGCGCACCGGCGATCACCTTGTCCTGCTCGAGCTCGTCGAGCGCCTCGTGCAGGTTGGCCGGCAGCTGGGCGATGTGCAGGCGGCGCTTCTCGCGGGCGCTCATGGTGAAGATGTTCTTGTTGATCGGCGCGCCCGGATCGAGGTTGCGCTCGAGGCCGTCGAGACCGGCCGCCAGCATCACGGCGAGCGCCAGGTAGGGATTGCAGGACGGGTCCGGCATGCGCACCTCGCAGCGCGTCGACATGCCGCGCTTCGCCGGCACCCGCACCAGCGGGCTGCGGTTCTTCTCCGACCAGGCGACGTTGATCGGCGCCTCGTAGCCGGGGACCAGCCGCTTGTAGGAGTTGACCAGCGGGTTGGTGACGGCCGCGAACGCCACCGCGTGGTCGAGGATGCCGCCGATGTAGCTGAGCGCCACCTTGGACAGCTGCCACTGCGCCTGCGCATCGTAGAAGGCGTTCTCGCCCGCCTTGGTGAGCAGGCTCTGGTGGACGTGCATGCCCGAGCCGTTGACGCCGAAGATCGGCTTGGGCATGAACGTGGCGTGGAGGCCGTGGTCCTGGGCCACCTTCTTGACCACGAAGCGGAAGGTGGTGACGTTGTCGGCGGTGGCCAGGGCGTCGCCGTACTTGAAGTCGATCTCGTGCTGGCCCGGCGCCACCTCGTGGTGCGCCGCCTCGACCTCGAAGCCCATCGCCTCGAGCACGATGACGATGTCGCGCCGGCACTGCTCGCCGCGGTCCACCGGCGTCAGGTCGAAGTAGCCGCCGACGTCGTGGGTCTCGATGAGCACCTCGCCCTTGTCGTCCTTCTGGAACAGGAAGAACTCCGCCTCGGGGCCCGCCACCATGGTGAAGCCGGCCTTCTTGGCGCGCTCGACCTGGCGCTTGAGGGTCATCCGCGGGCAGCCCGCGAACGGCTCGCCGTCGGGCATGTGGATGTCGCAGATCATCCGCGCCACCTTCGAGCCGTCGGGGTTGGACCAGGGGTTGACCCGGAAGGTATTGAGGTCCGGCACCAGCAGCATGTCGGACTCCTCGATGCGGGTGAAGCCCTCGATCGACGAGCCGTCGAAGAGGATCTGGCCGTCCAGGGCCTTCTCGAACTGGCTGCGCGGGATCTCGACGTTCTTGATCACGCCGAGGATGTCGGTGAACTGCAGTCGCATGAAGCGCACGCCTTCCCCGTCGGCGGCCTTCAGGATCTCGTCTCTCTTCATCCATGCCTCCCTTTTTGTGACCGTTGGGCAGATTATAGGGCGCTCACGGTCCGAAAGCAACCTCCATTCCGATGGATTGACATCAAAAAGTGGCTCGATCTGCACAGATTACGATGCACCGCGCCATCGCCTCCCACGCCATCCGAGTCGAGCTAAGATGGCACCGCGAAAGGCCGAAAAGCCTCGGACGGCACCTCTCCTCTCGGCCTCCGCCCGCCCCGCCGCCGCCGTCGGCCCCCGCCGGCGATCCGTCCGGCCCGACGGCACGTAGCTGTGAGGTAGCCGCTCACGTGGCCGCGGGTGGTGGGCCTGGCCGTGAGGCAGGCAGCTCAGGGAGGAGACGCCCCATGCCGGAGACCCTCGAACCCGCCGCCGCCGCCGAGCCCCGCCGCGGCTCGCGCACCGCCCGCTTGGCGCTCTATGTCGGCGCCGCGGTGATCGCCGCCGCCGCGCTGGTCGTCGGCGGCCGGTCCTTGATCGGCCCGCTGCAGCGCTTCGCCGCCTGGGTGCAGGACCTCGGCATCTGGGGTCCGGTGGTGTTCATCCTGGGGTACGCCGCCGCGACCGTCGCCTTCGCCCCGGGCGCCGTGCTGACCCTGGCGGCGGGAGCGCTGTTCGGGCTGGTCTACGGCACCGTCTACAGCCTGGTCGGCGCCACCCTCGGGGCCTCGCTCGCCTTCCTCGTCTCGCGCTACGTGGCGCGCCGCGCCGTCGAGCACCGCATCGCCGCCAACCCGCGTTTCCAGGCCATCGACCGTGCCGTCGGCCGCGAGGGGTTCAAGATCGTCGCCCTGCTGCGGCTGTCGCCGGTGTTCCCGTTCAATCTGCTCAATTACGCGCTGGGCCTCACCCGCGTGCGCTTTCTGGACTACTTCGCCGCCTCGGTGGCGATGTTGCCGGGCACGGTGCTCTACGTCTACTACGGCAAGGCGGCCGGTAGCCTGGCGGCGGCCTTCGCCGGCGGCGGCGCACCGGCGGCGGGTGGGCAATCCAGGGCGGCCTCCTGGGCGCTGCTGGCGGTGGGGCTGCTGGCGACCGTGGCGGTGACCACCTACGTCACCCGGCTGGCCGGCAAGGCGCTGCGGCAGGAGCTGGAAGAGCCGGCGCCGGCGTTGTCCTCCGGGGCCTCCGGGGCCTCCGGGACCTCCGGGGCCTCCGGGGCCGCCGGGGCCGCCGAGGCTCCGGAAGCGTCGCCCGGATCGCCACCGGAGGGACCTCATGCCTGAGCGCGGCCCCGACTCCGAGATCGCAGGAGGCGCCGGCGGAGCCGCCGCCGGGAGCTCGGCCAGCCCGTCCGCCCATTTCCCGGTCGAGCCGCTCGACGCATACAACCGCGCGCTGCTCGCCAACGTCCACCCCCCGGACTGGGTCAACCCGCGCCCGGCGGCGCGCTACCACCTGGTCGTGGTCGGCGCCGGCACC
>DATDGZ010000224.1:0-9338 GCA_036521795.1 Thermoanaerobaculia bacterium | reverse complement strand
GCAGAGGCAGCCCAGCCCCAGGCCCAGCACGGTGTTGACGTAGGGCAGGTGCAGCCGCCAGAGCGCCCTGACCAAGCCGAGGCCCAGCGCCAGCAGGGCGAGGGCCACCAGGAAGGCGGCGAGGCGGCGGGGGGTCGAGAGTTTCACGGGCGGCGGTCGGGGGCCTGTCGCGTCCGTATCAGGCTGCTCGGGCATGACCGCGGGATGGCCACGCCCCGATTGGCACTACGCCTGCCGGAGGGCAAAGTTTCCGCTTGCGCATGCCGGGACGGTGCGGAACGTCTCGGGCGGCCAGGTGGAGTGACTCTTCAGAGGGCCGTTCCGGGATGGCCCTCGCGGCAGATCGCATAGAATGTTCCGCGCCGCCGCGCCGGTGGGCCTGCCGCCCGCCGCCCGCCGCTGCGTCAGCGCATCTTAGCCTGAATTCAAGGAGGGGGCACCGTGTCGAGGATCCCGCGCTTCCAGGAGCACCTGAAGACCGGCTTCACCGCCGAGGCGGTGAGCGCCGCGCGCTACCGCGCTTACGCCGCCCGCGCCGAGGAGGACGGCATGCCACGCCTGGCGGCGCGCTGGCGGCGGCTGGCGGCAGCCAAGGACCGCCTGGCGGTTCACCTGCTGGTGGCGGCCGAGCAGGTGCGCGGGCTCGATTCCGATCTCGGCACCGCCATCTCCGAGGAGCGCTTCGAGAACGACGTCCTCTACCCCAAGATCATCCGCGAGATCACCGACCCGGCAGAGCAACGAACCGCGGCGGTCTTCCGCCAACTGGTCGCGGACCAGGTCGAGCACCTGCGCGAGCTCGAGGTGCTGCGGCGCGACCTCGGGGCGGCGCAGGGCGACGTCCAGCTGCCGCCCGAGGTGGATGCCGGCTCGCCGCCCCCGGCGGCCCGGCCGGCGTCGGCGCCGGCCCCCGGAACAGCTCCGTAAACCTCACTGCAGCAACAACTTGCGTAGCTTGTACCTCTCAGTCACAAGTGCTACACTGGCAGCCGGGGGAGGGAGGTCCCGAGAAACATGAAAGCCGTGACCGCGACGACTGGTGAGAGCTGGATCACCACCACGTTCGAGAAGCTCGAGGACTGGTCGCAGCGATTCTCCTTCTGGCCGTTCCCCTTCGGCACCGCCTGCTGCGCCATCGAGTTCATGTCCACGGTGTCCAGCCACTACGACCTCGCGCGCTTCGGCTCCGAGGTCGTGCGCTTCTCGCCGCGCCAGAGCGACGTGCTGCTGGTGGCCGGCACCATCAACGACAAGATGGCGCCGGTGCTGAAGAAGATCTACGACCAGATGGCCGACCCGAAGTGGGTGATCTCGATGGGCGCCTGCGCCTGCTCGGGCGGCTTCTACCGCGCCTACCACGTCATGCAGGGCATCGACGAGGTGATCCCCGTCGACGTCTACGTGCCGGGCTGCCCGCCGACGCCCGAGGGGCTGATGTACGGCATCCTGCAGCTCCGGGAGAAGGTGGTCCGCGACCGCGAGCGGCTGGGCAGGGCCGCCGACGCGCGCGCCAAGGAGCGGTCCAGCGAGCAGCCGGACCTCGGCGCTCCCGAGATCTAAGATCCGAGGCGCGAGCGCGATGCCCCCCACCCCGACCACCCCGACCACCCCGGCCACCCCGGCCACCGCCGATCCCACCGCTGCACCGTACGCTGCCTCCGGCGCGGCCGGCGCCGTCGCTCTCTACGAGGGCGTCCGGTCCAAGTTCCCGGCCGGCAGCATCACCCCGGTCCCCGCGGACGCCGGCCTCGACCAGCCGACCTGGATCGTCCAGCGCGAGGTGCTGGCGGACCTGGCGCGCGAGCTGCGCGACAACCGCGAGACGCGCTTCGACTTGCTGATGGACGTGGCGGGTGTCGATTTCCCGGACCGTTCCGAGCGCTTCGAGGCGGTCTACCACCTCTACTCGGTGCCGCGCAACGCCCGGCTGCGGCTGAAGGTGCCGGTGGCTGAGAGCGCCGAGAGCGATCCGGTGCTGCCGTCCCTGGTGCCGGTCTGGAACGCCGCCAACTGGGCCGAGCGCGAGGTCTTCGACATGTTCGGCCTGCGCTTCACCGGCCATCCGAACCTGTCGCGCCTCCTCTGCCACGAAGCCTTCCAGGGGCACGCGCTGCGCAAGGACTACGACTCGGCGCGGCGCTGGATCCTGACCGAGGACAAGATCTACAAGCCGCACTTCGATCTGCCCGCCGGCTACCTGGCCGGCCAGGGCGGACAGGTCCAGGCCGCCGCGTCGACGGAGGCGCAAGGGACCCCGGCGACCCCGGAGACCTCGGCGCTCCCGGAGAACGCTGACGACGATCTCTTCGAGCGCATGACGATCAACATCGGGCCCTCGCACCCGGCCATGCACGGCACCTTCCGGCTGATGGCGGTGCTCGACGGCGAGACCATCATTGCCTCCGACATGGAGATCGGCTACCTCCACCGCTGCTTCGAGAAGATGTGCGAGACCCACACCTGGCAGCAGGTGATCCCCTACACCGACCGGCTCAACTACTGCTCCTCCTTCATCAACAACGTCGCTTACTGCCGGACGGTCGAGAGGCTGCTGGGGATCGAGGCGCCGCCGCGGGCGGTGTGGGCGCGCACCATCCTGTCCGAGTTTTCCCGCATCATGGATCATTGCGTGTGCAACGGCACCACGCTGGTCGATGCCGGCGGTCTCACCAACTTCTGGTACATGTTCCAGCCGCGCGAGGAGATCTACGGGCTGCTCGAGTCCTGCTGCGGCGCCCGCCTGACGGTGTCCTACTGCCGCATCGGCGGCCTGTCGCAGGAGCTGCCGCCCGACTTCATGGCGCGCTGCCGGCGGCTGCTCGAGATCATCCCGCCCTTCGTCACGGACGTCGAGAAGCTGTGCGATCACAACCGCATCTGGCTCGACCGCGCGGTCGGCGTCGCCGCCATCTCCGGCGCCGAGGCGGTCAACTGGGGCTGGACCGGACCCTGCCTGCGGGCCAGCGGCGTGCCCTTCGACGTGCGCCGCGCGCAGCCCTACGACCTCTACGACACGGTCGAGTGGGACGTGCCGGTGCTCTACGGCGGCGACGTCTACGACCGCTACCGCATCCGCAACCTCGAGATCCGGCAATCGCTCAGGATCATCCGCCAGCTGCTCGACCGCGGCATGCCCGGGGGCGGCTTCATCGTCGACGATCCGCACGTCGCGCTGCCGCCGAAGGAGAAGGCCTACAACGAGATGGAGGCGATGATCTATCACTTCAAGCTGATCATGGACGGCATCCAGGTGCCGGAAGGGGAGCTCTACCTGCCCACCGAAGGCGCCAATGGCGAGCTCGGTTTCTACGTCCTGAGCGACGGCACCGCCAAGCCCTACCGGATCAAGGTCCGGCCCCCCTGCTTCCCGATCATGTCCACCTTCACCAAGCTGATCCGCGGTGGTTCGGTATCCGACGCCGTGATCTCGCTGGGCGGCCTCAACGTCGTCGCCGGAGAGCTCGAGCGATGAATACCGCGCCAATGCCCCAGGCGCCCCAGGCGCTCCCGGCGATCCCCGCGGCCGAGCCTCCCCCGGCGCCCTACCCGACCACCACCCGGCCCTACCGGCAGAGCATGGCCGAGCGGCTCTACCTGCCGCTCGTCGGCGGCCTGATGGTCACTCTCCGGCACTTCCTGCTCAACTTGTTCCACCCGGGCAGGATGCTGACCATCGAGTACCCGGAGGAGCGGCGGAGCTACAGCCACCGCTTTCGCGGCCATCACATCCTCACCACCCGCCCCGACGGCTCGGTGCGGTGCGTCGCCTGCTACCTCTGCGCCCAGGCCTGCCCGGCGGAGTGCATCCACATCGAGGCCGCCGAGCACCCCGACGTCAACATCGAGAAGTACCCGGTGGTGTACGAGATCGACATGCTGCGCTGCGTCTTTTGCGGCTATTGCGTCGACGCCTGCCCCGAAGAGGCCATCATCATGAGCAACAACTACGACATGGCCTACTTCAACCGGGACCAGACGATCGTCGGCAAGGCGGACCTGATGAAGCCGTACACCTTCGACGACGGGCAGCTCGGCTACCGGCCGCGCTACCCCGAGGAGGAAGCGGAGCGGGCGAAGATGCGCCGCGAGGCTTTCTCGCTGGTCGAGGCGGCTCGCCGGGCGCGCCAGGAGCCAGGAGTCCCGGCGGTCCCGGCCGCTGCCTCCGCGCCGCCCGCGGCCGGCTCGCCGGCGCCCCCCGCCCCGCCGCCCTGATGGCGTCGCGGTCGCCTCTTCCGCCTCTTCCGCCGGGAATACGCCTCCGAGACCGGCAGTTGCGCTAAGATGGAGCGGGATTCCTCTGTAGGCGACATGGCAACGAACAGTCCACCAGCCGGCGATCCCGGCCACTCCGGCGACCCTGGCCGGTCCAGCTCTGCCGCCCCTTCCGCCGCCTCCGGTCCCTTCGACATCTCCGGCGACCCCGCCGACCCTCCGCCGGCGACTGCCCGTCACCCGATCGCGCCCGAGCGGCTGGACGACGTCGTGATCCGCTTCGCCGGCGACTCCGGCGACGGCATGCAGCTGACCGGCAGCCAGTTCACCACCACCTCGGCGCTGGTCGGCAACGATCTCTCGACGCTGCCCGACTTCCCGGCCGAGATCCGGGCGCCGGCGGGCACCATGGCGGGGGTCTCGGCGTTCCAGGTGCGCATCGCCGACTACGACATCCACACCCCGGGCGACTCGCCCGACGTGCTGGTGGCGATGAACCCGGCGGCGCTCAAGAAGAACCTGCCCGACCTCAAGCCGAACGGCGTGCTGATCGTCAACACCGACGAGTTCAACGACCGCAACTTCGTCCGCGCCGGTTACACGGCCAACCCGCTCGACGGCCTGAACGGCGGCGCGCTCGAGCGCTACCGCGTGTTCAAGGCCGATCTCGGCACCATGACCCGCCGCGCCCTCGAGGGCACCGGGCTGGACGCCAAGGGCATGGACCGCTGCAAGAACTTCTTCGCCCTCGGCATGGTCTACTGGCTGTTCAGCCGCCCGCTCGATTCGACCATCGCCTGGCTCGGGCGCAGCTTCGCCAAGAAGCCCGCGCTCGCCGACGCCAACGTCAAGGCGCTGCGCGCCGGCTGGAACTTCTGCGACATCACCGAGCTGTTCCATCACCGCTACGAGGTGCAGCCGGCGCCAATGCCGCCGGGTCTCTACCGCAACATCCAGGGCAACACCGCGCTCGCCCTGGGCCTGATCGCGGCCAGCCGGCGCAGCGGCCTGCCGCTGTTCCTGGGCGCCTACCCGATCACCCCGGCTTCCGACGTGCTGCACGAGCTGGCGCGGCACAAGGCTTTCGGCGTCACCACCTTCCAGGCGGAGGACGAGATCGCCGCCGTCTGCGCCGCGATCGGCGCGGCGTTCGGCGGCGCCCTGGCGGTGACAGCCTCGAGCGGCCCCGGCATCGCGCTCAAGGCCGAGGCGATGAACCTGGCGGTGATGGTCGAGCTGCCGCTGATCGTCTGCGACATCCAGCGCGGCGGCCCCTCGACCGGCTTGCCGACCAAGACCGAGCAGGCAGACCTGCTGCAGGTGATGTTCGGGCGCAACGGCGAGTCGTCGCTGCCGGTGCTCGCCGCGGCCTCGCCGAAGGACTGCTTCGAGGTCGCTCTCGAGGCGGCGCGCCTGGCCGTCCGGCACATGGTGCCGGTGGTGCTGCTGTCCGACGGCTACATCGCCACCGGATCGGAGCCCTGGAAGCTGCCCGACGTCGCCGGCCTGCCCGATCTCCGGGTCGAGCTCCGCACCGATCCCGCCGGCTTCACACCCTATCTCCGCGATCCCGAGACGCTGGCGCGCCCCTGGGCCGTCCCCGGCACTCCCGGCCTCGAGCACCGCATCGGCGGGCTCGAGAAGGAGGACGTCACCGGCAACGTCTCCTACGATCCCGCGAACCACGAGCACATGGTGCGGCTGCGCGCCGAGAAGGTGGCCCGGATCGCCCGCGACATCCCCGAGCTGGAGGTGGACGGCGAGCCGTCCGGCCGCCTGCTGGTGCTCGGCTGGGGTTCGACCGCGGGCGCCATCACCGGGGCGGTCAACGCCGCCCGCCGTCAGGGCCGCGAGGTCAGCCGGGCGCACCTGCGCTACCTCAACCCCATGCCGGCGAACCTCGGCGGCGTGCTGGCCCGCTTCGAGCGCGTGCTGGTGCCGGAGATGAATCTCGGCCAGCTGGCGCTGCTGCTGCGCGCCCGCTTCCTGAAGGACGTGATCAGCCTGAGCAAGGTGCAGGGCCGCCCGTTCACGCGCAGCGAGATCCTCGACGAGATCATGCTTCTTCTGGATCAGCCGCTCGAACATCCGCTCGACCGCCCGTTCGGCCAGCCGCTCGCCGGCGCGACGGGCTCGGTGACCGCGCCCGCGACCGCCCATGACGCCCCTTCCCCTGGGACCGCCCATGTCTCCTGAGACCGCCACCACTCCCGGCAGCCCCGGCGGCCCCGGCGGTCCTCCGGCGCTGTCGAAGAAGGACTTCCAGACCGACCAGGAGGTGCGCTGGTGCCCCGGCTGCGGCGACTACGCCATCCTCTCGGCGGTGCAGCAGGTGTTCCCCGAGCTGGGGATCCCGCGCGAGAAGTTCGTGGTGGTGTCGGGGATCGGCTGCTCGAGCCGCTTCCCGTACTACATGAACACGTTCGGCTTCCACTCGATCCACGGCCGCGCGCCCGCCGTGGCGACGGGCCTCAAGCTGGCGCGCCCGGAGCTCGAGGTGTGGATCGCCACCGGCGACGGCGACGCGATGTCGATCGGCGGCAACCACCTGATCCACGTCCTGCGCCGCAACGTCGGGGTGAAGATCCTGATGTTCAACAACCGCATCTACGGCCTCACCAAGGGCCAGTACTCGCCGACCAGCGAGCCGGGCAAGCGCACCAAGTCCACGCCCTTCGGCTCGATCGACATGCCGTTCAATCCGCTGGCGCTGGCCCTGGGCGCCGGCGCCACCTTCGTCGCGCGCAGCGTCGACATCTTCCAGCAGCACCTGAAGGAGACCCTGCGCCGCGCCGCGCAGCACCGCGGCACCGCCTTCGTCGAGATCTACCAGAACTGCAACATCTTCAACGACAAGGCTTTCGGCTACATGACCGACAAGGAGACCCGCGACGAGCAGACGGTGCAGCTCGAGCACGGCAAGCCGCTGGTCTTCGGCAAGCGGCGCCATCGCGGGGTGCGGCTGCGGGGCGTCGGGTTCGAGGTCTTCGAGATCGGCGCCGAGGCTCCGAACCGCGTCGAGGACTGCCTGGTGTGGGACGAGCAGGTCGCCAGCCCGGCGCTCGCCTTCCTGGCCGCCCAGCTGCTGCCCCCCGACTTCCCGACCGCCCTGGGCGTGCTGCGCGCGGTGGAGCGGCCGAGCTACGAGACCGGCGTCGTCGAGCAGATTCACCGGCTCCAGGGCCAGGCGCGCACCGGGCCGGCCACGCTCGAGGAGCTCCTGGCGGCCGGCGACACCTGGACGGTGGCCGGGCCGGGAGCGCCGGCCGCAGCGCCGACGCCGTCCTAATACACTAGCCGCGCGGTGTCCGACCTGATGATCCTCGGCCACGGCGGCGCCTGGGAGATGCGCTTCCAGGTGTCGTCGCTGGCGGCCAGCGCGGCGGCGGCGGGCGAGGAGGTAGAGATCGCGCTGTTCTTCGCCGCTCTCGATTCCTGGGCCGGCGGCAGCTGGGACGCGCTCGACCCGGGGCCGCCGGTCTCCGCCGCACGCCTGGAAGCGCTCGGGATGCCCCCCCTGTCCACCCTGCTGGCGGCGGGGCGGGAGGCCGGGGCGATCCGGATCTATGCGTGCAGCGCCTCGAGCCGCATCCTGGGGCTCGACATGGCCCGGGTCCAGGAGGCGGTCGACGCGGTGCTCGGCTGGCAGACCCTGTCGCGCATGACGGCGACCGCCGGCCGGGTGGTCAGCTTCTAATAAGGCGAAACGGCGGCGAGCGGGGCGGCGGGCCTCGTCTCAGGCGTGCCGCTTGATCAGGTACGTCTCCGACCCCACGACCTGCGGATCGAGCGAGAACTCGTAGAGCTGCAGGCCGCCGAACAGGGCCCGCACGCGGGGGAAGCCTGCCGCTTGCAGCCGGCGGGCGACCTCGACCGCTTTCGCGCCGTCGTCGTCGACCAGCACCACGTCCATCTCGGGCGGGGGAGTCCAGTCCGGCCCCGGCAGCGCGCGCGCTCCCATCAAGGCCAGCTGGCCGCCGCCCGGGCGCACGTCGATCAGCAGCGGTGGGTCTCCCTCCTTGAGGCGCCGGAAGACGGTGTAGGGCGGCACCTCGAGCTGGGGATCGAACTGCACGACCGGTGTGCCTTTGGTGGTGTGGCGCGTGGGCATCTGGTTCCTCTCCGGATCACTCTCGATCGCCGCGGATCGCCTTCAGGTCACTCGCGACTGGTGGTCGCTCCAGACCAGGCCGGACATCGCCTTCGGCAGGAAGCGGGTCGACTTCGGGGGCAGCAGCTCGCCCTGGGCGATCGCCGCGGCGAAGTCGGCCGGGCGCATCGGCGGCAGCCAGAAGCCGGTGCCGAGCTCGCCGCGTTCGAGCTGGGCGTACAGGGTGTCGGCATCGGAGCGGTAGACCAGCGTGCCGTCGGTGGCCGCCTCCGGGGCAAGGCCGAGCGCCGGCAGCACGGCATCCTGGAAGATCTTGACGACCAAGGATGGCGCCTTTCCCGCGGCGCTCGCGGCGCCCGCGGGCAGCAGGCACCAGATCTCGGGGTGACGCCCGGCCACCCAGACCCCGAGCGCCGGCTGCGGCGCCGCCGCCACGGCCCGTGCGAGCTCGGCGCCGCTGACGCCGCGGAAGGGCACCGCCGCGGCTTTCAGGTCGGCGAACAGGGCAGGGTCGATCGGCTGGCGCAAGGCGCGATGGATGGGATCGATGGTCAGCGCGCGCGAGCTCATGCTGGTCACCACCGCCAGCTTGGCGCTGGCGGCGGTGCCCGCGGAGCTGGGATGCTCCGCCGCGAAGCGCTGCCCGACCTTGTAGCGATGGTGGCCGTCGGCGATGGCGGCCGGCCGGGCCGCGAGCGCCCGCTGGTAGGCGGCGATGCGGGCCGGATCGGCGATGCGGAACAGCAGGTGGTGATTGCCGGCGTCGTCGCGGTAGTCGACCAGCGGCCTCGGGGGGGCGCCCTGCCGGGCGCCATGTTTGCCGGCGTTGCCGGCGTCGCCGGCATCGCCAGCATCGCCGGCCCGGCCTTCCAGGTCCGCGGCGAGCAGGTCGTCGAGCTCGCCGCCGTCCTCCGCCAGCAGCAGCGCCGGCTCGAGATCGGCCCGGGTCGCTTCCAGGAGCGCCAGGCGGTCGGCGAGCGGCTTGTCGAGGGTCTGCTCGTGGGGGCGGATCTCC
>DATDGZ010000223.1:0-25999 GCA_036521795.1 Thermoanaerobaculia bacterium | reverse complement strand
ACTTTGCCGCTGCTCGTCCTGGGCAGGGTGCCGGAGCGGATGAGGACCAGCTCGTGCAAAGGGATCTCGTACAGCTCTGAAACCGCGAGGTGGGCGGCCGCCATCACCTCTTCGCTGCCGCATCCCTGCCGCGCCTCGACCTCGTGAACGGCAACCAACCGCTCGCCGGCCTCGTCGTCGACCGCGAAGGCGGCGCCCTGCCCGCCGGCCAGGCACGGATGGCTCTCCTGGATCGCAGCCTCGATGTCCTGAGGGTAGAGGTTGCGTCCGCGCACGATGATCAGATCCTTCAGGCGGCCGGAGACGAACAGCTGGCCGCGAAACTGGAAGCCGAGGTCGCCGGTACGCAGATAGGTTCCTTCGCCGCCGACGGCGAGGCAGGCGCCAAAGACCTGGGGACTGGCGTCACGGGCGTGCCCCCAGTAGCCAAGCCCGACGCTCTCGCCGCGGACCCAGATCTCCCCCTGGCGGCCGGGCGGGCACGGCTGGCGGGTGTCCGGGTCCACGATTCGCACCTCTTGTCCCGATAGAGGCTGGCCGCAGCCGACCAGAGAGCGCACGGCCGGGTCGGCGGCGGGCGCGGTCCGCTCGATCACCAAGCCGCGTTCCAGCGCACGGCTGTCGAAGGTCGGGATCAGGGGCCCTGCGGCGTGGGGACCTCCCGAGACCATCAACGTCGCCTCGGCCAGGCCGTAGCAGGGGACCAGCGCCTGCCGACGAAAGCCGGCCGCGGCGAAGGCCTGGGCGAAACGCTCGAGTGTGCGCGCTTGCACCGGCTCGGCGCCGTTGAAAGCGATGCGCCAGCTGCCGAGATCGAGCCCCATCCGCTCCTCCGGCGGCACGCGCCGGACGCAGAGGTCGTAGGCGAAGTCGGGCCCGCCGCTGGTGGTGGCGCGATAGCGGCTCACCGCCTCAAGCCAGCGGCGTGGCCGTTGCAAGAAGGCCACGGGAGCCATCAGGACGCAGTGGGCGCCCACGAAAGCGGACTGCAGGACGTTGCCGATGAGGCCGAGGTCGTGGTAGACCGGCAGCCAGCTCACGAATCGTGAAGACTCGTCATGGCCGCAGGCGCGCTGGATCAGTTGTTGATTGTGGAGGAGGTTGCCCTGGGTGATCATCACGCCGCGAGGAGCGGTGGTCGAGCCCGAGGTGTATTGCAGGAGCGCCAGGCTGTGCTGGGCGACGCCGGGGTCCTGCCAGGAGTCGGACTGCACGGGGTCGATGTCCTCGACCGCCAGCCAGGGCGGCGTCGCGTCGCCCCATTCCTCGCGGAAGCGCGACGCGACGCGTGCGATGACTGCCGCCGTGCTGAGCACGACGGCGGGCCGGCAGTCCTCCAGGATCGCCCGCACCCGCGGCAGCATGCGGCGCGACTGTGGCGGGTAGGCCGGCACCGCCACCGCACCGGCGAACGAGCAGCCGAAGAACGCGGCGACGAAGTCGAGGCCTGGCGGCAGCAGCAGGAGCACACGGCCGTTGGCGGCGCCGGCGGCCGCCAGGAAGATCGCGCAGGCGCGGGCGCGCCGTTCGAGCTCGGCGTAGGTCCAGGAAACCAACTCCCCCTCGCCATCCGCGAGGAACGTGTAGGCCGGTCGCTGCCCATGAACGGCTGCACGCTGCTGCAGCACTTCGACCAGGTTCGTGGCATTCGGCATGACCCGAGGCTTCATTTCATTAAGGGTGCGAGAACCCGCAGGAGAGGGACACCCGCTCGCCAGCGGGGGCGCTCTACCGCTTGGGCCTGCTCTTCGTGCCCGGTCAGGGCGCTGGGGACGAGCCAGACGGGGACGTCGCGGGCAATGCGCCTCTATCGCCAGGCCCGGAGCTCGCGACGAACGTCCGCGCGGCATGGCATCCGGGTGGGCGGCGTCGCTCTCGGCGTCACCGAGACCGGTTTCCTCGCAGGCTTTTCGCAGGAGGCGCTGGCGCGGCTCGCGGGCACCATCCCCCTGGCGCGGCTGGGCCGGCCGCACGACGTCTGGCAAGCGGTGCGCTTCATCATCGAGTGCTATTTTTTCACCGGCCGCACCGTCGAGGTGGATGGCGGCGCCAGCATGGGCGTGCTCTGAGAGACTCTGAGACGGGACACTAGCTCCGCAGCACTCTCGCCGGGTCAAGGCGGCTCGCCCGCCACGCCGGCAGGTAGCCGGCGGCGAGAGCCGCGGTGACGAGCACGGCGATGCTCACCAGGAAGGCCGCCGGATCGAGCGTGCCGGTCTCGAAGAGGATGCCTTTCAAGAGCCGGGTCAGCGTCAGCGCCCCGAGCAGACCGATGCCGATCCCGGCGGCGCTGAGGACGAGGGCCTGGACCAGGACCAGGCGCCGGATCGCTCCGCCGTCGGCGCCGATCGCCATGCGGATGCTGATCTCACGGACGCGCTGGTTGGCGAGATAGCTCATCAGCCCATAGATCCCGACGGCAGCCAGGGCCAGCGCCAGGATCCCGAAGCCGGTCATCAGGGCCCCCAGCGCCCGCGCCGGCCCCACAGCGGCGTCGACCGACGCCGCGAGCGGCTTGAGGTAGACCGTTGCCGCGTTCGGGTCGAGCTGGTGGATCACCGCCCGCGCGGGATTGGCCAGCGCGGCGGGGTCGCCGGACGTGCGCACCACGATGCCCATGAAACGCAAGGGCATTTGCGCCAGCGGCAGGTAGATCGCCGGGGCCTCGTCGCTCGTCAGGGCGATCGTGCGGGCATTCTGGACCACGCCGACGACGGTGTAGGAGAACCCCTCGATGTGGCGCGACATGAGGACCTTGCCGAGGGGATCCTCCCCCGGGAAGTACTGCCGTGCCGCGGACTGGTTGATCACCGCCACCTTCGGTGCGCCCGCGCGGTCACGGTCCTCGATGCCACGGCCGCGCAGGATGGCCATGTGGGCGGTCTTGAAATAGCCGGGGGAGGTGCTGCGATACCAGTAGACGGGCAGCCGCTCGGGCAGTGCCGCCGGGCCGCCCTGGACCATGAGCACGATCGCGGTGCCGTTCTCCGCCAGCGGCAGGGTCGACACCGCTGCCGCCGACGTCACTCCTGGCAGGCCCTGCAGCTTCTCGATCACCCTGGAGTAGAAGGCCGCGACCTGGTGGTCCTCAGGATAGCGGACGACGGGCGCCTGCAGCCGGAAAGCGAGCAGCCCTCGCGAGTCGTACCCGGTGTCGATGGCGCTCAACTTCCGCAGGCTGCGCAGCATCAGCCCCGAGCCCACCACCAGCACCAGGGCGAGCGCGATCTCGACGACCACCAGCAGGCGCCCGGTGCTGCGGCCGCTGGTGCGCCCGGAGGCGGTGCCGCCCCCCTCCTTCAACACCTCGCTGACGTCGGTGCGGCGGATCGCGAGCGCGGGAGCGAGGCCGAAGAGCAGGCCCGTGAGCACGGCTACCAGCAGGGTGAAGCCCAGCACGGTGCCATTGACAGCCACCTCCTCGATCCTCGGCAGGGGGAAGGAGGCGGATGCCCCGAGGCGCCGCAACACCGCCACCCCGCCGGCGCCGAGCGCCAGGCCCAGGCAGCCGCCCGCCAGCGACAGCAGCAGCGCCTCGGTCAGGAACTGGCGGACCAGCCGCGCCGGATTGGCGCCCAGCGCCGCGCGGACGCCGATCTCTCCGCGCCGCGTGGTGGCCCGGGCGAGCTGCAGGTTGGCGACGTTGGCGCAGGCGATCAGCAGCACGAAGCCGACCGTGGCCAGCAGCACCAGGAGCGCCGGCTGGACCGGGCCCAGGATCTCGCTCCGTAGCGGATACACCGCGGCCCGCACGTTGTTGTCCGCGTTGGCGTTGTCGTGGATGATCCGAGCCGCGACCCCGTTCAGGCTTGCTCTCGCCTGCTGCAGGCTGACCCCCGGCGCCAGGCGGCCAACGGTGCGGACCGAGATGTTGCCGCGCTCGCCCGCCATGGACGGCGGCTCCTGCTTGGTCGCGAACAGCTGACAGCTGGGCGCCAATGGAAAGTAGAAATCGGCCGGCAGCACGCCGACGACGACGTGGGGCTTGCCGTCGAAGAACACGCTCTTGCCGATCACGCCCGGGCTGCCGCCATAGCGCCGCTGCCAGAGGTCGTAGCCGAGGACCACCGCGGCCGGGCCGCCGTAGCGGCCTTCCTCGGGCAGGAAGCCACGGCCGAGAGCGAACGGCGTGCCCAGGACGGAGAACATCGAATCCGAGACGAACTGCGCCGGGACTGCCTCGGGCTCGCCGTCGCCGGTGACGATGAACATGGCATCCTCGTAGGCCGCGAGGTCCGCGAGGGTCCTGGTCTCGGCGCGATAGTCGAGGAAGTTGGCCCAGGAGAAGTACTCCCGCTCCGGTCCGCCGCGCTGCCGGTAGTCCTGCCACACCATCACCAGCCGCTCGGGGTCGCGATAGGGCAGGGGGTCGAGGAACACCTTCGCGATGAAGCTGAAGATGGCGCTGTTGGCGCCGATTCCCAGCGCCAACGTGAGAATGGCGACCAAGCTGAATCCCGGGCGCTTGAGCAGGGTGCGGAAGCCGAAGCGGACGTCGCGGAGCAGCTCACCCATTCGCAGCACCTCTCCGGATGGTCGACGAGGACCATTCTCAGGCCGTTCCATTGCTTAGTCTACCGCTGGAGAGAGGGCGCAGAGTGCAGGTGCATCAAGTGGCCACGAGCAGGATCCTGGCGCGACCGGTTGCGCCGGTGAGGCGCAGCTCCACTCGCCAGGTTCCCGGATCGCTGGCGAAGCTCTGGTCGGCGGAGCTCTCCCCGGGGCCGAAGCTCTTCTCCCACCTCGCGTTGCCGGCGGGGTCGAGCAGCCGCACGGTGGCGCCTCCCCGCTCGAGCGTCAGTTTCGCTCGCAGGGAGACCCGCTGCCTCTCGTCGGTCAGCGGCAGGGTGAACACCCGGGTGTCCGTGGCGTCGCGGAACTCCTCCCATTGCGGCATGGCGGAGACGCCCTGGTGAGGCCTGCACGCGGCCAGGATCAGCAGGGACGACAGAAGGACCGCCGGACAGACCTGCGCTCGTCGCTGGTACATCGCTTTCTCCCTTCGGACATGCCTGCACTACGAGGCTGGCAGCGTCGCCGGTTTCAAGGCGTGTTCTCAAGGATCGGCGAGGGGCTGGAACGCGGGGATGGTGAGATGGCTGCCGCGAGCGAGAGCCAGGTCACGCACCAACTTCCCCACCGCGAGATCGAGGATTCCCAGCCCGAACGGGCTGAAGACCGCCGTCCCGTTCCCGGCGCGGGCAGGCGCCGTGCCTGCAGAGATCTCGGCGAGGGTGCAGCGGATGAAGTCTCGCGAGCCGCTCAGCTGCTCGGCAAGGTGGAGAGAGGTCTGGGCGCGGCAGACGTGGTCGCGATCGTCGACGACGTTGTCGCAGGTCAGGATGGCTTCGGGAGCCAGGTCGCGCAGCGAGATGTGCAACAGAACGGCGCCACGGGGACAGCTGGCCAGGTCCGCGACGTGCGGCCGCGCCGCGGTGGTGGCGAACGACACGAGCTGGCATCGGTCGAGGACCTGCTGGGCGCTGTCGGCCAGGGCGACCTCCACCTCGGGCGCGGTGCGCCGCAGCCAGTGCGCCGCGGCGGCGGCGCGCTCCGGGTGCAGATCGTAGAGCAGGAAGCTCGATGTCTCCGGCAGGCAGACCCGCAGATAGCGCGCGATCTCGCGGTTGATCAGCCCGGTCCCGATCAGGCCGACGCGCTCGGGCGTGTCACCCGCGAGCAGCAGGCTGGCCGCCGCGGCCGCGCTTGCCGCCGTGCGCGCCGCACTGATGAGCGAAGCCTCCAAGATGGCTTCCGCGCGGCCGGTCCGAGGGGAGTTGAGCACCAGGACCGCCGAAGCGCGGGCGAGCCCCTGCTCGAGATTGCCCGGGAACGAGGCGATCCACTTCACCCCGGCAACGTCGAAACCGTCGCCCAGGAAGCCGGGCAGGGCGATGATCCGGCTGGCGCGCGGCGCAGGACAGTGCACGAACGCCGAGTGCGGCAGCGAGCTCTCCCCCCTGGCGTGGGCTCGATAGGCGCCGAGCACCGCGGCCACGACGTCCTGCTCGCGTCCGGCCAGCAGCTCGCGGACCTGCTCTCCGGTCACGACGACGAGGTCGCGCTCTGCCATGATGCCGTGATCGCCTCTTCGCCACCCGGCGCCGACAGCTGTTCGAGGTCTCCGAAGTGCCGCCGCACCCAGCCGTCGTCGTAGACGGTGTCGAGATAGCGCTCGCCGCGGTCGGGTAGGATCGCCACGCAGGTGGCGCCGGCCGGGATCTCTGCCCGGAGCTTGCCGACCGCCGCCAGCACTCCTCCCGAAGAGCCGCCCGCCAAGATCGCCTCCCGTCTCACCAGCTGCCGGCAGCCGGCGATGCAATCCATGTCGGTGACGTGGACCACCTGGTCGATGAGCGCGGCGTCGCAAAGCGGCGGGCGCATCGCCGCCCCCAGGCCGGGGATGAGCCGCCGCGCGGGCCGGTCGCCGAAGATCATGCTCCCCAGGGCGTCGACCGCCACGATCCGGGTCCTGAGGCCGTGATCGCGCACGTACTCCGCGCAGCCGCGGATCGTGCCGCAGGTGCTGGTGGCGACGAACAGCAGGTCGATGTCGCCGGCCAGGGCGGCCGCCAGCTCCCTCATGGTCGTCCGGTAGTGCGCACCGGCGTTGGCGGCATTGCCGTACTGGTTCGGCCAGAACGAGCTTGCGACCTCGAGCAACAGCGCTTGGACGCGGCGGATGCGCGCCGGCAGGAACTCGCCCGAAACCGGGTCCGGCGCGGCGACCATCTCCACCTCGGCGCCGTACGCCTGCATGATCTTGATGTTGAGCGGCGAGGTCTTGGGGTCGACGACGCAGATGAAGCGCAGCTGGTGGTAGCGGCACGCCTGGGCCAGCCCGATCCCCATGTTGCCGGAGCTCGATTCGATGACCACCGTGGCGGGGCCGATGTCGCCGGTGCGGATGGCGGCCTCGAGGATCGCGATGGCGGGACGGTCCTTGGCGCTGCCTCCCGGATTCAGCAGCTCGAGCTTGGCGAAGAGGCGGAAGCGCGCGCCGGAGAAGTAGCGATCGAGCCGCACGAGCGGAGTGCGGCCGATGGCCTGCAACACGTTCGGGAGCGGAGCCGAGTCGGAGCATGCCATGATCTAATCATTCATTCGACGACTTAGAATATCTTTCTTCATCATAGCACAGCGAGACGTTGGCGCCTGGCCGGAGAGCGGGTCGGTAGCAGGTCCGCGGGCGAGCACGGGTCAGACCTCGAAGATCAGCCCTTCGGTCGCGCCGCGGGCGGAATTGATCACGCCTGGACCGCTCGCGAGCGGCAGCATGCGGAGGAAACCCCCGCCGTAGGTGCCGCCGCAGCTGAACGTGCCCCAGACCACCTGGTGAGGCGCGCATCCCGAGTCACCGTGCTGGTAGAGGTACGGGCGCGAGGCCACGTACTCTTGCAGCAGCATCTTGCCGGTGCCGGCGGCCTCGTCGAGGAGGCGGCGCCATGCCTCGGGAGTCTCGCGCTTGCCGAGGTGCACGCCGCGCCCTTGCGCTCCGCCCACCGGCTTGAGCACCAGCGATTCGCGGCGGGCGGCCGCGAGATCGAGCAGCCGGACGCGCTCTCCCTGGTAGGTGGCGAGCTCGTCGGCCACGACACGGCTCCACGGCACGTGCCGCTCGATGAGGTGGCGCTCCGCCGCCGTGAACAGGTCGGATTCCTCGTGCAGCGAGAGGAGCGCGAGGTTGCGCTTGTCGCCCAGGATGCGGGAGACCGGACCGTTGAACAGCCCCAACCTCCCTGCCTTCAAGCAGAAGAGGACGTCCCTGGGCGTTGGCAGCCCGCTGGCCTCGATCACGGCGCTGATGCGGAGACCCTGGTGGAAGAGCGCTCCTCCGCGCGCCGTGAAGTCGTCGAAGTAGGTGCAGAGGAAAGCCTTTCCCTGGCGGCCCGTGCCGCTGTCGCGCAGGACCTCCTGAAACAGGTCATCCATCGCCCGCACCATCGCCGCCGAGCCCGCCTGGCCGGGATCGACCACCACCGCGACGTTGAAACAGCCGGCCGCGTCGTGCCCACGGCGGCAGCCTTCCACGGCCACCATCGTCAGCATGGCCCGCCACGGGTCGCGATGCCGGGCGCGCAGCTCCTCGGAGGACAGGAACGCCGCGGTGCTCGGCCGCGAACGGACGGCCTGCTCGAAGAATCGTTCCTGCCAGCCACCGATGTTGGGACCGAAATTGAGCTCCAGGCAGCGGTAATCTGCGCCGTCGTCGACGAAGTCACAGCGCGCGAGGCTGGTGTCGATGGCGTTCGGCGGTGCCAGCAGCAGCGTCACCAGCCGCTCGCTCCCCAGCTCGTAAAAGTCGCCAATCCGCCCGGCATTGCCGCCGAACAGCCGCTCGGGGATGCTCTTGACCAGCTCCGTCAGCTCCACGGTCGCGCGCTCGATCTGGCGCAGCTTTCGCGCATCGGCGAACGTCGGCCAGGGCTGCAGGGCGTAAGCGTAGGCGCGCACGAAATCGGGGAGCGACACCGATTGCCGGTAGTCCACGGCCAGCGTCGCTTCCGGGTGTTCCTGCACGTAGGCCAGGAAGCGCCAGGACGCCGGCGACAGGTCCTCGTGGGTGGAGCGGATCTCGCGGCCCAGGTCCGGTCCCCATTCTTCGCCCGGGAGCGGCGTGCCGCGAGGCTTCGTCGCGGACTCGTCTTCCATGCTTCCATTGTAAGTGTAAGTGAGCAAGGCCGCGGGCACCGCGGCACCGCGGCCAGCCGGCGCGGGTCGCCGCGAGGTCGCGCCTGTCCCGGCGGCGGCCGCCCGCGCACACTGTTAGCGTAAGGAAGTTGATCGGAGATCCGTCCGCGCGCCCGGTGCACGGTGCCGCGCGGCTGTCGCCTGGCTGCAGGTCAGCCCGGGGAGGAGGAGCCGATGGCCGAGCCGCACGAGCAGAGCGTCGACGGAGTCGAACGGTGGACAGGGCGCGACGCGCGGGCGCTCGCCCTGATGCTGGCGCTCTTCGGGCTGGCGCTGGCACTGGTCGTGGCGCGCCACCGCCCGCCGCCGCCGCGGCCGGCCGGGGCGCCCGCCGCCGAGTTCTCTGCTGTGCGCGCGCGGGAGGTGCAGCGCCGGCTCGTCGGCGACGGCCGCCCGCACCCCGTGGGCAGCGCCGCCGACGACCGGGTGCGACAGACGATCGTCGACGTCCTCGCCGGCCTCGGCTACCAGCCGCGCGTCGAAGAGGGCTTCGCCTGCCACTGGGGCGGCACCTGCGCCCGGGTGCGCAACGTGGTGGCGCGCCGCGATGGGCGCGAGCCGGGAGCGGCGGTGGCGATCGTCGCGCACTACGACTCGGTCGAAGCCGGACCCGGCGCCTCCGATGACCTCGCCGGTGTGGCCGCCATCCTCGAGATCGCGCGCGCTCTCGCGGTGGGTCCGCCGCCACGCCATCCGGTGCTGCTGCTGCTCGACGAGGGCGAGGAGGCAGGGCTGCTCGGCGCGGCGGCCTTCGAGGCCGCGAGCCCCGAGGCCGCCGAGGTCAAGGCGGTGGTCAACCTCGAGGCACGCGGCACCGAGGGTCCGAGCTTCATGTTCGAGACCAGCGGCGACAACCGCTGGATGATCGACGCCTGGGCGCCGCGCGCGCCGCGCCCGGTCACCACCTCGGTCGCCGCCTTCATCTACGCCCTGCTGCCCAACGACACCGATCTCACGGTCTTCAGGCGCCATCACCTGCCGGGCCTCAACTTCGCCTACATCGGCGGCGCCAACTCCTATCACACCCCCGCCGACGACCTCGCCAACGCCTCGCCGGCGTCGCTGCAGCACGAGGGCGAGAACGCCTTGGCGGCGGTGACCGCCCTTGCCGACGCCACGGAGCTGGCAAGCCCGCCGAAGGGCGGCGCGGCGTTCTTCGACCTGTTCGGTCTCTGGATCGTGCGCTGGCCTGCCGGGTGGATGCTGGGGATGGCGGCGGCGGCTCTGCTCCTGGTGCTGGCGGTGGCGGTGACCGGCGTGGCGGGCCGGGCCATGGGCGGCCGCGACCTGGCGCTGGGGCTGCTGGCGATGCCGGCGATGCTGCTGGCCACGGCGCTGCTGGCCTACGGCACGGCCTGGGCGCTCACGGCCGCCGGCCCGCTGGCCGCCCCCTGGCTGGCACATCCGCTGCCGGCGCTGGCGGCCTTCTGGCTGCTCCCTCTGGCCGTGGCGGCGGCGATCGCTCGGAGGTGGGGAAGGCGCCGGCCCGCCGCGCCCCTGGGACTGTGGGCGGGAATCTGGATCCTCTGGGCGGCGCTCGGGCTGGCCTTGGCGTGGCAGGCGCCGCCGGCGAGCTACGTCCTGGTGCTGCCGGCGCTGGTGGCGGGACTCTGCGGGGTGCTCTTCCGGGTGTGGCGCGGCGGCGGGTCGGGAGGAGCGCGGGCGGCGGCGATCGTGCCGGGCACCGTGGCCGCGGTGCTCTGGTGGGGCGTGTTGCCGCCGCTCTACGAGGGCCTCGGGGTCGCGGCGCTGCCGCTCGTCGCCACGCTCCTCGCCGTGCTCTTCGCGACCCTGGCGCCGCTGACCGCCGCCGCCGGCAGGTTCGGCCGGCGGCTGTGGGTGGCGGCGCTGGCAGCGACTCTGCTGGCGGTGCTGGTGGCGCTGCCGCAGCCACGCTTCTCGCCGCGGTCGCCGCAGCACCTCACCTACACCTTCTTCCAGGACGGTGATTCGGGAAAGGCTCGTTGGCTCGTGCAGGCAAGGCCGCTCTTGCCGGCGGCGGTGCGGCGTGCCGCGGCCTTCGCGCCGGGACTGGCGTTCCCCTGGTCACCGCCCGGTTCGCGGTCCCTGAGCGCGCCGGCGACGCCGCTGGCGGCGGCGGTGCCGCCGCCCGACCTGCAGCTGCTCGAGAGCACCGTCGCCGGCGGCAAGCGGCACCTGCGACTGCGGCTGGTGTCGCGGCGCGGCGCGCCGGTCGGGACGCTGGTGGTGCCTGCCCGCGCCAGGCCCACCGCGGTCCGCATCGACGGCCAGCCGGTGCCGGAGACCGGCTGGCGCAGCGGCAAGCCGCAGGCGGGCGCGGACGGCTGGCTGTTCTTCTCCGACGCCACGCTGCCGGCGGCGGGTTGCGAGCTGGACCTGGAGCTCGACGAGAGCGGGCCGGTCGAGCTGTATGCGCTCGACCAGAGCCTCGGCCTGCCGGCGAGCGGCGCCGCGCTGATCGCGGCGCGCCCACCCACGGCGGTGCCGATCCAGCAGGGTGACACCACGATGCTCAGCCGCCGGCTGAAGATCTGACGGTGCGGTGGAGCGCGGTGGAGCGCGGTGGATGGGGCGGTGGCTGGAGCGGTGGATGGAATGGACGTTCGGGGAGGTGACGGGGATGGCGGGTTGAAGACAGGTTTCGAGGGCCGCCTCCACCGGCCGGCCAGCCTGGTGGAGGTGGCGCGGACGCGGGCCGGCCGGGAGGGTGGCCGGACCCTCTACACCTTCCTCGCCGACGGCGAGCGGGAGGCCGGCCAGCTCACCTTCGCGGCGCTGGACCGCCGCGCCCGCGCCATCGCCACCGCCGTGGCGGAGGTCGTGGCGCCGGGCGAACGGGTCCTCCTGCTGTACCCTCCCGGCCTCGACTTCATCGCCGCCTTCTTCTCCTGCCTCTACAGCGGCGCGGTTGCCGTTCCCGCCTATCCGCCGCGCCCGAACCGCGGCCACGACCGCCTGCGAGCGCTGCTGGCGGATGCCGATCCGCGGCTCGTGCTGACCTGTGCCGCCATGCAGCGGGAGCTCGCCGCGGTGGCGGCGAAGGTGCCCGAGCTGGGCCGGATCGAGACCCTGGCCACCGACGCGGTGCCGGACGATCTGGCCGGCTCGTGGACCATGCCGCCGCTCTCCGGCGAGACGCTCGCCCTGGTGCAGTACACCTCGGGCTCCACCAGCGCGCCCAAGGGCGTCCGCATCACGCACGCCAACCTGCTGCACAACGCGGAGCAGATCCGCCTCGCCTTCAGGCAGTCGCCGTCCTCGGTCGTGATCAGCTGGCTGCCGCTCTATCACGACATGGGTCTGATCGGCGGCGTGCTGCAACCGCTCTATGCGGGCGGCTGCTGCTTCCTGATGTCGCCGCTGGCCTTCCTGCAACGGCCGGCGCGCTGGCTCGAGGCCATCTCGCGCTACCGGGCCACCACCAGCGGCGGCCCGAATTTCGCCTACGAGCTGTGCGCGCGCCGGCACCAGGAAGGGGAGACGCAGACTCTGGACCTCGGCAGCTGGCAGGTGGCGTTCAACGGCGCCGAGCCCGTCCGCGCCGCAACCCTCGACCGGTTCGCCGCCACCTTCGCTCCGCACGGTTTCCGGCGGGCGGCCTTCCTGCCATGCTACGGCCTCGCCGAAGCGACCCTGTTCGTGGCCGGCGAGGCGAGTGGGCTGGGGCCGACGGTGCAGAGCTTCGCGGCCGCCACTCTCGAGCTCGGCCAAGCCGTTCCCCTGGCTCCGGTGGCTCCGGTGGCTCCGCTGGCGGCGCCCGCGGCATCCCAGGCCGCCTCCTCCCCAGGCGCCTCCCCCGAGAGCCGCCGCCTGGTGAGCTGTGGCCAGCCCGGGCCCGGCCAGCAGATCGCCATCGTCGATCCCGCGACGAGCGAGCGCCGCGGTCCTGGCCGCGTGGGGGAGATCTGGGTGGCGGGGCCGAGCGTGGCCGCCGGCTATCACCGCCGCTCCACGGAGACCGCCGCCATCTTCGGCGCCCGCATTGCCGGCGAGAGCGGCGAGCCTCACCTGCGCACCGGCGATCTCGGGTTCCTCGCCGCCGGCCGGCTCTTCGTCACCGGCAGGATGAAGGACCTGATCATCATCCGCGGCCGCAACCACTACCCGCAGGACGTCGAGGCGACGGTGGAGCGCAGCCATCCCGAGCTGCCCGCGGGCGGCAGCTGCGCCGTCGCCATCGAGCGGGATGGCGAAGAGCGGTTGGCCGTGATCTGCGAGCTCCCGCGGCGGAGCCGGGCCGCCGGCGACCTGGCGGCGGTGGCGGAGGCAGTCCGCCGGGAGGTGGCGGCGGAACACGAGATCCAGCTCGACGAGGTCGCCTTCATCCGGGCCGGCGCCCTGCCCAGGACTTCGAGCGGCAAGGTGCGGCGCCAGGCCTGCCGCGCCGCCCTGCTCGACGGCACCTTCGAGATCGTCGCCCACAGCCGCCTCGGCGAGATGGCGGCGCCGGCAGGCGGCGCCGGCGGAGCTGGCGGCGCCGGCGACCTCGACCACCTCGGCGACCTCGGCGAGCGCCTGCGGAGCATCCTCGCGCCCCTGCTGCGGGTGGCCCCGGCAGAGCTCCGGGCGGACCGTCCGCTGGCCAGCCTCGGCATCGACTCGCTGGCGGCGGTCGAGTTGCGGAGCCGCCTGGCAGCCGAGCTCGGCGTCGAGATCGGCCTCGCCGAGCTGTTGGAGACCGCGAGCCTCGGCGGGCTCACGGCGCTGATCGCGAGCGCTCCGGCCGCGCCGGCGGGCCCCCGGGTAGCCGGCGCCCCGGCCGCCCCGGCCGCCCCGGCCGCCGCCCCGCCGGGTCCCCGCGACCACCCGGCCACGCCGGGCCAACGCTCCCTCTGGCTGTTGGAGCAGATGGCGCCGGAGAGCGGCCACCAGAACGTCGTCTTCGCGGCGCGGGTGCGAGCGGCGGTCGATGCCGGCGACCTCGTGCGCGGCGTCCAGACGCTGGTGGACCGCCATGCCGCCCTGCGCACCACCTTTGCCGCGCCGGCAGGCGAGCTGCTGCAGCGCGTGCATGCCCGCCTGGCGGTGACGTGCGAGCGGATCGACGCCAGCGGCTGGTCAGCGGCCGAGCTGGGCGCCGCGGCCGTGGCCTTCGCGCACCGGCCTTTCGCTCTCGAGCGCGAGCCGCCGCTGCGCCTGGCCCTGCTGTCGCGCTCCGCCGGCGAGCACGTCCTGGTCGCCGCCGCGCACCACATCGCGATCGATTTCCGGTCCTTCGAGCTGCTGCGCGACGAGCTCGAGCAGCTCTACCCGGCAGGCTGCGCGCGGCCGCCGGAGGCCCTGCCGCCGCCGGCCGCCCAGGCCTTCGACTTCGCCCGCTGGCAGGAGCGGCTGCTCGCCGGCCCCGAGGGCGAGCGCCAGTGGGCCTACTGGCGGAACCAGCTGGCCGGCGAGCTGCCGGTCCTGGCGCTGCCCTGCGACCGTCCGCATCGTGCCGGCCGGTCGCACCGCGGAGGCTCGCTGGTCATCAAGCTCGACGCGGGCTCGACAGGGCGCCTGCGCGAGCTGGCGCGGCAGCAGGGGACGACCCTGTTCGTGGTGCTGCTCGCCGCCTTCGAGCTGCTGCTGCACCGCTACTCGGGCGAACGGGAGCTGCTGATCGGCTCGCCGGCCAGCGGGCGTACCGCACCCTGGCTGCTGGGGGTGGTGGGCTATCTCATGAACCCTCTCGTCCTGCGCTCCACTCTTGCCGGCGATCCGCCCTTCCGCGCTTTCCTGGCCGCCACCCGCGCGGTGGCGCTCGGCGCGCTGGAGCACCAGGACTTTCCCGCCCACCTGCTGGCCGAGCGGCTGCGGCCCGGGCGCGAGGGCGGGCATGGCGGGTTGTTCCAGGCGATGCTCGCCTGGAACCGCCCGCACCGCCCCGAGACGGCCAGCGCCGCTCGCTTCGCCCTGGGAGAGCTGGGGGCGCGCATGAGCCTGGGCGGCCTCACGCTCGAGTCGTTCGCGCTGCCCGAGCGCCGGGCGAGCTTCGACCTGCAGCTGACGATGGTCGAGGCCGAGGGCGGTGTCGCCGGGTCGCTGCTCTTCGCGACCGACCTCTTCGACCGCGCGACCGCCGCCCGCCTGGCGGCGCACTTCCGGCGCCTGCTCGCCGCGGTTGCCGAGGAGCCGGAGACCGCGGCCCGGGGGCTGCCGCTGCTGACGGCGGCCGAGAGCCACCAGCTTGCCCGCGAATGGAATGAGCGGGCGTGCCCGGCGCCGTCGCCCGCCTGCGTGCACTGGCGGATCTCGGCCCAGGCGGCGGCGACGCCCGATGCCACGGCCGTCGCCGCCGCCGGCGGGGCCCGCGGCGCCGGCGTGCATCTCACCTATGGCGAGCTCGAGCGGCGGTCCAACCAGCTGGCTCGCCGCCTCCGCGCCGCGGGCATCGGGCCGGAGGCGCGCGCCGCCCTCCTGCTCGAGCGCGCGCCCGAGCTGATCGTCGCCATGCTGGCGGTGCTCAAGGCCGGCGGCGCCTACGTCCCGATCGACCCCGCCTACCCGCCGCCACGCGTCTCCTGGCTCCTCGCCGACTCGGCCGCCCGCTTGCTGCTCACCACCAGCGACCTGCTGGCGCGCGCGCCTGCCGCCCTGCCGCCGGCAATCTGTCTCGACACCGATTGGCCTGCCGTTGCCGCCCTGCCGGCCGACCCGCCGGCCGACCTCGCCCTGCCGGCGCATCCGGCCTACGCCATCTACACCTCGGGCTCGCTGGGCCGGCCGAAAGGGGTGCTCGTCAGCCATGCCGCGCTCGCCGCCTACACCGAGGTGGCGGCGGCGGCCTATGACGTCACCAGCGACGACCACGTGCTGCAGTTCGCCTCGATCAGCTTCGATACCTGCGGCGAAGAGGTCTACCCCTGCCTTGCCCGCGGCGCAACCCTGGTGCTGCGCAGCGAGGCGATGCTCGCCTCGATCGCCGACTTCCTCGCCGCCTGCGGAGAGCAGCAGATCACCATCCTCGATCTGCCGACCGCCTTCTGGCACGAGTGGGTGGCCGAGCTGGCGGGCGAGCTGGCGGCGGCTGCCGAACCTCTCCCCCCCGCGCTGCGGCTGGTGATCCTCGGCGGCGAGCGGGTGCGGCCGGAGCTGCTCGCCCCCTGGTGCGCGCGGGCCGGCGGGCGGGTCCGCCTGGTCAACAGCTACGGGCCCACCGAGGCGACGATCGTGGCGACGATGACGCCCCTCGCCGGGCCGGAGGACGGCGACCGCGAGGTGTCGATCGGCCGGCCCATCCCGGGTGCCAGTGCCTGCGTCCTCGACCGCCACCTGCTGCCGGTGCCCATCGGGGTTGCCGGCGAGCTGTATCTCGGTGGCTCCGGCCTCGCTCGCGGCTACCTCGGCCAGCCCGGGCTGACCGCCGAACGCTTCCTGCCGGACCCCCGCGGCCAGGCGCCGGGGGAGCGTCTCTACCGCACCGGCGACCTCGTGAAGCTGCGGCCGGACGGGCAGCTGGCGTTCGTCGGCCGGGTCGACCACCAGCTGAAGGTGCGAGGCTACCGCGTCGAGCCGGGGGAGATCGAAGCCATCCTCCGCGGCCACCCCGACCTGCGCGAGGCCGTGGTGATCGCCCGCGAGGAGGCGCCGAGCCGGCCGCTGCTCACGGCATACGTGGTGCCTGGCAGCGGCCGCGTGGCGCCGGGCGCGGCCGAGCTGGCGCTCTTCGCCGGCGAGCGGCTGCCCGCCTACATGGTGCCGGCAGCTTTCGTCGCCCTGGCGGCCCTGCCGTTCACCCCGAGCGGCAAGCTGGACAGGCTGGCGCTGCCCGCTCCGGCCAGGGATCTCGCGCCGGGCGCCGGGTGGGCGCCGCCGCGCACGGTGACGGAAGAGTTGGTGGCCGGCGCCTGCGCCGAGGTGCTGGGACTCGAGCGCATCGGGCGCCACGACGACCTCTTCGCCCTGGGATGCCACTCGTTGCTGGCGATGCGGATCGTCGCCCGGCTGCGCGCGATGGTGCAGGTGGAGCTGCCCCTGGTCAACTTGTTCGAGACGCCGACCGTGGCGCAGCTCGCGGCGCGTCTCATGGCCCTCGGCGCGAGCGGCTCGGCGGCGCCGGGCCGGCAGCTGCCTCCCCTGGCGCCGGCGCCGCGCGATGGCCCGCTCCCCCTGTCCTTCGCCCAGGAGCGGATCTGGTTCCTGACCCAGCTCAACCCCGGGCTGCGCGCCTATCACGTGCCGCGGGCGCTGCGCATGCGCGGCGAGCTCGACCCGGCCCTCGTCGCCCGCACCTTCGGCGAGATCGTGCGTCGCCACGAGATCCTGCGCACCACCTTCCCGACCGTCGATGGCGTGCCGGTGCAGGTGATCCATTTACCGGCGCCGGTGCCCCTGCCGCTCGTGGATCTCGCGGCGCTCGCAGCCGCCGGCCGCGAGCCGTGCTTGCGCCGGCTGCTCCTCGACCTCGGACGCCAGCCCTTCGATCTCGCGCGCGGCCCGCTCCTGCGCCTCCGCCTGGTGCGCCTGGCCGGGCGCGAGCACGTGCTGTCGATGACCGAGCACCACCTGGTCCACGACGGCTGGACCCAGGGCGTGCTGCTGCGCGATTTCGTCGCGCTCTACCGGGCCTTCCTCGCCGGCGTTCCGGCGCCGCTGCCGGCGCTCGCGGTGCAGTACGCCGACTTCGCCTGCTGGCAGCGGCAGTGGCTGCGGGACGAAGTGCTGGACGGCCAGCTGCGCTACTGGCAAGAGCGGCTCGCGGGCGCTCCCGCCACGCTCGACCTGCCCGCCGACCGGCCGCGGCCGCGGGTGCAGAGCTTCGCGGGGATGCAGCTGACCTGGGTGCTGCCCGCCCCGCTGTGCCGTGCCCTGCGCGCCGCCAACCGGTCGCTCGGCGCGACCCTCTTCATGACCATGCTGGCCGCCTTCGACGCCCTGCTGCTGCGCTACACCGGCCAGGACGACCTGGTGGTGGGCACCGGTGTCGCGAATCGCCGGGTGGTGGAGGTCGAGGGGCTCCTGGGAATGCTCATCAATACGCTGGCGCTGCGGGTCGATGCCGCCGGCGATCCGCGGTTCGCCCAGCTGGTCGAGCGGGTGCGCGCCGTGTGCATCGGCGCCTACGCCAACCAGGACCTGCCGTTCGAGAAGCTGGTCGCCGCGCTGCGCGGCGACCGCACGCTGAGCCACACGCCGCTCTTCCAGGTCTTCTTCGCGTTCATGGACACGCCGATGCCCGACCTCGCCCTGCCCGGGCTCGAGCTCGAGGTCCTCGACGCGCACAACCGCTCCGCGAAGTTCGATCTCAACCTCACCGTGCTGCTGCCAAGCGAGCAGGGGGTCGGCCTGCGGTTGGGGGGAAGGCCGGACGAGATCACGCTGCTCTTCGAGCTCTCGACCGACCTCTTCGAGCCGGCGACCGCGGTCCGCATGCTGGGCCACTTCCAAACGCTGCTGGCGGGCGCCGCCGGCGCACCCGAGAGGCGTCTCTCCGAGCTGCCGCTGCTCGCGGCGGCGGAGCGGCACCAGCTGCTGGTGGAGCTGGCAGGGGAGGGTCGCGCCGCTCCGGCCGGCAGCTGCCTGCACCAGCTGTTCGAGGCGCAGGCGGAGCGGGCGCCGGGCGCCGTGGCGGTGAGCTGGGAGGGGGGCGGGTGGACCTATGGCGAGCTCGAGGCGCGGGCGAACCGGCTGGCGTGGCGGCTGCGGTCGGCAGGAGCGGGGCCCGAGCGCCTGGTCGGCCTCTGCCTCGAGAGCCCGCCGGCGCAGGTGCTGGGGATCCTGGCAACGCTCAAGGCGGGCGCCGCCTACCTGCCGCTGGACCCGCACCAACCCAGGGTGCGCTGGGAGCTGCTCCTGGCGGACGCGGCGGTGGCGCTGCTGGTGACCGAGCCGCACCTCGAGGAGCGATTCGCGGTGTGGACGGGGTCGGGCCTGCCCCGGCTGCTGCCGGTGGCGCTCGACGAGCCGGCGCCGGAGCCGGCGAGCGCGCGGCGGCCGATCACCGGCGTGACGCCCGAGAACCTTGCCTACGTCATCTACACCTCGGGCTCGACAGGAGCCCCGAAGGGGGTGCTGATCACCCACGCCAATGTCGCACGGCTGCTGGCGGCGACCGCCGCGGTCTACGGCTTCGGGCCGGAAGACGTCTGGACGCTGTTCCATTCCTACGCCTTCGACTTCTCGGTGTGGGAACTGTGGGGAGCGCTGGCCTACGGCGGCAGGCTGGTCCTGGTTCCGCGCTGGCAGCGCCGCTCGCCGGCGGCCTTCTACGAGCTGCTGTCACGGCAGGGGGTGACCGTGCTCAACCAGACGCCGTCCGCGTTCGGTGCGCTGCTGCGAGCGGCGGGCGAGGCGGGAGAGAGCCTGGGCGCGGCGCCGCCTGGCCTGCGCTGGGTGATCTTCGGCGGCGAGGCGCTCGAGGTCGAAGCCCTGCGGCCGTGGATGGAGCGGCTTGGGGTCGAGCGGCCGGCGCTGGTGAACATGTACGGCATCACCGAGACGACGGTGCACGTGACCTGGCGGCGGCTGGCGCTGCTGGACCTGGCGCCGCGGCGGGGAAGCCCGATCGGAGCGGCGATCGCGGACCTGCGCGTGGTCATCCTGGACTTCAGCGGCAACCCGGTGCCGCTGGGGGTGCCGGGCGAGCTGTACGTGGCGGGCGCGGGTCTCGCGCGCGGGTACCTGGGGCGGCCGGCGCTGACCGCCGAGCGCTTCGTGCCGGACCCGTTCGGCAGCGGGGAGACGCCGGGCGGCCGGCTCTACCGGACCGGCGACCTGGGCCGCTTCGTGGCCAGCGGCGAGATCGAGTACCTGGGGCGCTGCGACCACCAGGTCAAGGTGCGCGGCTATCGCATCGAGCTGGGAGAGATCGAGGCGCTGCTGGCGGCGCAGCCGCAGGTCGCGGAAGTGGCGGTCGTGGTGCGCGGCGAGCAGCCGGGCGACCGGCGCCTGGTGGCCTATGCCGGCGTGGGCGGGGCGGGTGGAGCGGCCGCCGGCGGGAGCGCCGCCGAGCTGGCGGCCCGGCTGCGCCAGGCGCTGCAGGAGCAACTGCCCGACTACATGGTGCCGGCGCAGCTCGTGGTGCTGGAGCGGCTGCCCCGCACGGCGACCGGCAAGGTGGACCGGCAGGCGCTGCCGGCGCCGAGCGGCGAGCGGCCGGAGCTGCGGTCGTACGTGCCGCCGCGCAACCCGGTCGAGGAGGTGTTGGCCGGCATGATCGCGGAGCTGCTGGAGATCGAGCGCGTGGGCGCCGGCGACGACTTCTTCGATCTCGGCGGGCATTCGCTGCTGGCCACGCAGCTCACCGCCTGGGTGCGCGATGCACTGAAGGTCGAGCTGCCCCTCCGCGCCCTGTTCGCGGATGCCACGGTGGCGGGCCTCGCCGCGACGCTGCTGGAAGACGCCGCGCGGCGCCCGGCCATCGAGCAGGCCGCGCGGCTGCTGCTGGAGATGACGGCGATGTCGGACGAGGAGGTCGAGCGCGAGCTGCGCGAGCTGCAAGCCGGCCCGGCCTGAGCGCTCCGCCGCGCCGCGCGCCGGCGCTGCCGGCAATGTTGCGAGCTCTCGGTTAAACTGTTTCGACCATGCGCGACCTCCTCTACGCCTGCCGCATGCTGCTCAAACGCCCCGGCTTCACGCTGGTGGCGGTGGCCACCCTGGCGCTGGGCATCGGCGTCAACTGCGCGATCTTCAGCGTCGTCGATACGGTGATGCTCCGGTCGCTGCCCTTCACCGATCCCGGGCGCCTGGTCAGCGTCTGGCCCAACCGCACCTTCTCCAAGCAAGAGCTCCTGTTCCTCCGCGACAGCAGCCGCGCCTACTCGAAGCTCGGCCTGTACGTCGGCGGCGAGAGCTTCTCGCTGACCGGCAGGGACCAGCCGCTCGAGGTGCTCGGGGCCCGCTCCACCGCCGATCTCTTCGCCATGCTGGGCGTCAAGGCGGCCATCGGCCGCTCCTTCGCGCCGGGGGATGACCAGCCCGGCAACGATCGCGTGGTGCTGCTCTCCGACGGCCTCTGGCGGCGCCTCTTCGCCGCCAGCCCGGCGGCTCTCGGCCAGCGCCTCGAGCTCAACGGCCAGCGCTACACCGTGATCGGCGTCATGCCGGCGGGGTTCCAGCTGCTCGACAACGGCACCGAGCTCTGGCTGCCGGCCACCCTCGACCCGCAGGGGGCCGACTTCAAGGCCCAGTTCGCCGACCTGCTCGGCCGCCTGCGGCCGGGTTGGAGCGCTCGCGCCGCCGGCAGCGAGCTCGCCGCCCTGGTGCCGCGGATGCGGCAGCGATTCGAGGAGCGTGACGAGGAGCCTGGTGCGCCCAGGGTGGCGTCGCTCCGGGAGCGCGTCACCGGCGGGTTCGAGCGCACCGTCTTCTTGCTGTCGGCGGCGGTGATCTTCGTGCTGCTGGTCGCCTGTGCCAACGTCGCGCACCTGCAGCTGGCCCGGACGGTCGAGCGCTACAAGGAGATCGCCATCCGCACCGCTCTCGGGGCACGGCCGCGGCAGGTGGCGCGCCAGATCCTCACCGAGAGCGCCCTGCTCGCGGTGGTTGGAGGAGCCTGCGGCCTGCTGCTGGCCTACTGGGCAGTGAGCCTGCTGGTGGCGAACCTGCCGCCGGAGACGCCGCGCCTCGGCGAGATCGCCGTCGACGGCAGGGTGGTGGCCTTCTCGCTGCTGCTGGCGCTGCTGGCCGGCGTCGCGAGCGGGCTGGTGCCGGCCCTGCGGAGCCTCGAGACGGACCTGCAGCCGGCGCTCAAGGAGGGAGGCCGCAGCACCACGGCCGGCCCTCGCCGCCATCGCCTGGCCCAGGTCCTGGTCGCGTTGCAGGTGGGCCTCGCGCTGGTGCTCGCGGTCGGCGCCGGCCTGATGGTCAGGAGCCTGTGGCGGCTGCAGCAGGTCGATCCCGGCTTTCGTCCCGAGAACCTGCTGACCCTGCGGGTGAATCTGCCCAGCTCCCGCTACGCCAAGCTGCAGCAGATCACCGCTTTCTACGACCAGGTCCTGGACCGCATCCAGCGGCTGCCGGGGGTGGTGGCGATCGGCGCCGCCCAATCGCGCCCGCTGGGCGGCGAGATCTGGAACGCCGACCTCACCGTGAAAGGCCGGCCGGCCGGCGCGCAGGCGCCGCCGCTCAACGTCGACTGGATCGTGGTGACTCCCGGGTACTTCCAGACGCTCGTCGTGCCGCTGCTCGCGGGCCGGGTCTTCGCCGCCACGGACCGGCTCGGAACGCAGGCAGTGGCCGTGGTCAACCAGACCCTGGCCCGCCGGGTATGGCCGGGCGAGAGCCCCCTGGGCAAGCAGGTGTACACGGCGCTCGAAGGTGAGAACCACTGGGTGACCGTGGTGGGCGTGGTGGGGGACGTCAAGCACCACGGGCAGGCGGCGGCCGCGATGCCGGCGCTGTACCGCCCGCACGCCCAGTTCGACCGCTATCCGCGAGCCGCCATGACGCTCCTGGTGCGCACGGTCTCCGCCCCGCTGCGGCTGGCGGCCGATGCGCGGTCCCGGGTCTGGACGGTGGACCGCGACGTCCCGGTCTCGCAGATCCAGACCATGGAGTCGGTCCTCTACGAATCGATCGGCGGGCCGCGCCTGATCATGCGCCTGCTGGCGGTGTTCGCCGGCCTGGCGCTGCTCCTCGGCGCGATCAGCATCTACGGCATCGTCTCCTACTCGGTGAGCCAGAGAGTCCATGAGATCGGGCTGCGCATGGCGCTGGGGGCCCGGCGCCGTGACGTCCTCGGCCTGGTGGTGGGCCAGGCGATGCAGCTGATCCTCATCGGGCTCGGGGCGGGACTGGCCGCCGCCCTGGCTCTCACCCGCCTGCTGCAGGCGCAGCTCTTCGAGATCGGCAGCGCCGACCCGGCCACCTTCTGCGCGGTGTCGCTCGTGCTCTTGGCGGTGGGGCTGCTGGCCAGCGCCCTGCCCGCGTACCGCGCATCGCGATCGGACCCACTCGTCGCACTTCAGTACGAGTAGCGGGTATCACGGCCCGGCTTTTCGGCCGGGGCACTGCACGACAGGAGATCGAGCCTTGACCACGGCCATGGCCGGCGGTGTGCCGCCGTCCGAGTCCCCGGGCATGGGCGGCGCGCGCCAGCGCATCCTGGCGGCGCCGCCACCGGAGCGCTCACTCCTGCTCGTGGCCTGGCTGCGCCGGCAGGCGGCGCCGATCCTCGAGGTGCCAGGCGCGCGGCTGCCCGCGGACCGTTCCCTGATCGCGCTCGGGCTCGACTCGCTGGCAGCCGCCGAGCTGGCGGGAGCAATCGAGTCCGGCCTCGGAGTCGAGCTGGCCCCGGCCGCGCTGCTCGAGGGACCGAGCTTGAGCGAGCTGTGCGAGCTGATCCTGGCGCGGCTCACGATGCCGGCGCCCTGCACCGGCACCGCACCGGCGCTGCCCAGCGACACCGCACCGGCACCGCCGCGGCCGGCGCCGGCGCCGCGCTCACCGCTGTCGTGGGGCCAGCGCGCCCTCTGGCTGCTCGACCGCAGGGTCGCCGGCGGCAACCCGGCCTACGTCCTCGCCGGCGCGGCGCGTACCACGCGGCAGGCGCTTGCCGCGGATGCGCTCGAGCGGGCGCTGCGGACGCTGGTCCAGCGCCATCCCTCGCTCCGCACCACGTTCGAGCTGGACGGCGAGGAGCCGGTGCAGGTGGTGCACGAGGCTCCCTCCTTCTCCTTCCTCGTCGAGGACGCCGCCGCATGGAGCGAGGGGCAGCTCGCCGCGCGCCTGGCCGCCGAGGCGTGGCGACCCTTCGACCTCGCCACCGGACCGTTGCTCCGGGTCGCGCTCTTCGCTCGCGGGGGCCGGCCCGAGAGCGGCGGCCAGGTGTTGCTGCTCGCCGTGCATCACATCGTCGCCGACTTCTGGTCGGTGGGCGTGCTGCTCGAGGAGCTGGGAGCGCTGCTGCGGGGACAGTCCCTGGCACCGTTGCGCGGCTCCCTGGCCGAGCTCACGGCAGCGGCGGCCGAGCGGCTGGCCGGGGCCGAGGGAGAGCGCCACTGGGCCTACTGGCGCGCGGCGCTGCCGCCGGAGGCGCCGCCGCTCGACCTGCCCACCGACAGGCCGCGGCCGCCGCTGCAGAGCTTCCGCGGGGGCTCGCGGGCGCTCCGGTTGGCGGGCGAGCTCTTCGCGCGCTTGCAGGCCCTCGGCCGCGACGCCGGGGCCACGCCGTTCATGACGCTGCTCGCCGCCTTCCTGGTGCTGCTCCACCGCTACACCGGCCAGGAGGAGCTGCGGGTGGGCACCCCGGCTTCCGGGCGGCGCGCGCCCGAGCTGGCCGGGCTCGTCGGCTATCTCGTCAACCCGGTGGTGATCCGGGGCGAGATGGCGGGAGACCCCTGCTTCGGCGAGCTCCTCGGCCGCGTGCGCGAGGCGGCGGTCGCGGCCTTCGCTCACCAGGACTTCCCCTTCCCGCTGCTCGCCGAGCGGCTGGGCGGCGAGCGAGACCCCAGCCGCTCGCCGGCCTGCCAAGCGACGTTGGTGCTCTACCGGGAGCGGCGGCAGGGCCCGGGAGGCCCGGGCGGCCGTCGCCGTGGCCCGCGCCGTGGCGCCGGCGCCGCCGGCTTGGGCGCCTTCGCCCTGGGCGAGGCCGGGGCAAGCCTCGATCTCGGAGGCCTGACGCTGCGCTCGCTCAAGCTGCCGCGGCAGAGCGCCCAGGTCGACCTGACGCTGCTCGCGGCGGAGATCGAGGGTGCGCTCGCCTGCTCGCTGCAGTTCAGCAGCGATCTGTTCGATGGCAGCACCGCCGCTCGCATGCTGGCGCAGCTTCGCACCCTCATCGCGTCGGTTGCCGCCGACGCTCACGCCGGTGCGGCGGCCGGCGCCCGTTCGCCGATCTCGACTCTCTCGCTGCTGTCCGAGGCGGAGAGCCACCAGCTGCTGACGGCTTGGAACGACACCGCCACCGCTTGGCCCGCGGCGGCCTGCCTGCACGAGCTGATCGTCGAGCAGGCGGCGCGGACCCCCGCCGCGGTGGCGCTGGAGCACGGTGCCGAGCGCCTCACCTACGAGGAGCTGCTGCGGCGGGCCGGCGCCGTGGCGGCGCGCCTGCGCCGGCTGGGCGTGGCGGCGGACTCGCTGGTGGGCGTCGCCGGCGAGCGCTCGGTCGAGATGGTCGTGGCGCTGCTCGGCACGCTGCTGGCGGGCGCGGCCTACCTGCCCGTCGACCCCGAGGACCCGCCGGAGCGGCTCGCCTACGTGCTCGAGGACTCGGGGGTGGCCGCCCTGCTCGTCGAGGGCCGGCTGCTGGAGCGGCTCCGCCCGGTGCCGGAGCGCCTGGCGGTGGGCGGCAGAGTGCTCGACCTCGCCGCCCGGCCGGTGGACGCTCCGGAGGGGCCGGGGGCCGCGCCGGCCGCGGGCGGCGGTGGCGGTGCCGGTGCAGGCAGGGCGGCGCTCACCGGCGCCGCGGGCGCCGCGGGCGCCGCGGATGGCGCGGCCTATGCGCTCTATACCTCCGGCTCGACCGGCCGGCCGAAGGGTGTGGTGGTGCCGCACCGCGCCATCGTCAACCGCCTCCTCTGGGCGCAGCACGCCTACCGCCTCGCGCCCGGCGATCGGGTGTTGCACAAGACACCCTTCAGCTTCGACGTTTCGGTGTGGGAGCTCTTCTGGACGCTGCTGGCCGGCGCCCGCATGGTGGTGGCGCCCCCCGGAGCCCACCGGGACCCGCCGCGGCTCGCCGAGCTCATCCGGGAGCACCAGGTCACCACGGTGCACTTCGTCCCCGCGATGCTGCAGGCGTTCCTGGAGCAGCCCGGCCTCGGCGCGGCGTGCCGCAGCCTGCGCCGGGTGTTCGTCGGCGGCGAGGCGCTGAGCTGCGAGCTCGAGGAGCGCTTCTTGAAGCTGCTGCCGGGGGTCCGGCTGCACCACCTCTACGGGCCGACGGAAGCGGCCATCGACGTGACCTTCCATGCCTGCCGCGAGGGCGGCCGGCGGCGGGTCGTGCCGATCGGACGCCCCATCGCCAACACCTCCATCCTGCTGCTCGACCGCCGGCTCGACCCGGTGCCCATCGGCGTCCCCGGCGAGCTCTACATCGGCGGCGCCGGGCTCGCCCGCGGCTACCTGGGGCGGCCGGCGCTGACGGCCGAGCGCTTCGTGCCCGATCCCTGGAGCGGCCGCGCGCGAGGCGACGGCGCCCGGCCGTGGAACGCGCCGGGCGCGGCCGGGGCGGCCGGGGCGGCGGGGATGCCGGGGGCACCGGGATCGCGCCTGTACCAGACCGGCGATCTGGCCCGCTTCCGGCCGGACGGCGAGATCGAGTTCCTGGGGCGTCGCGACCACCAGGTGAAGCTGCGGGGCGTCCGCATCGAGCTCGGCGAGATCGAGGCGGCGCTGGACGCTCATCCGGCCGTGCGCGAGTCGGTGGTGGTGGTGCGGGACGGGCCCGGCGAGGGGAGCGGCAACC
>DATDGZ010000222.1:0-13895 GCA_036521795.1 Thermoanaerobaculia bacterium | reverse complement strand
GAGGATCGCCGCCAGCCGGAACCGGCCGCAGCTCGCCAGGCGGCGGATCAGGTCGGCCTTGGGCGGCGTGAGCCGGCAGAGGTTGTCGAGCACCAGGACGTGGGGCCGCGGGTCGGCCAGGGGGACCCGCAGCAGCGCGGCACGCACGGCCAGATAGCGCTCGGGCCGCCGCCGCTTCGCACCGGCCAGGGCGGCCAGCCACTGCTCACAGATGGCGGCCGGCGTGAGGTCGCCGTCGGCGAAGGCGAACCGGTACGCCCGGCCCAGCGCCGCCTCGACCTGGCGCAGCAGCGCCGTCCGACCCATCCCGTACTTGCCTTCGACGACGACGTTGAGGCCCGCGGCGAGTGCGGCGGCCAGAGCGGCGGTTTCCTGCTCGCGGCCCACGAACGGCAGCGCGGCGCCCGCGCGGGGAGGCGGCGAGGGCGGCAGGCCGGCGGCCCGAGGATGCCGCGCGGGACGGGCACGCCGCGGTCCCGGGGACCTCCGCTCCGTCATCGCACCGGCGGTCCCGGCGAGCGCCGCCAGCAGGCGTAGAAGAGCGGCAGCGCCGCCAGCTGGAAGGCGACGCAGGCGATGGCGGTGGCGGTCACCGAGCGGTCGTAGAGCACCCCGATGATGGCGCTGCCCAGGAACCAGGCGAGCCCGTAGGCCGCGGTGAAGAGGCCGTACGCCGAGGCGCGGCGCGCGGCCGGCACCATCGGCGCGACCGCCGCGGGCACGATCGACTCGTGGACGCCCATGCCGAGGCCCCAGAGGGCGGCACCGGCGAGGGCCGCCCAGAACCCGCCGAAGAAGACGAGCGGCGCGAACGCCGCCGCGACGACGGTGAGGGGAAGCAGGATGCCGAGCCCCCGCCGGTCGAAGAGCCTGCCCAGGACCAGCGAGCCGGCCCCGCTCGTCCCCATGGCGACGGCGTAGAAGACCGGCACCCAGCTGCCGGTCACCCTCGCGGTCCGCTGGAAATGGAACGCGATGAGCGGGAAGTCCGCGAAGCCGGCGGCCACCAGGGCCGCGCCGCCGAGATAGATCCAGAACACCCGCGGCAGCCCTGCGCCCTGAACGTCCGGCGCCCGGCTCTCCATCTCCTCGGGGCGCGGGTAGAGCAGACGGGCGGCGGCGAGGAGCGCCAGGGTGACGACCGCGGGGGCGGCAAGGGCGGCGAAGGCCAGGCGGTAGTCGCCGCGCCCCGCCAGCACCGCGGCCACCACCAGGGGGCCGACGAGGGCGCCGAACTGGTCGAGCGCCTCGTGGAGGCCGAACGCCCAACCGTACCCGCCCATCTGCTTGCCGGCGTGCGAGAGCATGACGTCGCGTGGCGGGTTGCGGGTCGCCTTGCCGATCCGCTCGAGGATCAGCAGAGCCGCAGCGGCCGGCCAGCTGCCGGCGAGCGCCAGCGCGGGCACCGCCGCCATCTGCACGACGTAGCCGGCGATGGTGATCGGCCAGAATCGCCGCGTCCGGTCCGCGAGCCGGCCCGACACCAGCCGCAGGCCGTAGCCGGCGAGCTCGCCGAAGCCGGTGACGACGCCGACCGCGGCGCCGGTCGCCCCCAGGATCGCCAGGTACGGACCGAGGATGGAGCGGGCGCCTTCGTAGGCGAAGTCGGCGAAGAAGCTCATCGCGCCCACCAGGAGCACGAAGCGCAGCGCCGTCCGGCTCGAGGGCGCCGTGGCGCCCGGTTCGCTCGCCTTCACGCGCCGGCCGCCAGCCGGGCAACGGCAATGGCGCCGGCGATGGCGCCGGCGAGGATCTTCGAGAGGGAGGTGGGGAGGCGCGGCGCGAGGGCGGCGAGAGGGGCGGCCAGGGCGAGCCCGAGCCAGTGCGAAGCCAGCAATCGCCTGCTTTCCACGAGCGACTCCTACTTTCGACCCACGGTGAAAAGTAGGAGTCATCAGCACGCCCACCTTCCGGCCATGGCGCGGTCGGCGGCGGTCGGCGGCGATCGGCGGCGAATCGGGGGCGGACTCCATCGCCCCGTCTACAGCCGTCGATGCTAACCCCCGGCTCGGCGCACGGTCAAGCGCGCACGCTCGCTTCACCCTGGCCCGCGGATTCGCTATCATCCGCGGGCAGAGGCGGTGGAGTCCGCCCTCAACCGCAGCTCCGTCCGGAGCTGCCAATGACTCCTGTGACGCTCGGCCCCGAGAGCCGAGCGGTGCCGCGCGGGCCGCCGGTTGCCCGCGGCACCCCGCAAGAGGAGGAGTCATTCCATGGGCGTACCGACGCTTCGCGACGAGTCCACCTCCCCATCTCCCGAGTCGGCGAGGCTCGCCCAGGTCGACGACCGGCTACGGCGCCTCGAGCGCCTGGTCAGCGCCCTGGCCGGCGCCCTGGTGGCGGCGAGGGTGATCGACAAGGGCGATTACGAGGACCGGCTCGCGAGCTCCGGCCCTTGACGCCAGCGATGCGCGAGAGCCGCGGTCCCCGGCACCCGCCGGAAGCGACCTCGAACGGTGCTCGTTCGCAGCCTGCCAGGCTCGGCGAGCTCGCCCGGATCGCCCGCGAGGCGGGCGCCGGCGCGATCGCCGCCGACGCCGAGGCGCTGGCGCGCCGGGTCGAGGAGGGTCGCTTCTTCGTCGCCTGCGTCGGCCAGTTCAAGCGCGGCAAGTCGACCCTGATCGACGCACTGGTGGAGGATGCGATCCTGCCCGCGGGGGTCGTGCCGGTCACCTCCGTGGTCACCGTCGTTCGCCATGGCCCGAGGCGGGCGGCGCGCGTGCTGGTGGCGAACGACTGGGAGGACGTCGACCCCGCGGAGCTCGCCGCCTATGTCTCCGCAGCCCGCAATCCCGGCAATGTCCGCGGCGTTCGCGCCGTGGAGGTCTACGTGCCGCATCCGCTGCTCCGCTCGGGAATGTGTCTCGTGGACACGCCGGGCCTGGGATCGACGTCGCCGGCGGCCGCCGCCGCGACGCGGGACTTCGTGCCGCAGATCGACGCCGTCATCGCCGTGCTCGGCGCCGACCCGCCGATCTCCGGCGACGAGCTCGGAATGCTGGCCGATCTCGCCCAGGGGCAGGCGCCCTTGCTGCTGGTGCTCAACAAGTCGGACCGCCTGCCTGACAGCGAGCGCGGGCAGGTGCTGGAGTTCACCCGCCAGGTCCTCTCGCACCGCCTGGGGCGGCCCGCGGGCCCTATCTACCAGGTCAGCGCGGCGGAGCGCCTGTGCGGCGAGGGACCGCCGCGGGACTGGGAGGCGCTGACCGGCGAGCTCGCGGCGCTCGCCGCCGCCGCCGGCGCGCAGCTGGTCCGTGCCGCCGGCGAACGCGGTGAAGCGCTGCTCGCGGCCAGGCTGGCAACCAGGCTCCGAGAGTGGCGCGAGGCCCTGGCGCGTCCCCTCGCCGCCTCGATGGAGCGTCTCGAGCGCCTGCGCCTCGCCATCGCCGCCGCCGAGCGCTCCGCCGCCGACCTCGAGCCGCTGCTCCTGGCCGAGGAGGAGCGCTTCCGCCAGCGGCTCGGCGCGGAGCGCGAGCGGTTCCTCGCCGCCGAGCTGCCGAGGGCCGGCACGGAGCTTGGCGAGACCTTGCGGCAGGAGAGCAGCGCCGCCGGTGGCGGCGGCGGTGACCGTGGCGGCGGCGGGATGGCCGAGCGGGCGCGGAGGATCGCCCGCCGCCGAGTGTCGCGCTGGCGGGACGCGCTGCACCCGGAGGCCGAGCGGCTCTACCGCGCGGCCGCCGCCCGGCACGTGGACCTGGCGAACGAGCTCCTCGGTCGGCTCACGGCCGACCCCGACCTCGCGGGCCTGCCCTGGGCGCTCCCCCCCGAGGCCGGGTTCAGAGCCGCCGGGCGCTTCGCCTTCAACGATCAGCTGACGCTTGCCGAACCGCCGCTGAACTGGCTCCTGGCCGCCGCTCTCCCGCTCCTGGCCAGGAGACGTGCCGCCGGCCACGCCGAGCGCTACCTGCGGCGGCTGCTCGCGACGAACAGCGCGCGGGTGGTCAACGACTTCCAAGAGAGGCTGGTGGAGAGCCGGCGGCGCCTGCAAGCCGAGATCCGGGGACAGCTCTCCGAGATCGGCGCCGCCGCGGCGCTGGCGCTCGAGCAGGCCGCGGCGGCGCACGCCGGAGGCGCCGGACGGGTGCGTGAGGAGATGATCCGGCTCGAGCGCCGGCAGGCGGATCTCGAGCGCCTGCGCGGCGATCTCGCCGCCGTCAGCGCGCCCGCGGCGCCCGAATCGCTGCGGCCGCCTGAAGCAACCGCGACTCCTCCTCGAGCGCGGCAAGCTCCCGCGGCGATTCCTGGAATCGCTCCAGGGCATTGAAGACACCGTCGAGGACGTCCCCGCTTCGACTGGGCACGAGGAAGAGGTGAGTGTGCGGGATTCGCCGTCCACGAGCGTACAGGCAGATGAAGTCCGGCGCAAAGGTGGCCCGCAAGCATACGCACATCGCGCCGGGTGGCATGGCACGCCCCTATTGACACCCTGCCGCGACTTGTGATTTCAGGCCTCGAAGACCTCGCCGCCGAGCCTAAATCTCGCTGTCACATAGAGTTAACACAACCCTAACCGGGAATTCACCTGCCTGCCTGTGGAAATCTCGCCGCACTTCCGCCCCGGCCTCGCGACGGCCTCGAGCCAAGATTTACAAGCTGTTTGTTTGCATCCACTTACGAGAGTTGCACAGGCCGCTGTTCAAAGCGTTCAAAGCGGCCAGCGAGGCGGGCTGGCGGCGATTCTCGGCCGCTTTTCCGCAGGGATTTCCACAGAAGCTGTGGAATCTGCGTGTTACGCTCTCGATCCATGGCACGCGAGAAGATCCTGGTCATCGAGGACGAGCCCGACATCGCCGAAGTCCTGCAGTACAACCTCGAGAAGGAAGGCTTCGACGTGGAGACGGCGCGCCGCGGCGACACCGGCTTCGACGCGGTCCGCCGCGACAACCCGGACCTCATCCTGCTCGACCTGATGTTGCCCGGCATCGACGGCCTCGAGCTGACGCGGATGCTCAAGCGCGACCCGCTCACCTCCCGGCTGCCGATCGTCATGCTCACCGCCCGCGGCGAAGAGGTGGACCGCATCGTCGGCCTCGAGCTGGGCGCCGACGACTACATCAGCAAGCCGTTCAGCCCGCGCGAGGTGGTGCTGCGGGTCAAGGCGGTGCTGCGCCGCTTCCAGCAGGAGGAGAGCGTGGTCGAGCTGATCGAGGTCGGCGGCATCGAGCTCGACGTCTCGGGCCACCAGCTGCGGGTGCGCGGCAAGGAGATGCCGCTCACCGCCACCGAGTTCCGGCTGCTCCGCCTGCTGCTCGAGCGCTGCGGCCGGGTGCAGACCCGCGGCCAGCTCCTCTCCGACGTCTGGGGCTACGCCGAGGACATCGACAGCCGCACCGTGGACACCCACATCCGTCGCCTGCGCCGCAAGCTCGGCCCCGAGGCAGAACGTATCGAGACGGTGATCGGGGTCGGCTACCGGCTGCGGCCCTGAGCCCCTCCGGATGCGGCCCCGGCCCCGGCTCCGCCTGACGCCTTTCTGGCCGGCACTGGCCGTGGCGCTGGCCGCCGGCGCGCTGCTCTGGGTGCTGCTGCCGGGCCTCGTCCGGCAGGCCCCCCCCCCTCTCGAGGGCGCGCGCCGGCTCGACGCCTTCGCGGCCCTGCCTGCCGCCCTCGCCCTGGTCATCGGCGGCGCCGGCGCCGGCATCCTGGTCTTCGCCTGGTGGATCGACCGCCGCCTCGTCCGCCCGCTGGCGCGGCTGATCGCCGGCGCCGGCGAGCTGGCCAGCGGCCAGGCGCGGCGGGTCGAGGAGGCGGCAGGCGAGGAGCTGGCCCCGCTGTCGCGCTCGCTGAACCGCCTGGCCGAGACGGCCGAGGCGCAGTTCGCGGCGGTGCGCAGCGAGCGCGATCACCTGCAATCGATTCTCGCCAGCATGTCCGAGGGAGTGCTGGTGGTGGGGCCCGACGGCCGCGTCTCCTCGGCCAATCCCGCCTTCCGCCGGCTCTTCGACCTCGCCGGCGAGGTGGCCGGCAAGCCGCTGCTCGAGCTCAGCCGCCAGCCGGAGCTCGGCCGCGTCGTCGCCGACACGCTGCGGCAGGGCGGCCCGCAGAGCGGCCAGATCGAGCTCTCGGTGCCGGAGCGCCGCACCCTGCTGCTGGCCTCGGCGGCGCTCTCGGGCGGCGAGCGCGGCGCGGTCGTGGTGGCCCGCGACACCACCGAGCTGACGCGGGTCGCCGACATGCGGCGGGACTTCGTGGCCAACGTCTCGCACGAGCTGAAGACGCCGCTGGCGGCGATCCGCGGCTATGCCGAGACGCTGCGCGACGGCGCGCTGCAAGAGGAGGAGACGGCCCGCCGCTTCACCGAGCGGCTGCTCTGGCAGTGCCGGCGCCTGCAGGCCCTGCTCGACGACCTGCTCACCCTGTCGCGGCTGGAGGGCGCCGGCCAGGCGGTGGCCGAGCGCGAGCCGGTCGACCTCTCGGCCCTCGCCCAGCGCGCCGTCGAGACGCTGGCCGCGGCGGCGCGCGAGAAGCGCGTCCGCCTGGCGATCGACGAGCAGCCGCTGCCCCGCATCCCCGGCGACGCCGACGGCCTCGAGCGCCTGCTGGTCAACCTGCTCGACAACGCCATCAAGTACAACCGCCCCGGCGGCGAGGTGCTGCTGCGCCTCGCGCCGGCCGGCGCCGAGGTGGTGATCGCGGTCAGCGACACCGGCATCGGCATCCCGCCGGAGGCCCTGGGTCGCATCTTCGAGCGCTTCTACCGGGTCGACAAGGGGCGCGCCCGCGAGGAAGGCGGCACCGGCCTCGGGCTGGCGATCGTCAAGCACCTCGCCCAGTCCCACGGCGGCCACGTCGAGGTCGAGAGCCGCATGGGCCGCGGCACCACCTTCCGCGTCTTCCTGCCGCTCGGCTCTCTCGCGACCGCCGAGCCCCCCGCGCCCGCGGCCGCCGAAACCGCCTGACCCGCAACCCCCGTCGCCAGGGTCGCGAGGAAAAGGACCCTCCGCCGCGTGACGGCCAGGTGACAGCGGCGGGGCGGCTCTGTGGTATCCTCTGACCAAATTAGGCCGCGGAGAGGGAGGGAGAGAGAGATGCTGACCTGGAACCAGGTGTATATGCCTGTCAACGGTAGCGTGCTCTTGTCGGCGCTGGTGGCGGCTCTGCCGGTGGTGGTGCTCCTCGGCCTCCTGGCCCTCGCCCACGTCAAGGCCCACTGGGCTGCGCTCCTCGGGCTCGCGACCTCGCTCTTGATCGCCATCTTCGTGTTCGGCATGCCGTCGAAGCTGGCGCTTGCCGCCGCCGGCAGCGGCGCCGCCTTCGGGCTGCTGCCGATCGGCTGGATCATCCTCGGCGCCATCTTCGTCTACGACATCACCGTCGCATCCGGCGACTTCGAGGTCATGAAGCACACCATCGCCGGGCTCGCCAGCGACCGGCGCATCCAGCTGCTGCTCGTCGGCTTCAGCTTCGGCGCCTTCATCGAGGGCGCCTCCGGCTTCGGCACGCCGGTGGCGATCTGCGGCGCGATGCTGATCGGCCTGGGGTTCCGGCCGCTGCAGGCCGCCGGCCTGGCGCTGCTCGGCAACACCGCGCCGGTCGCCTACGGCGCGCTCGGCACCCCGGTCATCACCCTCGCCAAGGTTACCGGGTTGCCGGAGCGCGAGCTCAGCGCCATGGTCGGGCGGCAGCTGCCGTTCTTCTCGGTCCTCGTCCCCTTCTGGCTGGTCTGGGCGATGTCCGGGCGCCGGGCGATGCGCGAGGTCTGGCCGGCCTGCCTGACCGCCGGCCTGAGCTTCGCGATCACCCAGTTCCTGGTCAGCAACTACGTCGGCCCGACCCTGGTCGACATCATCGGCGCGATCGTCTCGATCGTGTCGCTGGTCATTCTGCTCCGCTTCTGGCAGCCGAAGACGACCTGGAGCTTCGAGCACGAGTCGGAGGACGAGCGCGCGGCCGAGGCGGCGGCACGGCCCGAGCACGCCCCGAGCACCGCGTTCAAGGCCTTCGTCCCCTGGATCCTGCTCTGCATCTTCGTCTTCGCCTGGGGCTACCCGGCCTTCAAGGACGTCCTGAACGGCGGCGCCAAGGGCCACGAGAACTTCCTGAACAAGCGCTCGGTCATCAACGTCCCGGTGCCGGCGCTCGACAAGGCGGTCGTGCGCACGCCGCCGGTGGTGAAGAAGCCGACGCCCGAGGCGGCGGTGTACACCTTCAACTGGCTCTCGGCCACCGGCACCGCCCTGCTGCTGACCGGCATCGTCAGCGGCCTGGTGCTCGGCTTCTCCTTCCTCGAGCTGCTGAAGATCTTCTGGCGGACGCTGATGCGGGTGAAGTGGTCGCTGCTGACCATCGCCGCGATGCTCGCCCTGGGCTTCACGACGCGCTACGGCGGCCTCGACGCCACCATGGGGCTGGCCTTCGCGGCCACCGGCCCGCTGTTCCCGTTCTTCTCGCCGCTGCTCGGGTGGCTGGGGGTGGCGCTGACCGGCAGCGACACCTCTTCGAACGTCCTCTTCGGGGGCCTGCAGCGGGTGAGCGCCGAGCAGCTGGGGATGAGCCCCATCCTTGCCTGCGCCAGCAACAGCAGCGGCGGCGTCATGGGCAAGATGATCGACGCCCAGAGCATCGTGGTGGCCGGCGTCGCCACCGGCCAGCAGGGCAACGAGGGAGAGATCCTGCGCTACGTCTTCTGGCACAGCATCGCCCTGGCCTCGCTCGTCGGCGTCCTCGTGCTCCTGCAGGCGACCGTGCTGTCGTGGATGATCCCGGCGATGCCGATCGTCGGACCATGAGCTCTTCAACTCCGGCCCGCGAGCCGAACGAAAATGAACGCACTGAAAGGGAGGTCCAGATGAAGCGACACTCGATGGGACGGTTGATCGTCGTCGCCCTGGCCTTGGCGGCGATCGTGCTGCCCGCCGCGGCGAGCGCCCAGGCGATCATCAAGGTCAACGACGACGTCTGGTTCCGCTTCGGCATCCAGATGCAGGGCTGGGGCGACTGGCTGCAGAGCGCGGAGACCCGCGGCTACGCCGAGAACCTCTACCTGCGGCGGGACCGGCTCCTCATCACCGGCCAGGTGGCCCCGAACGTCACCTTCTTCTTCCAGACGGACGACCCGAACCTCGGCAAGGCGCCGAAGGCGCTGAACACCGGCTTCCTGGTCCAGGATGCCCTCATGGAGTGGAAGGTCGACGACGCGTTCATCCTCGGCGGCGGCCTGTTCCTGCTGCCGTTCGCCCGCAACGGCCTGCAGTCGACGCTGACCTACTTCACGGTCGACCTCAGTGCGACGACGACGGTCAACAACGCTCCCACGGGGTTGAGCGCGCTGCGCGACACCGGCGCCATGATCAGGGGCTACGTCCTGCCCGAGGAGAAGCTCGAGTACCGCTTCGCCCTCATGCAGGGGATCCGGGAGACGGGGTCTCGCAACGGCTTCCGCACCGCCGGGTTCCTGCAGTACAACTTCTTCGAGCGGGACACCGGCTACGTCCTCACCGGCACGAGCCTGGGCAAGAAGAAGATGCTGAACCTCTTCGCGGGTTACGACGGGCAGAGCAGCTACCACGCCTACAACGGCGAGGTCTTCTGGACCATCCCGGTGAACGCGGGCGACGAGTTCGGCGGCCAGGTCCAGTGGGTCCACTACGACGGCGGCACCTTCCTGCTGACGATCCCGCGCCAGAACGACTACCTGGCGGAGCTGGCCTACTACCTGAAGCAGGGCAAGGTCCAGCCGTTCGGCAGGTGGGAGAAGCAGGACTTCAGCAGCTCGAAGGAAAGCGGCCTGAACCAGACCCGGTTCGGCGGCGGACTGAACTACTACGTCGCCGGGCAGAACCTCAAGTTCACCGGGATGTACCTGCGCATCGACTCCATCGCCCCGATCAAGAACACCAACGAGTTCACCGTCCAGATGCAGGTCTGGTACTACTGAGATCTCCGGCAGCCCGGGGCCGTCGCGGCGGCCCCGGGCGCGCCCGCCCGCGCCCGCCTCCCGAGCATCCCCTGCCCCCCTGCCCGGCCTGCTTGTCACGGTGGCGGCACCCCGCCGCAACCGGGGTTCCATGGCGCCCTGTCATAGATGGCGTCGATGGAGCGGACGGCCCATGAATCGGCGGCGGCAGCCACCCCTGCCGCCTTCCACGCGCCCCGCCTTGGCGCCTCCCCCGTTGCCTGGCACGCCGGTCTCGCACCGCTGACCGCTCCGCTGCCGCACTTCCGGCGCCCGATCGCGCGGCGGCTGTGCCGCGTCCTGATGCTGACCATGGGACAGCTGGTCGCGGTCGAGCACCGCGAGCGGTTGGCGGCGGTGCCCGAGCCCGCGATCTTCGCCCTCAACCACAGCAACGCGCTCGAGGCCCTGCTGGCGCCCACCGTCCTGCTCTACCTGCGCCGCGGCGCTCCCCTGCACTTCCTCGCCGACTGGATGTTCGTCGAGGCTCCCGGGCTGGGCTGGCTGCTGCGCCTGTCCGAGCCGATCCCGGTCTACCGCAAGCCCGCCCGCTGCCGCTGGCGCGAAGCCCACCGCCGCGAGCGGGCGCGGCGGCCGGTGCTCGACGCCTGCCTCGAGCACGTGCGGCGGGGCGAGAGCGTCGGCATCTTCCCCGAGGGCAGCCGCAACCGTGACGCCGGCCGCCTGCTGCGCGGCCGCCTGGGGCTGGGCGAGCTCGCTCTCCGCGCCGGCGTGCCGGTGGTGCCGGTCGCGATCCGCTATCCGTCTCGGCCGCCGCATGGGCGATGCCGCATGGTGCTGTCGATCGGCGAGCCGCTCGACTGCGCCGCCGAGCGGCGGTTGGCGGCGGCCGCGGGTCCGCGCCGGGAGCTGGCGCGGCGCGTGGTCGACCGCGTCATGAGCGCCCTGGCCGTCCAGCTCGGCCGGGAGTACCGGGCCGGCAGGCGCGGCGGCCGCGGAGCGGAGGAGACATGAGAATGAGAATCCGCAGCACCGTGGCAGCGAGGAAGGTCGTGTCGAGCGCCGACCGGGACAAGGCGCTGCTGGTGATCGAGGCGGTCTACCGGCGCGAGAAGCGGTGGATCGCCGACGCCGGCGCGGAGGTGCCCGCCGATGCCGGCAGCACCGGCGACCGCTCCTGGTTCCTGGTCACCGTCGACGGCAAGCCGGCCGGCGTCATCCGCCTGGTCTACGACCCGCCCCTCGAGCTTCCCGCCGAGCTCGGCGTCAGCCTCGCGCCGGACGTCGACCTCGCCGCCCTGCAGCGCCGCGGCCGCTTCGTCGACATCGGCCGCTTCATGATCGTTCCCCGCTACCGGCGCAACATCCGCGTCGTCCTCAGGCTGATGCGGGCGGCGATCGTCGAGGTGGTCGAGCGCGGCTACACCCACTTCCTCACCTCGGTCTTCGCCGACGACCCACACTCGCCGCTCGGCTTCCACACCCGCGTCCTCGGCTTCGAGCGCATCGGTATGCATCGCACCGGCGAGCTGGCGTGCGCCTCGGTCCGCATCCTGCTCGTCCTCGACATCGCCCGCGCCTACCGGCGGCTGCAACGCCGCCAGGACCGTGTCTGGCGAGAGCTGGGCCTGGGCGTGCGCGACGCCATGGAAGGGCGCCTGCTGACCGGCGCGACGTAGGCGGCGGATCGCTGTTCGTCGCCATGCGCCCGTCACCTGGCCGACGGCAAGCTGTCACCGGCCGAGGGCCGCTCGGCTTTCTATCCACGGCGGGAGCAGGTAAGATCCGGCGTCGAAGAGAGGGAATGGAGACTCCATGGAACGACGGCTGGATCAAGACCTCGACCGCATCCGGCACAGCCTGCTCCGCATGGCCGGGATGGTCGAGAGCATGGTCGCCAAGGCGACCCAGGCGCTGCTCGAGCGCAATGCCGCGCTGTGCGCCGAGGTCATCGCCAGCGACCGCACCGTCGACCAGCTGGAGATGGAGATCGACGACTTCTGCCACAGCATCCTGGGCCGCCGGCAGCCCACCGCCGTCGACCTGCGCTTCCTGGTCGCGGTGATGAAGATCAACAGCGACCTCGAGCGCATCGGCGATTCCGCGGTCAACATCGCGCAGTCGGCCGAGCAGCTCGTCGAGCTGCCGCCTCTCAAGCCCTACATCGACCTGCCGCACCTCTCCGAGCTGGTCCAGACGATGGTGCGCCAGAGCCTGGATGCTTTCGTCAACCGCGACACCGAGCTGGCGACGGCGGTGCTCGCCAGCGACGACGCGGTCGACGGCCTCTACAAGCAGCTCTTCCGCGAGCTGCTGACCTACATGATCGAGGACCCGCGGACGGTCACCCGGGCGCTTCACCTGCTGCTGATCTCGCGGAACCTCGAGCGCATCGCCGACCACGCCACGAACATCGCCGAGGACGTCATCTACTTCGTCGAGGGGCGGGACGTCCGCCACTCGGTCAGCAAGGGGTGAGGCTCCCGGCGCCCGCCACCCGCCGCCCGCCGAGGACCCGGTCCGCGGCCGGGCCGCGGCCGATCCCCCCGGGGGCGGCGCGAAGGTGTCAGAACGGCGTGCGCACGCTCAAGAGCCAGGCGTGATCGAAAGTCTTGAACGAGCTGACCGTCTGCTCGTAGCCGGCGCCCACCACCAGGCGCAGCCGGCCGGCGATCGGGAAGCGCCCCAGCACGGCGCCGAAGACCATGACGACCTGGTTCTTGCCGTCGTTCGGTCCGTTCACGAAATGGGTGTAGTTGACCTCCACCTCCGGCCAGAAGTGCTCGTCCAGCACGTGGGCCTGCAGCGCGGTGTTCCACACCACCGGGATGCCGAGCAGCTGCTCGTCGGAGGCCGGGACGGCGGCGGAGAGCGTGCTCTGGACGTCCACCCCCTGGGTCCGGGTGCCCCAGCCCTTGCCGGCCGCGAGCGTCGGCGTGTAGAGGTAGTGATTGGCGGTGAAGGCGGTGTCGCCGGTCGGCACGCTGACGCCGAGGAACCCGGTGAAGATGTAGTTGCCGTGGTCCTCGTCCGCGGCCACGGCGCGGTACTTGACCAGGAAGGTCTCGTCCGCCCAGCCGCGCTTCGTCCCCTTCGTGGTGTCGAGCACCTCGTAGGCCGGGATGCCCAGGATGACCTCGACCCGCTCGAATGGGATCAGCTCGACGCCCTTGCCCACCCCGTAGTTGGTCAGGGTCGCGTCGTTCGGTCGCGTCTGCCACTGCTGGTCGTAGCGCACCTCCTCCTCGAGGCGCGGCGTCACCGTGAGCAGCGGCGTGATCCAGTGCGGCTGCTCCGCCTGCGTCTGGTCGACGCGCTCGAACCAGCCGGAGGCGGCACCGGACGACGCCGGCGCGGTCTGCGCCGCGACCCGGGACGGGGCGGCCGCCACGGCGGCGAGCGCCAGGAGCAGGGCCAGGGCCGGGCCGGCGGCGCCGGGCGTCGTCCTCGGCGGCGGCGTGCTGCGTGGGCTGCGTGGGCTGCGTGGACGGACATCTCCTCGTTGCATTCTCTTCCTCCCCTCGAGAGATCCAGCGGCGCGGCCAGGGTAGACGAACACGATATATCTCGTCAAGTATATCGACGTTCATGCAAGAATAGCCGTGCCGGAGACCTCTCCGCCCATGCCGAAGCCAGCCTCTCCCTCGTCCGCGTCTCCCCCGCCGGCGGCGGCGTTCGGCTCGCTGGTGCGGCCGCGCATCCGGGTGCTGCACGGCGCCGACGTGGCGCTCGGGCCCGGCAAGGTGGCGCTGCTCGCCGCGATCGCCGAGCACGGCTGCCTCACCGCCGCCGCCGAATCCCTCGGCATGTCGTACATGCGGGCCTGGCGGCTGATCCAGACCATGAACGCCTGCTTCCGCGAGCCGCTGGTCGCCTCCCGGCGCGGCGGCAAGCAGCATGGCGGCGCGTCGCTCACCGGCACCGGGCGCCGGGTCCTGGCGCTCTACCGGCAGATGGAGCAGGCGAGCGTCGAGGCGATCGCCCCCACCTGGGACGAGCTTCGCGCCTATCTCGGGTGACGCGGCGGCGCTCGTCGAAT
>DATDGZ010000221.1:0-6210 GCA_036521795.1 Thermoanaerobaculia bacterium | reverse complement strand
GTGTCGTCGTTCTCTTTCGGCATGCCGCTCACCGGCGAGGGCGAGATCGACGAGGAGCGCTTGCGGGGGCTGGGGCTGCCGGGGTGGCGGCCGATCGCCGGCGAGGCGGCGGTGACGCTGGCCGACGGCCGGCCCGGCCTGGCGCGCTACTGGATCATGCCGCGCCCCGGCTTCCGCCGCCAGGACCGCCGGCGCCTGGTGCGCATCGAGGTCGGGCTGCTGCGTGGCAACTCGACGCCGGCGCAGGTCGAGGAGCTGGCCGCGCCGGCGCTCTTCGCGCTCTACGACGGCGAGGACGGGCGTGCCCTCCTCTCTCCCTGGCCGGAGCGGCCGCCGCTGCCGGCCCGGCTGCGCGGCGCGCATGCGCTGAGCGCCGAGATCGACACTCCCTCCGGCACGGCTCGCGCCTTCGTGCGGCCGGTGCCGGCCGCCCTTGTGGCGGGAGGTGCGGGAGGGGCGGGAGGGGCGGGCGCCCCCGCCACCGCCGCCGCCTCGGGAGCATGGGAGGTGATCTACCTGCCCGGCGAGAGCCCGCTGGCGGCGGTCGAGCGCGCCGCCAACTGGGCGGTCGGGCTGCTGCTGGCACTGGCCTGCGCGGCGCCGGTCGCGGCGCTGCTGGCGCTGCCGCGCAGTGCCTTCCGCAACCTGCTGCGGCGCACGGTGCGCTCCTATTCGCGCCGCCTGCTGATCGTCTACACCGCCCTGCTGCTGCTGCCGCTGCTGGCGCTCAACGCGCTGCTGGTGCGCTCGGTCGAGCTCGACAGCCTGCGCCGGCAGGAGACCGCGGGGCAGGCGGCGCTCGCCGCCGCCGAGCGCCTGCTCGACGAGCAGATCCGCGCCGAGCCGGTCGGCTACGCGTTCGATCCCGGCACCTTCGATCCCAAGCTCACCGGCATCTCGGAGCTGGTGCGGCGGCCGGTCAACCTCTACGGCCGCAGCAAGCTCTCGGCCTCGAGCGAGCACGAGCTGTTCACCGCCGGCCTGCTGCCGACCCGCCTGCCGGGACCGGTCTACTCGAGCCTGGCGCTACGCGCCCGGAACCTGTACTCGCTCACCAACCGCGTCGCGGAGGTGGAGTACCTCGAGCTCTACGCGCCGCTGCGCCTGGCGGGCGACGACCCGGCCGCCGAGCCGCCGCTGTTCGTGTCGCTGCCGCTGCTGGCGCAGCAGGAGGAAGGAGAGCGCCAGGTCACCCACCTGCGCCGGCACGCCATCCTGGTCACCGCGGCTCTCTTCGCGCTGCTGGCGGCCGTCGGCACGCGCCTGGCGCAGAACTTCACCCGCCCGATCACCCAGCTGGTGGAAGGGACGCGGCGCATCGCCGCCGGCGCCCGCTCGCTCGACCTCGCGCCCTCAGAGCTCGAGCTCGCCGCCCTGGTGGCGGCGGTCGACGACATGGCGCGGCGCATCGCCGAGGGCCGCGAGGGGCTGCTGCGCGAGAAGCAGGTGGTCGAGCGGGTGGTGCAGAACATCGCCTCGGGGGTGGTGTCGCTCGACCGCGAGCGGCGGGTGCTGATGCACAACCGGGTGGCCGCGGAGCTGCTCGGGGTGGCGGTGGGCCAGAGCCTGGAGCGCCTCGTCGCGCGCTCGCCGCGGCTGGAGCCGGTCGCCGCCTTCCTGCGCTCCGCCGGCGGCGAGATGGCGCGCGCCACCGTGCGGCTGGGCGGCACCGCGGCGGGCGAGCACGAGTGGTCGCTGGTGTGGGTGCCGCTGCCGGGGCAGGGAGAGCCTTTCGCGCTGCTGGTGGTGGAGGACGTCACCGAGGAGCTGCGCGGCCAGCGGCTGCTCGCCTGGGCGGCGATGGCGCGGATGATCGCGCACGAGATCAAGAACCCGCTGACGCCGATCCGCCTCTCCGCCGAGCACATGCGCGAGGTCTACCAGCGCGACCCCGAGCACTTCGCCGGCGTGTTCGAGCGCTGCACCGCCAACATCCTCACCCAGGTCGAGGAGCTGCGCTCGATCGCCTCCGAGTTCTCGACCTACAGCGCCATCCCGCGCATCGATCCACGGCCCGGCGACCTGACCGCCGCCGTCGCCGGCCTGGTCGAGGGCTACCGCGCCGCGCCGCCACGCGGCGTCCGCGTCGAGCTCGAGACCCCGAGCGGCCCGATCGAGGCGCGCTTCGACGCCAAGCTCCTGCTGCGGGCGGTGCGCAACCTGATCGAGAACGCGCTGCGCGCCAGCGCCGGCGGCGGCCGGGTGGTGGTGCGGGTGGAGCGCGACGCCGGTGCCACTGCTGCCAGCGGCGCTGCCGGTCCGTCGGCGCGCATTGCCGTGCTCGACTCCGGCCCCGGTGTGCCGCCCGAGCTGCTGGCGCGTATCTTCGACCCCTACTTCTCGACCCACGACGCCGGCACCGGCCTCGGCCTGCCGATCGCCCGCCGCATCGCCGAGGAGCACGGCGGCGAGATCGCCGCCCGCAACCGCCCCGAGGGCGGCCTCGAAGCGGTGATCACCATCCCCTGCGAGCCGGCGGCCGCGACCGTGGAGCCGGACGCGGCGCCGGCTGGCTCGGCAACCGCGGCAGGCTGAAGCTGGCGCACGGGTTGGGAGGATCGTCCCTCAACCGTCACGCCGGGCATGAGCCGCCTGGTGTTGCTGATCCACGGGGTGCGGGTAGATCACTGCGCAGGGCTGCCGCCGAGCAAGACGACCACCAGCCGCTTCGGGCCGTGGACGCCGTAGGCGAGCGTCTGCTCGATGTCGGCGGTCTTGCTGGGCCCCGAGATGACCAGGGCGTTGGGCGGGATGGATCTGGCCCAGCCGAGCTCGCGGACCGCCTGCCAGAGGGTGTCCCAGAGGTTCGCCGGGTCCAGCAGCACGACGTGGATCGGCGGCACCAGGGAGAGCAGGCGTGGCTCCTCCGGGGAGGGGCAGAGGATGAGGCCGCCGGTCTCGGCGATGCCGCCCAGGCAGCCGGTGATCCCGGCGTCGACGGTGGAGAAGAGCGACTGCTTCAGCTCCTCGATGGGACGGTCGTAGAGGAGCAGCGCCGGCGGGTCGCCATCCGCGCAGGCAGCGGCCAAGGGCGCGGCGAGCGGGCTGCCGGCGCCGGCCATCACGTGGCGTGCGCCGGCGGAGCGCAGGAATTCCCTGACCACCGCGGGCCAGGACGCGGCGGTGGCTTCGACGAATTCCGTCTTGACCGCTTCCATGCAGCGCCGCAGGCGTGCGAGCCGCTCCGCCGGCGGCCAGGTCCTGGCGGCGGCGAACCGGAGGAAGGCGGTGTCGCCCGGCGGCGGAGCGGGGGCGGCATGGAGCGGCCCGGCGCCCTCGGGTGGCGGCGAGACCCCTCCATGGAGCGGCCCGTCGCCTCCGTGCGCGTCCGTCCCGCCGGTCGCGGCGCGCGCCGCGCGCAGGCGACCGAGGATCCGCTCCCGCGCCTCCGGAGCGCCCGTCGCGGTCGGCCGCGCCGGCGCCTCTGCCACCGATCCGGCAGCTCCGGTCTCAGACATCGCGCACGCCGCGTTCGCGGGCCAGCTCGTGCAGGGAGCGCGGCGCCGGCCGCGGGGGGATCCTGGAGGCGGTCCAGGCGCGGAGAGGTCCGAGGCGCGGCGCCGGCAGCCGGCGCAAGCGGGTCAGCACGCGGCTCACCAGCCGGTAGGCGCGCGCCGAGGCGTGGACGCGCCGCCAGAGCGCCCAGGCGCGGTCCTCCCAGGCGTTGCGCGCCTCGCCGGCTTCGCGGACCGTCGAGCCCGGGACGCGGTGGGAGGCTTCCCGGCGCAGCCGGATCAGGATCTCGGTGATCGGGATCTGCACCGGGCAGATCTCGACGCAGGCGCCGCAGAGGCTCGAGGCGTGCATCAGCTCGTGCCGGGCCTTCACGCCTTCGACCTGCGGCGTGAGGATCTTGCCGATCGGACCGGGGTAGACGGCCGCGTAGGCGTGCCCGCCGACGCGGGTGTAGACCGGACAGTGGTTCATGCAGGCGCCGCAGCGGATGCAGCGCAGGGTCGCCCGCAGCTCGGGGTCGAGGAAGATGCGTGACCGGCCGTTGTCGAGGATCACCAGGTGGACCTCGCGGGGGCCGTCCTTCTCGCGCGGGCCCCGGGGCCCGCTGATCAGGTTGGTGTAGGTGGTGATGGTCTGGCCGGTGGCCGAGCGGCAGAGCAGTGCGAGCAGCGGCGGCACGTCCTCGAGCCGCTCGACCACCTTCTCGATGCCCATCAGCGCGATGTGGACCGGCGGCACGTGGGTCGACATGCGGCCGTTGCCCTCGTTCTCGATCAGCACCAGCGTGCCGGTCTCGGCAACCGCGAAGTTGACGCCCGACAGCCCCGCGCCGGCCTCCTCGAACTTCCGCCGCAGGATGCGCCGCGCCATCCCGGTCAGCGCGTCGACGTCCTCGGTGTACTGCGCGCCGCGGATCTTCTCGCCGAAGAGCCGCGCGATCTGGCGGCCGTTCTTGTGGATGGCTGGCATGATGATGTGCGACGGGGTCTCGTGGTCGAGCTGCACGATGTACTCGCCGAGGTCGGACTCGAGCGACTCGACGCCGTGCGCGCCGAGGTAATCGTTGAGGTGCATCTCCTCGGAGACCATCGACTTGCCCTTGACGACGCGGGTGGCGCCGTGCGCGCGCAGGATCGACAGGACGGCGGCGTTCGCTTCGGCGACGGTCTCGGCCCAGTGCACCGCGATGCCGTTGGCGCGGCAGCGCTCCTCGAGCCGTTCGAGCAGCTCGGGCAGGTTGGCGAGGCTCCTGCCGCGGATCGCCGCCCCCAGGCCGCGCAGCGCGTGCCACTCGGCCGGATCGGCGAACAGCGCGGCGCGCTTGGCCATCAAGCCGTCCATGGCGCGGCGGAAGTTGGCACGGATCTGGGGGTCCGCGAGGGCGGCCGTGGCGCTGGCGCGGAAGTCGGCTGCCGAGGCCGTCACGGGTCACCGGTCCCTTGCGGCGGGGCGCCGGCCACCGCCCCGGGCATGGCGTCGGCCGGCCCTGCCGCCGGTCCGTGGCCGGGCGGCCTGGTCCGCTCCCACAGGAACTCGGCGATGTGCCGCGGGCGGACGGCGCTGCCGCTCTTCTCGAGCTTGCCGCCGATGTTCAGCAAGCAGCCGCAGTCCGCGGCGAGCAGCTCGACGGCCCCGGTCGAGGCGACGTCCGCCGCCTTGTCCTCGACCATCGCCGCCGAGATCTCCGGGAAGCGGACCGCGAAAGTGCCGCCGAAGCCGCAGCACTCCCGCTCGCGGGCCAGGCCGACGAGCTCGACGTTGGCGAGCTGGGCGAGCAGCGCTTTCGGCTCCTCGCGGATGCCCAGCTCGCGCAGGGCATGACAGGAGGCGTGCCAGGTGACGCGCACCGGCTGGCCGCGGTCGACCAGCTTCACCCCGAGCACGCCCGACAGGAACTCGGTCAGCTCGTGCACCCGCCCGGCAAGCGCCGCGACCGCCGGCAGATCGGGCTCGCCGGCGAACAGCTCCGGGTAGTGGCGCCGCATCATCGCGGCGCAAGAACCGGAGGGCACGATCACCGGCCACGGCTCCGGGAACAGCGCGATCTGGGCGCGGGCGACCGCGCGGGCCTCCTCGGAGTAGCCGCAGTTGAAGGCCGGCTGGCCGCAGCAGGTCTGCCCCTGGGGGAAGACCACCTCGAGCCCCTCCCGCCGCAGCAGCTCGATGCCCGCCATGCCGGCCTCCGGGTAGAAGAGGTCGACGAGGCACGTGCCGTAGAAGTAGACCGCCTGGCTCAACCGTTCACCTTCGTCGGGGACGCGTGGGTGCGCGGGGCCAGGATAGCAGCTTCCCTAGCCCGTGCTCGGCGCCCAGTGGGTCAGCCCGCGAGGAGGACCCACTCAGGCGGCGCGGGCGGCGAGCGCCGGCGCGGCGGCGCCGGCGAGGAGACCCAGCGCCATGCCGCCGAGGCCGGCGAGGCCTGCGGCGAGACAGCCGGTGGCGCCGGCCAGAAGCACCACGCTCGCCGCGGCGAGCCAGAAGCGGCGGTCGCCATGCCCGCGCTGGCGCGGCCCCAGCCAGCCCAGGAGGAGCCCGGCCATCACACCGCCGCCGACACAGATGGCCGGCAAGGCCAGGCAGATGCTGCCGTTGCAGGCATGCGCCGCGCGGGCGGCGGCCGGTAGCAGGCAGGGCGCGAGACCGGCGGCGAAGCCGAGCCGGGCGCCGTGGGCCCAGGCGCCGCCGCGCCAGAGGCACGCGGCGAGGAGGCCGCCGAGCGCCGCGGCGCAGGCGGCGGGCGCGGTGTGCGACGGA
>DATDGZ010000220.1:0-15844 GCA_036521795.1 Thermoanaerobaculia bacterium | reverse complement strand
AGGCTGGCGTTCGGCAGCGCGCCCATCCAGGCCACGGCAACCAGAACGAAGCGTGCAGGCGCGGCGCGCTCGGGAGCCAGCAGCCAGAGCAGCGCCAGCCCTGCCACGAAGAGCCCGCAGCACAGCAGGCGCAGCCCGCCGAGGCCGAGCGAGCGCTCGGCGGCGGCGAGCAGCACCTCGGACAGCCACTCGTCGTGGACGGGCGGGTGGATGGCGGTGTAGGTGAAGGGGTCGCGCTCCGCCAGGGCGTGAGTCGCCAGGATCAGCCGCCCGTTCGCGAGCTGCCAGAACAGGTCGTCGCCCCACAGCGGCCGCAGACAGTGCAACCCCGCGCCGAGGAGCAACAGCCCGAAGGCCCACGCCTGCCAGCGGCCGGCCGGCGGCTGCTTGCCCTCGCCGTCGCTATCCGGTCCGCTGCGGGTCCACGGCGGCACGGTACGATCAGACCACGCCGCGCGCCGCGCGCACAACTCGGCGCGACCCTGGCCGCGCCGCGGCGTCGCGCGTCTCTCCGGGCGGGCGCCCGGCGTGTAACCGTTCGGCGTGCGGTATCGTCTCGTATAGCGATTCGAGCTCGCCGTGGCGGCGGCCGTCCGGGAGCATCGAGAGCAAGGGGCTCGAGCAGGCTGGCGGAGGCAGGTTGTCGAAAGGCGTCGATTCCACGCAGACGGGCGGGGCGGTCCGCCGCCGCCGCTTCTCCTGGTTCCTGGCGGCCGGGGTGGTGGTCCTCGGCGGCGCGGGCCTGCTCTGGTGGCGGGCGAGCGGCCGGCGGCCGCAATACGTCACCGCGGCGGTGACGCGCGGCAACGTCCGGCGCAGCGTCAACACGACCGGTGCGCTGAACCCGGTGGTGACGGTGCAGGTCGGCTCCTACGTCTCCGGGCCGATCAAGACGCTGAAGTGCGATTTCAACACCGAGGTCGTGGTCGGGCAGCTCTGCGCGCAGATCGATCCCGTTCCATTCCAGCTCATCGTCGACCAGAACCGCGCCGAGGTGGGGACGGCCGAGGCGCAGCTGAAGAAGGATCAAGCCGCGCTGGCCTACGCCAAGATCGCCTTCGACCGCGACTCGAAGCTGCTGGCGGAGGGCACCGTGTCGCAGGACACGGTGGACAACGACCTGAGCGTCCGCGACCAGACCACGGCCCAGATCGGCCTCGACCGTGCGACGATCGTCAACAAGGTGGCCGTGCTGAAGGCGGCGGAGGTGAATCTCGCCTACACCAACATCGTGTCGCCGGTCGTGGGGACCGTGATCACCCGCAACATCGACGTCGGGCAGACCGTGGCGGCGAGCTTGCAGAGCCCGACCCTGTTCCTCATCGGCAGGGACCTGACGAAGATGCAGGTCGACACCAACGTCAGCGAGGCGGACGTCGGCGAGGCGCGGCTCGGGCAGGACGTCGTCTTCACGGTCCAGGCTTTTCCGGGCAAGAGCTTCCGCGGCAAGGTGACGCAGATCCGGCGCGGGCCGATCACCGTCCAGAACGTCGTCACCTACGACGCCGTCGTGGCGGTCGACAACCCCGATCGCCTGCTGTTTCCCGGGATGACCGCCGACACGCATATCGTGATCGACGAGCACGACGGTGTCCTGCGAGTGCCGCTGCCCGCCATCCGGTTCACGCCGGAGGGGATCGGCCGCGTGCGCGAGGCGGCTCCGGCCGGCGGCGAGGGTCCGGCCGCGGGCGGCGGCGCGGCCAGCACCGGGGATCGAGGGGAGCGCGGCGCCGGCGCGGCGGTCGAGAGCCGGCCCGCGGGCAGGCGCGAGGGCGGCGGCGGCGAGGAGGCAAGGTCCGGGGCCGGCGGCGAGGGCAGGCGCCGGCGCTGGAGCGAGGGCCGCCCCGAGGGCAGAGGCGAGGGCCGCCCCGAGGGCGGAGGCGAAGCCCGCGCCGAAGGCAGAGGGGGAGGCCGCCCCGAGGGCAGGGGCGAGGGCCGCGCCGAGGGCAGGGGGGGCGGCCGCGCCGACGGCAGGCCGGCGGGCAGGCCCGGAGGCGGAGGCCGCGGCGCGGCCGAGCGCCGCGGGCGCGTGTGGGTGCTGAGCAATGGCACGCTGCGGCCGGTCGCGGTGACCATCGGCCTCGACGACGGCACGCTCGTCGAGGTGTCCGGCAAGGGCCTCGCGCCGGGCGACCAGGTGGTGGTCAACGAGATCAAGCCCGGCGAGCAGCGGCAGCGGGCGGCGCCCCCCAACCAGCAGAACCAGGTGCTCCGTCAAGGAGGACCGCGCCTGTGACGCTGCCGCGGGAGGAGCGGCCCGCGGCGGGCCCGACGCCGGTGATCCCCTCTGTCCCGGCGGTCCCGGCGGTCCCGGTGATCGACGTCCGCGACGTGACCAAGATCTACCGGCTGGGCGACCAGGAGGTCCACGCGCTCGAGGGCGTCAACCTGGTCGTCGGACGCGGCGAGTTCGTCGCGATCATGGGCGCGTCGGGGTCGGGGAAGTCGACCTTGATGAACCTCATCGGCTGCCTCGACCAGCCGACGAGCGGTTCCTACCTGCTGGATGGGATCGACGTCGCCAACCTGGACGAGCCCGCGCTGGCGCGGATCCGCAGCCGCCGGATCGGGTTCGTGTTCCAGAGCTTCAATCTGCTCGCGCGCACCAGCGCCGCCGAGAACGTCGCGCTGCCGCTGTTCTACTCGGGCCAGCTGACGGGGGGCGCCGCGAAAGTGCGTGACACGCTGGCCCTGCTCGGGCTGGCCGATCGGGCTCGCAACCACCCCAACCAGCTCTCCGGCGGCCAGCAGCAGCGGGTGGCGATCGCCCGCGCCCTGATCAACAGCCCGACGATCCTGCTCGCCGACGAGCCGACGGGCAACCTCGATTCGCAGACCGCCCGGGAGATCCTCGGCACCATCCGGACGCTCAATCGCGAACGTGGCCTGACGGTCGTGCTGGTGACCCACGAGCGGGCGCTGGCCGAGACCGCCGATCGCATCATCACGATGAGCGACGGCGCCGTGGTCTCCGATGAGCGGAAGGGCGGACAGGCCGCCGCGGCCGGCCTGCCGGCGCCGCCGGCGCCGGCGGATCTCGAGCGTCCGTCGCCGCTCGCCGAGGTCCGGTCGTTCCTCTGGATGGCGCTGCTCGCGGCGGGACGCGGCATCGGCCGCAACAAGCTGCGCTCCGCGCTCACCATGCTCGGCATCTTCATCGGCGTCGCCGCCCTGATCGCCATGCTCGCCGTCGGCGAGGGGGCGCGGGCGGCGCTCAAGGCGCAGCTCGAGAGCCTCGGCACCAACCTCCTCGTCGTGCTGCCGGGAACGACGCGGGCCAACGGCGTGCGCGCGGGCATCGGCAGCGCCTCGACGCTGCGGGCGACCGACGGCGCCGCGATCCTGGAAGAAGACGCGGCGGTGTCCGACATCAGCTTCGTGAACCGGCAGTCCGCCCAGACGGTCTACGGCAACCAGAACTGGTCCACCAGCATCCAGGGCGTGACGCCGAGCTACCTGTCGATCCGTGACTGGCCGGTGGTGGCGGGCCGCAAGCTCACCGAGCGCGACGAGACCGACGGCAACACGGTGTGTCTCCTGGGCCAGACGGTGCTGACGAACCTCTTCGGCGACTTCCAGGACCCGCTCGGCGCCACCGTCCGGGTCAAGAACGTCGCCATGGAGGTGGTCGGCGTGCTGGCGGCCAAGGGGCACTCGGCCTCGGGGCAGGACCAGGACGACGTCGTCTTGATCCCCTTCCGCACCTCGCAGGAGCGGGTCCTCGGGGTGGCCGCTCCCAGCTCGGCGCAGAGCCAGACGACCGTCTTCGTCCCGCCGCCGAATCCTTTCGGCATCCAGCCCAAGCTGGCGGGGTTCGTCCACACCATGTTCGTGCAGGCGCGCAGCGGCGAGCTGGTCAAGGAGGCGCTGCAGCAGGTCACGCAGACGCTCGAGCGGCAGCACCGCATCCGGCCCGGCCAGCCCGACGACTTCACCGTGCGCGACCTGACCGAGATCGCCGAGGTGGCCGAGGAGAGCAGCCGCGTGATGGAGCTGCTGCTGGCGGCGATCGCCTCGATCTCGCTGCTGGTCGGCGGCATCGGGATCATGAACATCCTGCTGGTCTCGGTCACCGAGCGCACCCGCGAGATCGGCATTCGCATGGCGATCGGCGCCCGCCGGGTCCACGTGCTGCTGCAGTTCCTCGTCGAGGCGTCGCTGCTGAGCCTGATGGGCGGCGGCGCCGGCGTTCTCACCGGCGTCGTCGCCTCCTGGGTGATCTCGCAGGTCGCCGGCTGGCCGACGCTGTTGTATCCGATCGTCGTGCTCGCCGCCTTCCTGTTCTCGGCCGCGATCGGCGTCTTCTTCGGCTACTACCCCGCGCGCCAGGCCGCGCGCCTCAACCCGATCGATGCGCTGCGCTATGAATGACGGTGCGCGCGCGGCGCTCTCGGCCGTCGTGGCCCTCGCGGCCCTGGCCGCCGGGAGCTGCGTCGTGGGGCCGGACTTCAAGCGGCCGGCGCCACCGGGCGTGGATGGGTACCTGCCGCCGGCGGACGCGGCGCCGGGGTCCGGGCCGCCGCAGGCCGCGGCGAACGGTGCGAACCCGGCGAACCCGGCAAGCGCGGCGAGCGCCGGCGAGGCCGCCCAGCGCATCGCGCTCGGCGAGCAGGTCCCTGCCGCCTGGTGGGAGCTGTTCCACTGCGCGCGGCTCGACGAGACGCTCCGCCAGGCGATCGCCGCGAGCAACAGCCTCGCCGCCGCCAGGGCCACCCTGGCGCAGGCGCGGGAGGCGATCGTCGAGGCCCGCGCCGGCCTCTATCCGCAGCTCGATCTCGGGGCCAGCGCCCGCCACGCCTCGGGCGGCGTGGCCGGCTCGGGCGGCGCGGGCGCGGGCGGCGGCGGGAACCTCTTTTCCATCGGGCCCAATGCCAGCTATTCGATCGACGCCTTCGGCGGCACGCGCCGGCGCGTCGAGCAGGAGACGGCGCTGGCGGAGAACCAGCGCTACCAGCTGGCGGCGGCGTATCTCACGCTGACCGGCAACTCCGTCACCGCGGCGATTGCCATCGCCTCGACGCGCCTGCAGATCGCCACCGTGGAGGACCTGATCAAGAACGATCAGAAGAACCTCGCTCTCGTCCAGCGTGAGCTCGACGCCGGCAAGGTGGCCAGGAGCGAGGTCTTGACGGCCGCGGCCCAGCTGGAGAGCGACCGCACGCAGCTGCCCGGCCTGCACCAGCAGCTGAGCGTCGCGCGTCACGCGCTGGCGGTGCTGGCGGGCAGGGCGCCGGCCGCATGGTCGCCGCCGGAGTTCGACATCGCGGAATTCACGCTGCCGGACGACCTGCCGCTGAGCCTGCCGTCGGAGCTCGTCCGCCGGCGTCCCGACATCCTGGCCGCCGAAGCGCAGTTGCACGCCGACAGCGCGGGGATCGGCGTGGCGACCGCGCAGCTCTATCCTTCGATCACGCTGTCCGCGTCCCTGGTCCAGGAGTCGGCCGCGCTCGCCCGCCTCCTGGAGGCCGCCGGCAGGGCCTGGACCGTGGGTGGCAGCTTCGATGCGCCGCTCTACCGCGGCGGCGCTCTCGGGGCGGCGCGGCGCGCCGCGGTCGACGCCTACGACGCCCAGCTCGCGACCTATCGGCAGACCATCCTGCTGGCCTTCGGCCAGGTCGCGGACGCGCTGTGCGCGCTCGAGCACGATGCCGAGCTGGTGGCGGCGTCGCGCCGGGCGCTCGACATCGCCGGCGCCTCGCTGGCGCTGCAGCGCTCGAGCTACGCGGCGGGCAAGACCAGCGCGCTGCAGCTGATCGTCGCCGAGAACACCTATTCCGACGCCCGTCTCGGCAGCGCGCGCGCCACCGCCCAGCGCCTCGCGGACACCGCCCAGCTGTTCATCGCCGCCGGCGGCAGCTGGTGGAACGGCGGCGAACCGGCGCCGGGGCCGGGATCGCCGGCAGCGGGGCCACCGCCGCCACCGCCGCCACCGCAGCCAGGGCAGCCAAAGCATTAGGCCAAGCTGCTTTACACTGATATGATCAGGGGCGCCGATCATGCGCCTCCCTCCGCAGCGCCCCCCTCCTGGACCAGGATCGCACCCTGCCGGCAGCTCTCTTCCGGTGCTGCCGGGAGTCCTCGCGCTGCTGGCGCTGCTCCTGCCGGCGATAGGCGTGGTCGCGGGTGGCCCTGCAGTGGCCGTCCCGGCGGCCGCCCACGCCGCGCCGCCGCCGGTGGTGGTGCACGCGCGGCTGGAGTCGATCATCCAGCCGGTCGCGGCGCAGTTCCTGCGCGGGGTGCTGGCGCGGGCGGACGCGGCCGGCGCGGCGGCCGTGGTGCTGGAGCTGGACACGCCGGGCGGCCTGGGCACGTCGATGCACGAGATGACCAAGGACATCCTGGCGGCGCGGACGCCGGTGGTGGTCTACGTGGCGCCCAGCGGGGCGCAGGCGGCCTCGGCGGGCTTCTTCCTGCTGCTGGCGGCGGACGTGGCGGCCATGGCCCCGGGCACCCGGACCGGCGCCGCCCACCCGGTGGGACCGGGCGGCGAGTCGCTCACCGGGACCATGGGCCAGAAGGTGGAGCAGGACGCGGCGGCGGCCATCCGCGCGCTGGCGGCGCGCAACGGCCGCGACGTGAAGGTGGCCGAGCAGGCGGTCATGACCAGCCGCTCGTTCAGCGCCGAGGAGGCGGTGGCCGCCCACCTGGCCGACCTGGTGGCGCCGAGCCTGCCCGAGCTGCTGCGGGCGATCGACGGCAGGCGGGTGCGTGCGGCGGGCGCTCCGGCCCGCCCGGGCATCGTCCTGCACACCGCGGGCGCGGTGACCACCGAGGTGGAGATGACCGCCGCAGAGCGGCTGCTCTCGGCGCTGGCGCATCCCGAGCTCGCCTACATGCTGCTGATGCTGGGCGGGGTCGGCCTGTTCTTCGAGATCACCCATCCCGGCACGCTGATGCCGGGAGTGTTCGGCGCCATCGCCCTGCTGCTGGCGTTCTTCGGCCTGTCGCTGCTCGCCGTCAACTATGCCGGCGCGGCGCTGATCCTGCTGGGCGTCGGCCTGTTCGTGGCCGAGCTCAAGGCTGGAGGGCACGGCGTGCTGGCGCTCTCGGGAGCGGTGTCGCTGATCATCGGCTCGCTGTTGCTGTTCAGCAGCCCGGAGCCGGAGCTGCGGATGAGCCTGGAATGGATCACGGTGGTGACGCTGTTGACGTTGGCGGCAGTCTGTACGTTGCTCGCGGCGGCTTGGAGGGCGCGGCGCCGGCCGGTGCGGACCGGCGCCGAGGGGCTCCTGCACGAGCGCGGCGTCGCCCGCTCGGAGCTGCGCCCGCAGGGCAAGGTGTTCGTACACGGCGAGCTCTGGGATGCGACGGCGGAGCAGCCGGTTGCGGCGGGAGAAGCGGTCGAGGTGATCGACGTGAACGACATGACCTTGGCGGTGCGACCCCTGCCGAGGTCGAGAAGCTCGGAGGCCTGAGATGGGAGGAGGGGAGTTGCCAATGGCGCCATTCGGTCTGTTCGTGATCGTGCTGATCGCGGTGATCCTGCTGTCGCGCTGGATCAACATCCTGCAGGAGTACGAGCGCGCGGTCACCTTCTTCCTCGGCCGCGTCTCGCAGCAGGCGCGCGGGCCAGGGCTGGTGTTCATCTTCTGGCCCATGGAGCGGATGGTGAGAGTCTCGACGCGCACCATCGCCTTCGAGGTGCAGCCGCAGGACGTGATCACTCGCGACAACGTGTCGGTGCGAGTCAACGCCGTGCTCTATTACCGGGTCGTCGATCCGATCAAAGCCATCATCTCGGTCGAGAACTACCCCTACGCGACCAACCAGCTGGCGCAGACCACGCTGCGCTCCGTCCTCGGCCAGGCAGATCTCGACGAGCTGCTGTCCGAGCGCGACAAGCTCAACGGCCGCTTGCAGGAGATCATCGACGCGCACACCGATCCCTGGGGCATCAAGGTGGCCATGGTCGAGGTCAAGCAGGTCGACCTGCCGCAGGAGATGCAGCGCGCGATGGCGCGCCAGGCCGAGGCGGAGCGCGAGAAGCGCGCCAAGATCATCCACGCCGAGGGCGAGCTCGAGGCCTCGGCGAAGCTGGGCGAAGCGGCGGTGGTGATCGCCCGCAACCCGGTGACCCTGCAGCTGCGCTACCTGCAGACCTTGACCGAGATCTCGGCGGAGAAGAACTCGACCATCCTCTTCCCGGTGCCGATCGAGATGTTCAAGACCTTCATGGGGAAAGATTCCTGATGACGACGGACATCGAGCGAGGCGGCATCGACGTCGGCGGCTCTCACGAGCCGAGCTATTACGAGATCGCGCTCACCAACCGGCAGGTGGTGGTGGCCTTCGTGATCCTGCTGACCTGCGTGGTGGCGGCGTTCTTCTCCGGCGTCTGGATCGGACGCGAGAGCGCGGCGCGGGCGCAGGAACGGCTGGCGCTGCTCGGGCGCGGCCGCGTCCTCGAGGGCGCCAACGCCGACGCCGGCAAGGGGAAGCAGGAAGGGCAGGCACTGCAGGAGTTCAAGTTCTTCGCCGATCAGCGGCCGGCGGCCGCGAGGGTCGATCTCGCGGCCAAGGGTGATGCGGGCAGCCGCTCCGAACGCTCGACCCTCGCGGACGATCTTCACCGCACCGGAGGCTCTGTGGCCCCTGAGGCTCCGGCGGGCAACGCGGCAGTTGGCGCGGCGCCCAGGGCTGCCTCGGGCGCGGCCGCGGCATCCGCCTCCTCTGCGGCGGCCACGCGGAACCGGCGCGACGGCGCGGGATCTTCCACGGCCCAGGCGACCAAAGCGGCCCAGGCAAGCCAGGCGCCCGCAGCCGCAGAGGCCGCCGGCGAAGGCGAGCCGCTGCCCGGCACGCCGCAGCCCGCCGCCGGCGGGGAGCATGCCTCCCATGCCTCCGGAGGCAGCGCGAGCTCGAGCAAGGGAGCCGCCGCCACCGCAGGCAGCGGCAAGGCGGCCATCAGCTGGTCTCCTGCCGCCTCCGCGACCGCCGATGCCTCTCCCGCCGGAGCCGGCGCGTCACCGGCCTCTCCCGCAGGCGCTGCCGCCACCGTGGCGGCGGGCGAGGTGGTGATCCAGGTCTTCTCCACCGCGGACAAGGAACAGGCGGACAAGGTGCGCGACGGCCTGGTCCATGCCGGCTTCACCGCCTTCCTGTCGCCGATCGCCAAAGGCGGCCAGACCATGTACCGGGTCCGGATCGGACCGTTCCCCTCGCGAACCGCGGCGGAGCCGGTGGCGGAGAAAGTCCGCAAGGAGCGCAAGCTCGACACCTGGATCACGCCCAAGTAGCTCGTGCGGCCTCCTCCGTCGCGCCTGCTCTGGCTCTTGCTCGCCGCGGCCGGCGGCGTGCTGTGGGGGCTCAGCTTCTTCCGCGTGCCCCTCGGCTTCGGGGCCTGGCTGACGCTGGCGCCGCTGCCGCTGCTGCTCGGGCACCGCCGTTCCGCCTCGCTCGCCTTCCTGCACGGCTTCGCCTCCTGGGAGACCGGGCTCTACTGGATCGTGCCGACGCTGACGCACTTCGGCGGCATCTCGCCGCCGCTGGCAGTGCTGCTGACCAGCATCCTGGCCGCCTACCTCGCCCTCTTCCATGCCGCCTTCGGCTGGCTCGGCGGGCCGCTGTGGCGGCGCTGCCGCGACGGCGACCGCTACTGGCTGGCGCTCGGCGGGCTGCCGGCGCTGTGGGTGGCGCTCGAGTGGCTGCGCACCTGGTTCCTCGGCGGCTTTCCCTGGAACCTCGCCGCCTACGCCTGGGTCGCGGTCCCCGGGGCGCTGCCGCTGTCGGCGTTCGTCGGCGCCTACGGCATCTCGTTCCTGGTGATGCTGGTGGCCGTGGCGGTCGCGGCAACCGTCGTCCGGGTGACCCGCCGCCGCGCGCATCCGTGGCGGCCGCTCGCCGCCGGCATCCTGGCGCCGCTGCTGCTGCTGCCGATGGCCGGCCGCTGGAGCCTGCGCCGCTCCGCCGTCGAGAGCCGGCGCGACGAGAGTGCCGGGCTGCCGGTCGCGCTGCTGCAGCCGAACGTCGCCGACCAGGCCGGCTGGGACCCGCGGCAGGCGTGGAGCGACTACCGCAAGGTGACCGCCATGTCGTACGCAGCCTGCCGGCCGGGTACGCTGGTGATCTGGCCGGAGAGCGCCGGCTGGCCGTTCGAGTACGGCCGCGATGCGCTGCTCGACGCCGATCTCGCGGCGATGGTGGCCCGGGGCTGCGGGGTGCTGTTCAACTCGGACACGCCGGTGGGGCCGGGCGGCGAGCACGCCTACAACTCGGCGTGGCTGCTGGCGCCGGGCTCGCCGCCGGTGCGCTACGACAAGCGCCACCTGGTGCCGTTCGGCGAGTACGTGCCGTTCGAGCGCGTGCTGCCCTTCGCCAAGACGGTGGCGCGCAACGTCGGCCAGTTCCGCCCCGCCGACCGGCTGGTCCTGCTGCCCTGGCGCGGCGAGCTGCTGGGGCCGGCGATCTGCTACGAGGTGGTCTTTCCCGAGGAGACGGCGGCGCTGGCGCAGGCCGGTGCGACGATCCTGGTGACCATCACCAACGACGGCTGGTACGGCGACACCGCGGCCCCGTGGCAGCATCTCCGCGCCGCCCGCTTCCGCGCCGCCGAGAACCGGCGGCCGATACTGCGCGCCGCCATCACCGGGGTCTCGGCGGTGATCGCGCCGGACGGCTCGGTGCGCGGCGAGATGGGGGTCGGCGAGGAGGGGGTGATCCGCACGCGGGTGGCGGGCGAGCGCGGGACGACCCCGTACTCGCGCTGGCCATGGCTGCCGCCGCTGGCCGCGACTTTGGCGGCGATCGCCGCGCTGCCGGCGCTGCGGGCACTGCCGGAAATCATTGCGAGATATACTTCCCGTGCAAGGAGTTGAGCTTCCGATGCCCACGAATTCCCTGCAGCCCCGCATCGATCATCTCTCGGAACAGCTCGCCAGGCTCCGGGGGTATCTTTGACGAGACCGGCCTCGAGCGCCGGCTGGCGGAGATCGATGCCCAGATGGAGGCGCCCGGTTTCTGGGACAATCGCGCCCAGGCGCCCGAGAGCTCGCAGGCGACGCCGCTGCTGCGCGAGCGGCGCGGCCTCGAGCGCCGCCTCCAGACCGTCGAGAAGCTGCGCGCCGATGCCGAGGAGCTCACCGCGTGGCAGGAGCTCATGGCGGGTGACGAGGACGCGGTGGCGGGCGACGCCGATCTCGAGCGCTTCCTGACCCGCCTGCAAGCCGACCTCGACCGCCTCGAGCTGGAGTGGACGCTCTCCGGGCCCGACGACGACAAGAACGCCATCGTGGCGATCCATCCCGGCGCCGGCGGCACCGAGTCGCAGGACTGGGCGGAGATGCTGCTCCGCATGTACCTGCGCTGGGCGGAGCGCGACGGCTTCCAGGTCGAGATGCTGGACCGCCAGGACGGGGAGGAGGCGGGGATCAAGAGCGCCACCTTCGCGGTGCGCGGCCCTTATGCCTATGGCTACCTGGGCGGCGAGGCGGGCGTCCATCGCCTGGTGCGCATCAGCCCCTTCGACTTCCAGGCCCGCCGGCACACGTCTTTCGCGTCGGTCGACGTCTACCCCGAGGTCGACGACGAGGTGAAGGTCGACGTCGAGGACAAGGACCTGCGGATCGACACCTACCGGTCGTCCGGCGCCGGCGGACAGCACGTCAACAAGACGGAGTCGGCGGTGCGCATCACTCACCTCCCGACGGGCATCGTGGTCTCCTGCCAGAACGAGCGCAGCCAGATCAAGAACCGCGCCATGGCGATGAAGGTCCTACGCTCGCGCCTCTACGATCGCGAGATGCAGAAGCGCGCCGCCGAGCAGGCCGAGCGCGAGGGCAAGAAGAAGGAGATCGGCTGGGGCAGCCAGATCCGCAGCTACGTGCTGCACCCCTACCGCATGGTCAAGGACCATCGCACGGGCGCCGAGGTGGGGGACGCCGACCGCGTCCTCGACGGCGACCTCGACCCCTTCATCGAAGCCTGGCTCAAGAGCCAGATGGGAGCCGGAGCCGGAGCCGCGGGTAGCGGCCAGCCCTCGTCCGCCACTGCCGGTTCGGCGGTTTCGCGCAGCTCGATCTCATGAGCCAGCCGCCGCCGTCGCGGCTCGACCTCGTATCGCCGCTGCCACCGGTGCGCTCGGGAATCGCCGACTACACCCTCGACCTGCTGCCGCATCTGGCATCGATTGCCGACGTCCGGCTGATCCGCCTCCCAGGCCAGCCTGTGGCCCCCGAGATCGCAGCCGCGTGGCCGCTCGCCGAGGCCGGCGACCTGGGAGCATCGGCGGCATCGGCATCGACGCCGGGGGCGGACCCCGGCCGCCTGCCGCTCTACCAGATGGGCAACAACCGCTATCACGAGGGGGTGCACGATCTGGCGATGCGGCATCCGGGCGTGCTGACCCTGCACGACGTCGTGCTGCACCACCTGCTGCTCGACGTCACCCTCGGGCGCGGCGATTTCTACGGCTACCGCGAGCGGCTGCGGCGCGACCATGGTTGGATCGGCGAGGCGGTGGCGGCGGCCAAGCGCTGGGGCGCCTACGGCAGGGCGCCGATCTTCGCCCTGCCGGCGCACCGCACGCTGTTGCGCCGTCAGCGCGGCGTGCTGGTACACAGCGACTGGGCGGCCGCGGTGGTGCGCGAGGACGATCCGGAGCTGCGGGTGCGAGCGGTGCCGATGGGAGTGCCGCTGCCGCCCGGCGCCAGCCGCGAGGCCGGGCTCGCCCTGCGCCGGCGGTTCGGGCTGCCGGACGACGCGCCGGTGCTGGGCTCCTTCGGCTTCCAGACGCCGATCAAGCGCACCGTGCTGGGGGTCCGGGCACTGGCGGCGCCGGGGCTCGAGCGGGTCCACCTCCTGGTGGTCGGCGAGGAGGCGCCCAGCACCGGCCTGCTCGAGGCGGCGCACCGCGCCGGGGTGGCGGCGCGGGTGCACGTCACCGGCTACCTGCCGTTCGCCGACTTCGCGAGCGCCATCGCGGCCGCCGACCTCTGCCTGAACCTGCGCTACCCGACCGCCGGCGAGACCTCGGCCTCGCTGCTGCGGGTGATGGCGGCGGGGCGCGCGGCAGTCGTTTCGGACTACGCGCAGTTCGCCGAGCTGCCCGACGCCATCGCGATCAAGGTGCCGCTCGCGCCGCCCGGGGAACGCGAGGGCGGTTGGCCGGAGCCGGCGCCCACGGCCGCCGCCGCGGCGGCGGAGGCGGGCGAGGAGGCCGAGCTGGCGGCGCGGTTGGCGTCGCTGCTGGCCGAGCCGGAACGGCTGCGGGCGATGGGCGAGGCGGCGCGCGAGCACGTGCGCCGCCACCACGACCCGCGGCGGGCGGCGGCGGCGGTCGCGGACGCTTGCGCCGAATGGGCGGCGGCTCCGCCTCCCGCGGCTCTCGCGACCGACGTCCAAGTGCGCGGCGGCGGCGGCGGCGGCGGCGCTCTGCCGTCCAGCATGACCTGGGGGCGCCTCGCCGGCGAGCTCGAGGTGCGCGGCGCCGAGCCGCCGTGGCCGGAGGGCGAGCGGCGGCGTCTCGAGGTCGTGCTGCGCAACCGGGGCTTCGCGCGCTGGCTGGCCGGCGATCGCGGGCCGGGGGGCATCGCGGTGGTGGTGAAGCTGATCGCGGAGGGACGCGACCTCTTCGCCGGCCGCCCGTGGCTGCCGCTGCCGCGGGACCTGGGGCCGGGCGAGGAGGCGCGGTTCACGCTCGCGGTGCGCCGCCCGCCCGGACCGCCGGCGCCGCCCTGGCCGCCCGGAGTGACGCGGCTGCCGCTGGCGCCCGACCGCATCCGGCTGTGGATCGAGCCCCACCTCTTCGGAGGTCTTGGCCTGTCGCAGCTGGGAGGACCGCGTTGGGAGCGAGACCTTTGAGGCGCGAGGGCCACGGCGCAGGCGACCCGGGCGACGGGACCCCGGCCGCGGGCTTCCTCCGGCAACCGTTCCGCCGCGAGGGTCGTGGCGGCGAGTGGCTGGGATGGACGGTGCTGGGCGCCCTGCTGCTGGCGACCCTGCTCGCCGCGCTGGCGTTCGACCGCACCGGCCGGCCCTCGCTGGTGGGCGACGAGGCGACCTACGCCATGCAGGCGGCGAGCCTGGCCTGGGACTTCGATCTGGCCTACACGCGCGCCGACTACGACCGCTTCGTGGCGCAGTGGGGGAGGCCGCCCGACGGGGTGATCCTGCAGAGCAGCGACGGCGGCGCACACGTCACCTACGGCAAGCCCTTCCTCTACGCGCTGGTGGTGGCGCCGTTCGTGCGGCTGGCGCCGTTGCACGGCGCGCTGGTGGCCAACGCCCTGCTGCTGGCCGCCGCCGCGCTGCTCGCCGCCCGCACCCTGCGGCAGCGCCTCGGCGCGGTGGCGCCGTTCGCCGTCGCGGTGCTGGTCTTCGGCTCGGTGGCGTTCGCCTACGTCTTCTGGGTCCACGCCGACGTCTTGCTGCTCGCCGCCACCGCCGCCGGCTTCGCGGTCGTCTACGGCGACGACCGCTCGATCGTGCCCAGGGGGATGCAGGCGCCGGCGCTGTACGGCGACGAGCCCGAAGACAGAGGGCGGCGCTGGCGCCGGCTGGGACGCTGGGCGCTGGCGGGCGCGCTGCTCGCCGTGCCGGGCGCCTTCCGGCCCTTCTACCTGGCGTTGCTGCTGCCGGCGGCGCTGGCGGTGCCGGCCGGCCGCCGCCGCCAAGGGGTGAGCGCGCTCGCCGCCGGAGCGCTGGCGCTGCTGCTGCTCACCGCCGGCGCGCAGCGTGCCGCCGGCGGCGACTGGAGCAGCTACTCTGGGCAGCGCCTCGGCTTCTATCCCCGGACAGGCTACCCGGGAGTCGATTTCCCGGCCTCGGCGTGGGACCAGAAGCTGCGCCAGTGGGGCAACGCGTCGTGGACCCAGGAGGGGGCCTTCGATCCCAGCTCGAGCCCGCGCCTCTGGGGTTGGAACGTCCTCTATTTCCTCGCCGGGCGCGACGTCGGCGTGCTGCCTTACTTCCTGCCGCTGCTGCTCGCGGCGCTCGCCTTCCGGCCCGACCGCGGCCGCTGGGCGCTGCCGCTGGCGGTGGCGCTCGGGGCCTGCTGCTTCCTGCTGGTGCGGCCGTTCAACTTCTACGGCGGCGGCGGCGCCATCGGCAACCGCTACTTCCTGCCGCTCTATCCGGCGCTGTGGTTCATGGCGGCGCGCCCGGTGCGCACCGCGACAGTGGCGCTGGCGGCGGCGCTGGCGGCGCCCTTCCTGTGGCCGCTCTGGGGCCACCCCTCGGCGTTCCCGGTGGGGGAGGACGGCCGCTACCGCCACGTCTCGGCGGTGGCGCGGCGCCTGCTGCCCTACGAGACGACGCAGAGCCACATCCCCGGCGGCCAGGACAGCACCGTCAACGGGCTCTGGGTGAAGCTGCTGAACGCCGAGATCTGGCGCGCGGCGGGCGGCCACGGCCTGCTCATGGCCGGCAGCGGCGAGGCCGACCTGCTGGTGGGCAGCCCGACGCCGATGCCGTTCCTGGCGGTCGAGCTCGACCGGCACGCGCCCACCCGCCTCGCCGCCGGCGGCCGCGAGCTGCGGCCGAGCCTGCTGCGGCCGAACGGCTGGGAGGTTTTCGAGCTGCCGCTCGCCCGGCCGCGCGCCGTCCATCCAATGTGGTGGACGCGCGACGACTATTATCTGTATGAGCTGAGACTCCGGCTGCCGGGCGGCAAGGCGGGGCCGGTAGGAGCCCGTTAGCCTCGGGTCATCGCCAAAGCCCCGCCTCCGTCGAGTGCCGCACTGTCAACTGATCGCGGAATGGGAGATGGGAAGCGGCGCGCTGGTCGAGGTCTACCGGCTTCAAATGGGGCCGCGATCAATTGATCGCGGAATGACCAAAAGATGCATGAATCACATCGGAATGGCCCGGCTGCTGTTTTCAACCTTCTGTCGGTTGAACTTGAGGATGT
>DATDGZ010000219.1:0-26497 GCA_036521795.1 Thermoanaerobaculia bacterium | reverse complement strand
GATCGAGAGCGCGCACCACTCCCGCGAGCTGGAGCGGCGCCTGGCCGCGACCCCGTCCCGGGCTGCAGCCCCGGCGACGGCCAGCGCGGCCCCGGCCGGCGCGGCGAGGACTCGTCCGCTCGGCTCTCCCGCGACCGCGGCACCATCGGCGCCATCGGCGCCATCCGGCCCGGGCGAGGCGGAGCTGCGCCGGCGCGCCAACGAGGCGGAAGCGGGGCTCAGCGCGCTCGCCAACGACAAGCGGCAGTTGCAGCAGACGGTCGCCGCCCTGGACCGCAACGTCACCGAGCTCAGGCAGCGCTCCGACGCCTTGCAGGCGTCGCAGCCCGCGCCTGGGCCGGGCATCGAGAGCGACCTGGTGGTGACCGAGGTGGAGCCGGCCGGGCGGGTGGAGCGCGGCGCCGGAGCGCCTGCCGCCGACGCGATCCCGCTGTCCTCGGGGGTGGCCACCCTCCTCCTCCATACCCGCCACCCCGACAGCTATGCGGAGTATGAGATCGAGGTCCGGGACGCGCAGGGTCGGCTGGTCGATAAGCTCGAGGGGGTGTTCCGCCAGGACTCGCTCGAGGAATTCGGAATCACTTTCAAGCGCGGCGCGCTGCCTCCCGGCGCCTACACCCTCCATCTCTTCGGCCGCCCGGCGGCGGGCGGTCGCCAGGCGCTCGAGACCTACTCGATCCGTGTCTCCTGAGCGTCCTCCCAGGCGCGGATCGCCGCCAGCACCTGCGCCGCGGTAGTGGCACGGCGCAGCTCGGTGCGCAGATCGGCCTGGCGATACATCCGCGCCGCGACGGCCAGCAGCTGCAAGCAGCCCTCCGGCCTGCGGTCCGGGCAGAGGATCAGGAAGACCTGCTCGATCTTGCCCGAGCCCGCGTCGCTCAGGCCGGCGCGCAGCAGCCCGAGAGCCATGCGCGGCATCGCCAGGTCCGGGATGCGCACGTGCGGCAGCGCGATGCCCTCGGACAGGAACGTCGAGGCCTCCTGCTCGCGCCGCTCCAGCAGGCGCACGATGTCCTCGCTGACCATGTGCTCCTGCCGCCCGCCCAGCAGGTCGACCAGCAGGCGGAGCAGCTCCCGCTTGGCGACCGGCTGGTCGAAGAACGCGATTGCCTCCGGCTTCAGCAGGTCCGAGACACGGACCCGGCCGGAAGTGGTGGAACCGAGCACCGACCAGCCGCCGACGGCTCTCGGGGGCGCGGGCTCCGCGGCGGGTCTCCGGGCGCCGGCTGCGGGCGCCGGTACCGGTGCCGGTGCCGCACCGGTCTTGACCAGCGTCGGGCGCGGCGCCGCGCCGCGCTCCGCGGCACTGCCGGCCGTGTCGAGCTCGCCCTGGCGGCGGGAGGCGGCGGCCGGGCTCGGCACTGCCGCTGCCTCGGACGCCGTGGCGGCCTCGGACACGCCGGTCTCGTCGACCACGACGATGGCCAGGTGATCGCCGTCGGCGATCAGCTGCTCGATCGCGGTGCGGCGGCCGAGCAGCCGCTGCCATCGCGGCAGCTCGCCGGGCCGGCCCACCACCACGTGCCCGACCCGGTACTCGCGGGCGAAGCGCAGGATGGTGTCGGCGATGTCCTCACCCTTGAAGGTGAACACCATCGCCCCGAGCTGATGGGCGAGTGCCAGGGTCTCGGACAGCCGCTTGCGGGTTGCCGCGTCGAGGCGCGCCGGGTCCTCGCTCGAGGTCTGGACGTAGAGCGCGTACCAGCTGCGGTTGAGCTTGCCGGCGAGGCGCGAGGCATAGCGCAGCAGCGCCGGGGCGTCCGGGCTGCGCGACGACAGGCAGACGACGATCTGGTCGGGCGCCTGCAAACCCTCCTCGCCCGGGGTGCGGCGCGCCCGCCGCTCGATGATCGAGGCGATCTCGCGCAGGGTGAGCTCGCGCAGCTGCTCCAAGTTGGACTTGCGGAAGAAGTTGTCGAGCGCCGCCGGCACCCGTTCGGTCGTGTAGACACGCCCCTCCTCCAGCCGCCGGCGGAGGTCTTCAGGGGCAAGGTCGACGTTGACCAGCTGGTCGGCGTCGGCGAGCACCCAGTCGGGGAGCCGCTCCTTGACCCTGACGCCGATCAGCCGCTCCACCGTGTCGTAGAGGCTCTCGAGGTGCTGCACGTTGAGCGTGGTGACGACGTGGATGCCCGCCGCCAGCACCTCGAGGACGTCCTGGTAGCGCTTGGCGTTCGGGCTGCCCGGGACGTTGGTGTGCGCCAGCTCGTCGATCAGCACCACCTCGGGCTTGCGTTTCAGCACCGCGTCGAGATCCAGCTCGCGCAGGACGACGCCGCGGTAGTCGACCGTCCGCGGCGGGATCTCGGGCAGGCCCAGGCAGAGCGACTCGGTGTCGGCGCGGCCGTGAGTCTCGACGATCCCGGCCACCACGTCCACTCCCTGCGCCTTCAGCCGGTGACCTTCGAGCAGCATCTGGTAGGTCTTGCCGACACCGGGACCGTAGCCCAGGTACACCTTGAGGCGGCCGCGCCGCGAGCGCTGGATGAGGTTGAGGAAGCTATCGGCCGAAGGCTGGGAGGGTGGGGTGGTCATGGGGCGCGCCGCGACCGGTCGCCGGCCGCCGAGCGGGCTGGCGGCAGCGGCCTGGTGGCGTCGAGATCGAGGTTGAGCTCGAGCACGTTGACCCGCGGTTCGCCGAGCACCCCCCACTGCCGTCCCTCGGTGTGGCGCTGCACCAGCTGGCGCACCACCTCCTCGGGCATGCCGCGCTCGCGGGCGATGCGCGGCACCTGGAAGTCCACGGCGGCCGGTGTCAGGTGGGGATCGAGGCCCGAGCCCGACGAGGTGACGAGATCGACCGGCACCGGCGCTCCGGGCCGCTCGGCGCGCGCCGCGGCCGCCGCCGCACCCACCTGCTCGACCACCAGCTTATGGCTGGTGGGCCCCAGGTTGGTGCCGCCGGAGGCGAGGGGATCGTAGCCCGCCCCGGCCGCCGAAGCGCGGGAGTGGAAGTAGCCGGTGCCGGCGAAGGGTTGACCGATGAGCCGCGACCCCACCACCTTGCCGTCCCGGAGCAGCAGGCTGCCCCGGGCCTGGTCCGGGAAGAGGAGCTGCGCCAGGCCGGTCACCGCCAGCGGGTAGACGACTCCCAGCAGGAGCGTCAGCACCAGGGTGACGAGGATTGCCGGGACCAGGTGTCGAGCCAGATTCATGATGCCTCCGCCTTGCAACAGGAGCCCGGGGCCTTCAGGCGAGACCCACCGCGGCAATGAACAGATCGATCAGCTTGATCCCCGCGAAGGGCACGACGATGCCGCCGAGGCCGTAGATGATCAGGTTGCGGCGCAGCAGCATGGCCGCCCCCAGGGGCCGGTAGCGGACGCCGCGCAACGCCAGCGGGATCAGGGCGACGATGATCAGGGCGTTGAAGATGACCGCCGACAGGATCGCCGACTCGGGCGTCGCCAGGCGCATCAGGTTGAGCGCCTGCAGCGGCCCGGCGGGGGCGCCCCTGAGCGCATAGAGCGCCGAGAACATCGCCGGGATGATGGCGAAGTACTTGGCGACGTCGTTGGCGATCGAGAAGGTGGTCAGGGCGCCGCGGGTCATCAGCAGCTGCTTGCCGATCTCGACGATCTCGATCAGCTTGGTGGGGTTGGAGTCGAGGTCCACCATGTTGCCCGCCTCCTTGGCAGCCATGGTGCCGGTGTTCATGGCCACGCCGACGTCGGCCTGGGCCAGCGCCGGGGCGTCGTTGGTGCCGTCGCCGGTCATCGCCACCAGCCTGCCCTGCGCCTGCTCGCGGCGGATGAGGTCCATCTTGTCCTGCGGCCTGGCCTGCGCGAGGAAGTCGTCGACACCCGCCTCGTTGGCGATCGCGGTCGCGGTCAGCGGGTTGTCGCCGGTGATCATCACCGTGCGGATGCCCATGCGGCGCAGCTGCTCGAAGCGCTCGCGGATGCCGCCCTTGACGATGTCCTTGAGATGGATGACGCCCAGCGCGCGCGCGCCGTCGCTGACCACCAGCGGCGTGCCGCCGGTCTTGGCCACCCGCTCGACGATGGCGTCGAGATCCGGCGGCGCCGTGCCGCCGCAGGACTCGACGAAGCGCAGCACGGCGTCGGCGGCCCCCTTGCGCACCTGGCGGGCGCCGAGGTCCACTCCCGACATGCGGGTGTGGGCCGAGAACGGGATGAAATGCGCATCGGCCGCGGCGAGCTCGCGTCCGCGCAAGCCGTAGCGGTCCTTGGCCAGCACCACGATCGAGCGCCCCTCCGGCGTCTCGTCGGCGAGGCTGGAGAGCTGCGCCGCATCGGCCAGGTCGGCTTCCGCCACCCCGGCCAGGGGGATGAGCTCGACCGCCTGGCGGTTGCCGAGCGTGATGGTGCCGGTCTTGTCGAGTAGCAGCGTGTCGACGTCGCCCGCCGCCTCGACGGCACGGCCGGACATGGCGAGCACGTTGTGCTGGATCACGCGATCCATGCCGGCGATGCCGATCGCCGAGAGCAGTCCGCCAATGGTCGTCGGGATCAGGCAGACCAGCAGCGCCACCAGCACCGTGATCGAGGGCGGCACGGAGGCCTGGAAGCCGGCCGCCGGCGACGAGGCGCCGACGCTGTAGATGGCGAACGGCAGCAGGCTTCCGACCGCCAGCAGGAAGATGACGGTGAGCCCGGCGAGCAGGATGTTGAGGGCAATCTCGTTCGGCGTCTTCTGCCGCTCGGCGCCCTCGACCAGGGCGATCATGCGGTCGAGGAAAGTCTCCCCGGGGTTCGAGGTGATCTGCACCTTGATCCAGTCCGAGATCACCTTCGTGCCGCCGGTCACCGCCGAGCGGTCGCCGCCGGATTCGCGGATCACCGGCGCGCTCTCGCCGGTGATGGCCGCTTCGTCCACCGAGGCGACGCCCTCGACCACCTCGCCGTCGCCGGGGATCATGTCGCCGGCGACGATCAGCACGACGTCGCCCCGGCGCAGCGCCGGCGCCGCCACCTGCTCGGTGCGCAACGCCTCGACCGGCCCCGCCCAGTCGCCGACGATGCGCTTCGCCGACGTCTCGGTCTTGGCCCGCCTCAGGGTGTCGGCCTGCGCCTTGCCGCGCCCCTCGGCCATCGCCTCGGCGAAGTTGGCGAACAGCACCGTGAACCAGAGCCAGAGCGTCACCTGGATGGTGAACCCGAGATGCGCGGTCTGCCCGGCGGCGGCATCGCGTACGATCAACAGGGTGGTGAGCACGCTCCCCACCTCGACCACGAACATCACCGGGTTCTTCGCCACCTGGCGCGGATCGAGCTTGACGAAGGAATCCCTGAGCGCCCGCCGGACGATCGGTGGATCGAACAACGGACGCTTCTGTGCTCTCTCAGCCATGATGAGCCCTCATTACGAGAACATCGTTCCCGCTTGCATCAGCAGGTGCTCGACGATCGGCGCCAGCGCCAGCACCGGGAAGAAGGTCAGGGCGCTGACGATCAGGATCACGCCCAGCAGCAGCGCCACGAACAGCGGCGTGTGCACCGGGAAGGTGCCGGCCGAGGGCGGCACCGCTTTCTTGGTCGCCAGGTTGCCGGCGATCGCCAGCATCGGCACGATCATCAGGAAGCGCCCGGCGAGCATGGCGATCCCGAGGGTCCAGTTGTACCAGGGCGTGTTGGCGAGGAGGCCGCCGAAGGCCGAGCCGTTGTTGCCGGTCACCGAGGTGAAGGCGTAGACGATCTCGGAGAGCCCGTGCGGCCCCGAGTTGCCGAGCGCCGCCGTGCCGTAGGGGGTGACGCTCGCCCAGGCCGCCAGCACCAGGATGTCGAAGGCGAAGATCAGCGCGTAGAGCATCGCCATCTTCACGTCCTTGGACTCGATCTTCTTGCCCAGGTACTCGGGCGTGCGCCCGACCATCAGGCCGGCGATGAACACGGTGAGCACGATCATCACCAGCATGCCGTAGAGGCCGGCGCCGACGCCGCCGAAGACGACTTCACCGAGCATGATGTCGAGCATCGGCACCATGCCGCCGAGCGGCGTGAAGGAGTCGTGCTGGCCGTTCACCGCGCCGCACGAGGCATCGGTGGTGACGGTGGCGAAGAGGGCGCTCTGGAAGATGCCGAAGCGCACCTCCTTGCCCTCCATGTTGCCGCCGGCCTGCTCGCCGCCGGGAGTGGCGATGGCGGCCTGCGTGATCCCGTGGCGGGTGAAGCCGGGGTTGCCTGCCGCCTCGTAGTGGTAGACCACGAAGAAGCCGCCGAGCATCAGGATCAGCATCGCCGCGAACACCGCCCAGCCGTGCTTCTGGCTGCCGGTCATCCGGCCCAACGTGTAGGTCAGGCCGGAAGCGATGGCGAGAATCGTCAGCATCTCGAGGAAGTTGGCGAGCGGCGTCGGGTCCTCGAACGGATGCGCCGAGTTGGCGCCGAAGAAGCCGCCGCCGTTGGTGCCGAGCTCCTTGATGATCTCCTGCGAGGCGACCGGGCCCTGGGCGATGACCTGCTCGGTGCGGGTCTCGACCTTCACCCTGCCGGCGGCATCCTTGGCGCCGGCAATCTCGACGTGCTGCGGCTCGAGCAGCGTGGCCCGGGTGTAGCGGCCCAGGTTCTGCGGCACGCCCTGCCACACCAGCACGAGCGCCCCAGCCAGCGAGATCGGCAGCAGCAGGTAGAGACAGCCGCGGGTCAGGTCCACCCAGAAATTGCCGATGGTGCGCGACTCGCGCCGCGCCACGCCGCGGATGAAGGCGATGGCAAGGGCGATGCCGGTGGCGGCGGAGGCGAAGTTGTGGAAGGCGAGCCCGGCCATCTGCGTCAGGTAGCTCATGGCCGACTCGCCGGAGTAGTTCTGCCAGTTGGTGTTGGTGGTGAAGCTGGCGGCGGTGTTGAAGGCCAGGGCGGGCTCCACGCCGGCGAGGTGCTGCGGGTTGGCCGGCAGGAAGGCCTGCAGGCGCTCGATCGCGTAGAGCACGAGCATGCTGACGCCGCTGAAGACCAGCATCGCGATGCCGTACTCCGTCCAGTGCTGTTCCGTGCTCTCGTCGACGCGGCAGCAGCGGTAGATCAGCCGCTCGAGCGGCCGCAGCACCGGCGTCAGCCAGGTCTTCTCGCCGGAGAAGATGCGGGTCATGTAGACGCCGAGAGGCGGCGTCACCGCCACCAGGGCCACGAGATAGATCAGCAGCTGCAACCAGCCGTTGGCGGTCATCTCAGCCTCAGAACTTCACCAGCACGGCGGTGTTGATCCGGGTCTCCGTCTTGCGCAGGTCGGGGGTGAATCCCGGCACCAGAGATCCGGGCGGGCCCGTGTTGCCGGTCGGGGGCGTGACGCCGCCGGGGCCGGCGAAGTAAGGCACGTTCGCTCCGCGCCGATCGAGCTCGGTGCGGAACGTGATGAACTGGCTCGGCATCCAGTCGAAGGTGATCGAGCCGTCGTAGGCCCGGTACGGATCGCCCGGGTTCTCGGGGAAGTACGGCGTGCCGGAGAAGGCCGTCGCGCCGTTGATCGGCGGCAGCAGCACCAGGTAGCGGCCCGGGTTGGTGATCTGGCCGCCGCCGACGGTCATGGCGAACCGGTCGCCATGGAACCAGAAGCGGTTGTAGATCATGTAACCCAGGAAGTATTGCGACGGTATTCCGGGAGAGCTGCTGGCGCAGTGGACCCCGCCGCCGCTCTCGCAACCCGCATCCGCGGTGATCGAGAATGCCATCTTGTCCACGAAGCGCTCGGGCCGGTCGTAGTACTTGACCTCGACGCTGTTGTCGCTGTGCCAGCGGGTGCGGTTCGGGTTGCCCAGCGTGTCGGTGCCGACGCCGTAGTTGTTGGAGAGCACTTCCACCGCGCCGCTCGGGCGCCACAAGACCTGCATGCCGAGGCCGGGCTTGCTGTTGAACTTGCCGTACGACTGCCAGCCGTTGATGTACCAGGGCTCGATCTTCAGCTTGTCGGTCAGGAACATCTGGAGGCGCAGCCCGTTGAAGAACCACGGCGTGTTGGACGAGACGTACGACGGCTGGTAGGTCCAGTTGTCGAAGTTGTAGTAGCTGAAGAGACCGACGTAGGACATGAAGATGCCGGCCTCGAGGTTGATGCCGTTCCACACGTCCCAGTGATAGCCGCCGTAGGCCTCGGAGAGGTAGCGGTAGGCGTCGGCGAGGTCCCACTGGCCGCGCCCGGGGCTGGCGTCGTTGCGCGGCGTCATCGTCGAGTACATCCCGAACTGCGTCATCAGCCTGCCGATCACGTTGTTGTAGTGGAAGTCCCCGCCGATGCCCAGCTGCTGCAGCTGGATCTCGTTGGTGCGGCCGCTCTCGCTGCTGCCGACCAGGGTGTTGTCCCGCGGATGGTTGAAGTCGTTGATCTCGCTGACGTCCACCCGGAGCTCGCCGGTGAACACCTTGGTGTCGATCGGCGACTCGGAGGTGCGGGCGTTGCCGTTGAGCCAGGTGAAGTCCGCGAACGAGAAGGGCTCCGGCGCCTTCGACTTGACCGGCACCGAAGCGTTGGCAGTCGAAGCGGGGGGACTGGCCACGACTGGCTCGGGCTGGGTGCGCAGGAGCGCCTGCACGACCGTGGCAGGCGATTCATGGCCCGCGGCCTTGGCCGGCACCGGTTCGGCGGCGGCGGCGGTCTTGACTGACGCCGGCGCGAGGCCGGCCTTGACCGGCGCCGGCGCGAGGCCGGCCTGGGTCTGCGCCTTCTGAGCCAGGGCCAGCGCCCGCTCCAGCTGCTGCTGGGCCTGGGCAAGCTGAGCCTGCGCCTGCGCGAGTTGCGCCTGCGCCTGTTCGACCAGGGTCGGTTGCCTCTCTGTGGTGGGCGCGGTGGACGCGGTAATCGCGGTGGACGCGATGGACGGGCTGGCCGCCGTAGGCTCATGGGCCGCACTGGCCGGCGCGCCGGCAGCGGGTGGCTCCTGCGCCACGATGCTCGGCGCGCCGAGCAGGGCGAGCGCGAGCGCCGCTGCGATCGGGCCGAGCATTGCGAACGACTGCGTAAGACGGGTCGACATCTGCGACTCCTTCCCCGGGAAGCAGGGCCTCAACCTACCGTTTCCTAAAAACCACCTTGATTTCGGTGCGCGCGCCGGGCCCGGCGCGGTCAGAACCTCTCCGGTCTGAGCATGGCGTAGATCAAGTACACCAGCAGGCCCACCGCGATGACGGCGCTCAGCAGGTATTCCCAGTTCATGTCGTCCTCAGATCTTTTCGCAGAACCGCACGTACCAGAGCGCCAGCGCGAAGAACAGGATGGTCACGGCAATTGCGATCAGGTCGAGCATGGGGTCTTGGCTCCTGGTGGCTGGGGTGGTCGACCGCGGTCATGCGCCGGGCGCCGCGGGCAGGGTAAAGCGAAAAGTGGCGCCACCGCCGTTGCCGCCGCTGTGGCTTTCCACTCCGATCCTGCCGCCATGGGCTTGCACGATCTCCTTGGCGATGGCGAGCCCCAGGCCGGCGCCTCCCTGGCTGCCCGGCACCTGGAAGAAGCGGTCGAAGACCCGGCCCAGGTACTCCTGGGGGATGCCGGGGCCGGAGTCCGCGACGGAGAAGGCCACCCCGTTGCCCTCCGGCTCGACCTGCACCGCGACGGTGCCGCCGGCGGGAGTGTGCTGCAGTGCGTTCTGCAGCAGGTTGCCCAGCGCCAGCGGCGCGCGCGCCGGGTCGGCCAGCACCTTCGGCGCCGCGGGCGCGATCGCCACCGAGACCCGGATGCCATGGTCCTCGAAGGCCGAACGCAGCGGCGCGAGCGACATCTCCACCAGGTCGCGGGACGGCACCGGCTCGAACTGGAGCTGCTGGCCGCCCGCCTCGTAGCGGGCGATCTCGAGCAGGTTGACCAGGATCGTGCGCAGCCGCTCGGCGTCGTCGCGCGCCGCGACCAGCAGCTCGGTCTGCTGCGCCGTCAGGCCGCCGACGCGCTCGTCGAGCAGGACGTGCAGCGCCATCTGCAACGAGGTCAGCGGGGTGCGCAGCTCGTGGGACACGGTCGACAGCAGGCCGCTCTTCATCTCGTCGATCCGCCGCAGGTTGGTGATGTCCGAGAGGATCAGCGTGATGCCGGCGAGCTGGCCGTCGGCGCCCCGCACCGCCACCGCGTGCGGCAGGTAGAAGCGCTCCTGCCCGTCATGGAAGATCTGCCGCGCCGCCTCGTAGCCCCGGTCGGGGAGCGTCCCCGCCCGCGCCGTCTCCTGCAGCAGGTGCGGCAGCCAGTCGGCGTGGCGCGGCGGCGCCGGCTCGCCGGGGCGCAGTCCGAGAGTCGAGACGGCGGTGCGGTTGGCGAGCTCGACGTGGAGATCGGGGGAGAACACCGCCACCGCGTCGGGCAGGCTGTCGATCGCCAGCTGCGAGGTCTGCTGGGCGCGCAGCAGACGCGCCCGGCTGCTGCGCCGCAGCTCCCGCAGGCGGCCGGCCATGGCATTGAAGGCGGCGGCGAGCTCGCCGATCTCGTCCTTCGAGACCACCGGCACCACCAGGTCGAGGTTGCCATGCTCGACCTCGCGCACCGACTGCGTCAGCCGCGACAGCGGCAGCAGGATCGCGCGGCTCAGGAAGAGCACGAAGCCGACCGCCAGCGCCGCGCCGAGGACGAGCAAGGCCATCATGCGGCGGCTGGTCCGCGCCGCCAGCGCGCGCGCCCGGGTGCTGGCGAGCACCATGTGGTCCTGGTTCATCTGCTGCACCTGGTCGGCAGCCTGCTTGATCTGCTGGAAGAGCGGCAGCAGCCGCCCGAAGTAGGCGGCGCGGCGGGCATCGAGGGGCCGGCCGGCGTCGAGGACCTCGACGAGCACCGGCGGATAGGCGGCATAGAGATCGCGGATGCGGAACGCGGCCGGGCCTTCGCCGGGCAGGGTGATGTTGCGCAGCTCGACACCGAGCGCCTTGTCGAACAGCGGCGCATTGGCGGCGGCGAGCCGCCGGCCCCGCTCCGGGTCACCGGCCAGGGCGAACAGCGCGCCGCCGTCCATCCGATCCAGCGCCTCCTTCATCTCCTGGCAGGCGACGACGCTGTCGTAGTTCTCGCGCAGGATGGTGTCGATCGAGCCGCCGAGGCGGGAGATCCAGACGATGCTCTGCACACCGCCGATCGTCAGCAGCGCCAGCAGACCGCCGAATCCGAGCAACAGTTTTCCGCGCAAGCCGAGCATGGGACCTCGTGAGGAGACAGGAAACACGCCGCAGCGCGCCACGCCGCGAAGGAGTGGCACCGCTGTCAGCCGAGCCGCCGCCGGAACGGCGATCGACGCCGCTTCACCGGCGGGCGAGAGCCCGGAGAGTGCAGAGGAGGTGCCAGTGGTTTGCTGGTGACGGTGGAAGGTTGGTGGTCACCAGGTCGATCGACTGCAAGACGATGGCGGTGAAGGGCTTCAGGCCATTACCCGCTGCTCACCAGGCGCCGGAGCCACCTTTCCGACCGGTGTCTCCCAGGGCTGGATGATTGCAAGATGCATTACTGCGCGACGCATCTCCGTTGCATTATGCAATGCAAGCTCGCGTCGAGGACCTCGACTGGCCGGCCGAGCCCCATGCGGCATCAATTCCCGGAATTAGAAACCGCACCCCAGCTGATCTTGCCTCACTGTTAGCTTAAAGCGCCGCAGCGGAACGGCCGTGCCCACGACCGGGCGCCGGGCAATGCTCCCCGGCTCTGGGTGCGCTCCCCGTCTCCATTGGACACCTCCATACCCCATGAGATATAGTCACTCGGTGTCATGGTCGGTCGAGTACACCGATGAGTTCGGAGCGTGGTGGGAGGTACTCACGGAAGTGGAGCAGCAATCGGTCGCTGCTCTGGTCGGGTTGCTGGAGGACGAAGGGCCGCAGCTTGGATACCCCTTTAGCTCTGGTGTCGCTTCCTCTCGGCATGGCAACATGAGGGAGCTACGAATCCAGCGTCGGGGTCGGCCGTACCGCGTGCTCTACGCCTTCGATCCGCGCCGAACCGCCATCCTCCTCCTCGGAGGCGACAAGACCGGACAGGACCGCTGGTATGAGGACTTCGTACCGGTGGCCGACCGTCTCTATGACACTCACCTGGCGACTTTAAAACAAGAGGGGTTGATCTGAATGGCAAAGCAGTTTCGGGACCTGGTAGCCGACAAGCCCGCCAGTTGGCACGCAGCCGTCGAAGCGCGGAAGCGGGAGCTTCTCGCCGAGATGCCCCTTCACGAGTTGCGTCGTGCGCGGCAACTCTCTCAGGAGCAGCTCGCCACGGAGCTCGGTGCAACCCAGCCAGAAATATCGAAAATGGAGCACCGGACGGACATGTACGTGAGCACTCTCCGGCGCTTCGTCGAGGCCATGGGCGGGCAGCTGGAGATCATCGCCCGCTTTCCCGATGGCACCGTCCGCATCACGCAGTTCCACGAGCTCGACCACGCGCGCAAATAACCGGCGCCGGGTACCCGTAGATCGAACAAAACCTGAGCCACTTCAGGCTGAGGGCGCCTTCAACCCATGCTGCTTGCGGCGCCGCCAGAGGGTGGCTTGGTCGATGCCGAGGATGGCTGCCGCCTCGCGCAGGGAGGCGGCTTGGGCAAGGACGCGGCGGATGTGTTCCTGCTCGATCTCGGAGAGGGGGGCCAGGTCGCCTAGCTGCAGCTCGCCGGCGGCGCCGGGCTCGCCCGCGGCTGGCGACTTGGGGGCACCGGATCCCGGGGCGGTCGCCGCTGCGGACCGCGCCGTCGGGGCTGGCGACGCGGGTCCGGTGATCGCCGCCTTCGGGAGCAGCAGCTCGGGCCCTACCTCCGGGCCTTCGGCGAGCATGGTGGCTCGCTCGATGGCGTTGCGGAGCTCGCGGACGTTGCCGGGCCAGGCGTAGTCGAGGAGTAAGCGGTCGGCCTCGGCGCTCAGGGTCAGAGCTGGGCGGTGGTACTGGCGACCGAAGAAGGCCAGGAAGCGCTCGGCCAGGGGGCGGACGTCCTGGCGCCGGTCGCGCAGGGGCGGGACCTCCAGGGTGAGGACGTTCAGGCGGTAGAAGAGGTCCTCCCGGAAGCTTCCTTCGCGCACGGACTGCTCCAGATCGCGGTTGGTGGCGGCAAGGATGCGGACGTCGGCGCGGCGTGGCGTCGGATCGCCGACGCGCTCGTACTCGCGGTCCTGGATGAAGCGCAGCAGCTTGGGCTGCAGCTGCAGGGGCAGGTCGCCGATCTCGTCCAGCAGCAGGGTGCCGCCTTCGGCCAGGGTGACCCGCCCAGGATGGCTGCTGGTGGCGCCGGTGAAGGCGCCGCGGGCGTGGCCGAAGAGCTCGCTCTCCAGCAGCTCGGCGGGGAGCACCGGGGCGGGCACCACGACGAAGGGGCGGTCGCGGCGCGGGCTCCACTGGTGGATGGCGCGCGCGACCACTCCCTTGCCGGTGCCGCTCTCGCCGCGCAGGAGGAGGCGCGCGTCGCTGGCCGCGGCCTGCCGCGCCTGGCGCAGCATGGCCTGCATGGCCGGGCTCTCGCTCGCGAGGTCGGCCTCGAGATCGCCCTCGCCGGCAAGGATGAGATCGACCTCGAGCGCCTGCACCTTGCGCTCCAGGCGCGTCAGCTCGGCGATCTTGTCCAGCGCCAGGTCGAGCTCCAGCGGACCGAACGGCTTGGACAGGTAATCGGAGGCGCCGCGCTTCATCGCCTCGACGGCGGTCTCGATGGAGGCGTAGGCGGTGATCACCACGGTCTTGAGCGCCGGGTCCTCAACGCGCAGCCAGGTCAGCAGGTCGAGCCCCGAGCCGGTCCCGAGCCGCAGATCGATCAGCGCCACGTCGAAGCGACGGCCGGCGGCCTCGCGCTGGGCCTCCTCCACCGAGCCCGCGGTGCGCACCCGGTGGCCGCGGCCCTCGAGCTGCAGCGAGAGAGTCCGCCGGATGTTCGGCTCGTCGTCGACCACCAGGATGTCGAAGGCAGGAGCGGGCATGGGATGGCCGGCGCCCCCCTTCGCCGCGGGGCGCTCGCCGGCAACACCATACAACGCCGGCGCGGGAAAGGCGCCCTGGCGCGGCGAGCGCTAGTGGCCTGTATCAGCTGAATTGCTAGTGGATGGCGCAGCCATCGGCGGCGCGGGCAAGGCGCGCCGACGCAGGCATAGCAGAGACTATGTCGAGGAGGCGCAACGCCGCCCCCGCCGTCGAGGGCAAGCCAGGCACAGTGATTCAGCTGATACAGGCCATTAGGCGGGCGGGCGGCACCCCGGCGCCGTCGCGGCGCGGCTCCGCGGAGGGCCGATCTGGCGGGGCCGCTCAGCGGGCCGCGAGGGGCCGGGACGCGGCGCCATAGATGGCCAGCGACTGCGGGTCTTGCATGAAAGCGACGACGTCGAGGGCGGCCCGGTTCCACTTGCCGTCGATCGGCAGCGTCACCTCCGCCGAGCGTACTTCCCCGGCGGCCCCGTTCGCACCGGCGGTCCCAGCGGTCCCGGCTGTCCCGGCGGCGGTGGCGGGGGAGGATAGGCTGAAGGCCTTGACCAGCCGCCTCACCACCTGGTCGTCGTGCAGCGTCGCCGCGGCGTTCTCCCCGGCGCCGACCGGGGTGGTCAGGCCGCTCTCGGTGAGCGCCACCCAGACGTCCACACCGGAACCGGGAACCGGCCGCAGCAGGCGGGCGGTGACGGTCAACCGGGCGTCGCCCCCGCCGGCAGCTCCCGGCCCGGCGAGGCTGACCACCCCGGCGGGCGCGGCGGCGAGCGCCTCGCGGATGCGGCGCATCACCTCGATCTCCGAGGAGCCGACGCACTCGGTGCGGCCGTTGACCACCAGCTGGGGCGTGTAGACGCGGTTCGAGCGGAAGGCGTGGGCGTAGCCTTCCTGGCGCTGCGACCAGAGAGACGACGAGAACGGATCGCTCCACCCCAGGTGATTCCAGTAGTCGACATGGAAGGCCAGCGGGATGACCGCACCGGCCAGCCGCGGGTCGCGCTTCAGCCGCGACAGCAAGCGGTCGGCGGGCGGGCAGCTCGAGCACCCTTGCGAGGTGAACAGCTCGACCACCACCGGTCCCTGCCCGGCCATCTTCCCCGGCTCCGGGGCCGCCTCGCGCCCCCGCAACCCACCCGCGCCCATCGCGGTCACCGCCAGCGCCACCGCCGCCAGCACCACCGCGACGATTCCCAGGGCTCCCCACTGCACCTGCGGTCGCAACATCTCTGCCTCCTCGGCGGCCGCTCGCCGCCCACTCGCATCTGACTATACGGCCGGCAAGGCCCGGCGGCTTGGGGGGATCAGCCGCCTGGGAGTAGGATGGCAGAGAGGAGGTTCAGCAGAATGGACCGGAGTCCGTCTATACAGGCAGAGGAAGACGAAGAGGACCGGGAAATGGACTGGAATCCGTCAATAGGGATGGAGACGCTTCGCATCCCGCCGGGAGTGGGCACCCTGGAAGGGTTCCGCCGGTGGACGTCGAGCGAGTGCTTCCCCGAGCATGGCCGCATCGATTTCCTTGCCGGGGAGCTGGAGATCGACCTGAGCCCCGAGAACCTCTTCAAGCACGGGACGGTGAAGACCGCCATCGCGGCCTGCCTCCACGAAGCCGTCTCCTCGACCGGGCGAGGCGCCGTGTTCGTCGATTGTACGCGCATCGTCTCGGTGGACGCCGACCTCTCCGTCGAGCCGGACGTGGTGGCGGTGCTCTGGGACTCGCTGGAGAGCGGCCGCGTGGTCCGCGTGCCTGCCGCCGACGGCGAGCCGGACTCTTTCATCGAGCTCGAAGGCGCCCCAGACCTGGTCGTCGAGGTGATCAGCGACAGCTCCCAGGGCAAGGATCGCCGCCGCCTGCCGCCTCTCTATGCCAAGGCCGGCGTCCCGGAGCTCTGGCTGGTCGATGCGCGCGCGAAGCGCGGCAAGGGCATCGAGCTCGGTTTCCACGTCCTCGGACCGAACGGCTATGTTCTGGCGGCAGCCGATGCCAACGGATGGATCGAGTCGCCCTTGCTCGGCCGACGCTGCCGCCTGCGCCGCCATGCCGTGCGCGACCTGGGCTACACCTATGAGCTGGAGCTGGGCCGGCAGTCTCTGAGGGCCCGCCGGCGCCGCTCGCCCCGCACGCGCTGAGAGCCTGACTCCGCGAAGGCTCCTGCCCTCCGGTCAGTGCAGGAACATCGGCAGGTCCAGCACGCCGACGATCTTCGGGCGGTAGTTGACGCGGTCGTAGAAGCGCTCGACGTCCACCTGCTTGTTGCCGGCGCCGACGGTGCCGATGGGGAGCGTGCTGTAGCGGCCTTCCACGATGGCCACCAGGCGGCCGGTCTCGCCAGCCAGCGCCAGGTCGGCGGCGAGGCTGGCGAAGTTGCTGGCCACCAGGCGGTCGAGCGCGTCCGGCGGACCGGAGCGCATGAGATAGCCGAGGCGCTGGTAGATGACGCGGTCGCCGGTCGTGCGCTGCAGCTCGTGGCGCAGCAGGCGGCCGATGCCGCCCAGCTCGCGGTTGCCCATGACGTCGGCGTCGCCGCTCACGACCGGCCGCCCACCCACCGGATGCGCGCCCTCGGAGATGGCGACGACCGCGTAGTTGCTCGGGTTCGACCGCTTGTCCGCCGCCAGCAGCTCGACCACCAGGCCCGGCTCGAACGGCACCTCGGCGATCAGCGCGCGGTCGGTGCCGGCGAGGTACGAGCTGAGCAGGCAGGTCTCGCCGCAGTAGCGGCCGAACAGCTCGACGACCAGGAAGCGCTCGTGCGAGCCGGCGGCGGTGCGCAGATCGTGGATGAAGTTGACCGAACGGGTGATCGCGGTCGAGAAGCCGATGCAGTACTCGGTGCCGAAGACGTCGTTGTCCATGGTCTTCGGCACCCCGACCACCGGCACCCCTTCCTCGTGCAGCCGGCAGGCGAACGAGAGGGTGCCGTCGCCGCCGATGGCGACCAGCGTCTCGAGGCGCAGGAACTCGAGCACCTCGAGAGCGGCGCTGGTGAGGTCGAGGCGGCCGCCCGCGTCGCAACCGGTCTCGCGGCCCCGCAGGTGCTCCGGGACCGCTTCCGGCTTCATGATCGCCGGGTTGATGCGCGAGGTGTGCAGCACCGTGCCGCCGCTGCGGTCGATGGTGCGGGTGTTGGCCCGGGTCAGCGGCACCAGCCAGGCCGAGTTGTCGGCTTGCGGCGACGGCACGATGTTGAGCAGGGCGTCCCAGCCGCGCTTGAGGCCGAAGATCTCGTAGCCGGCCTCTTCCATGCGGCCGACGAAGCCCTTGATGGCCATGTTCAGGCCCGGCACGTCGCCGCCGCCGGTCAGGATGCCGATGCGCCTTGCCATCAATGACCGCCGTCGACCTCCATCAGCCGGTCGATGAGGTCCACGACCCGGTTCGAGTAGCCCCATTCGTTGTCGTACCAGGACACGACCTGCACGTAGCCGTCGCCGAGGGCGTCGGTGGAGAGGGCGTCGAAGATCGAGGAATGGGGGTTGCCGATGATGTCGGAGGACACCAGCGGCGCCTCGCTGTACTCGACGATCGCCCGCAGCGGCCCGGCCGCCGCTTCGCGCACCGCCGCGTTGACGGCCGCGGTGTCGGGCCGCTCGCGCAGCCGCGCCGTGAAGTCGGTGATCGAGCCGTCGGCCACCGGCACGCGCAACGACATGCCGTCGAGCTTACCCTTGAGATGTGGCAGCACCTTGCCAACCGTGCGCGCGGCGCCGGTCGTGGTGGGGATGATGTTCTCGGCCGCGGCGCGGCTGCGCCGCAGGTCCTTGTGCGGGCTGTCGGACAGGCGCTGGTCGTTGGTGTAGGCGTGGACGGTGGTCATGAAGCCCTCCTCGATGCCGAAGCTGTCGTCGAGGATCTTCACCAGCGGCGCCAGGCAGTTGGTCGTGCACGAGGCGTTCGACACCAGGCGGTGCTCGGGGCGCAGCCCGCTGTCGTTGACCCCCATGACGATCGTGGCGTCGATCTCGTCGCTGGCCGGCACCGTCAGGATCACCTTCTTGGCGCCGCCGGCGAGGTGCTTGGCGATCTGCTCCCGGCGCGTGAAGACGCCGGTCGACTCGATCACGACGTCCACCCCGAGCGCCCCCCAGGGGATCGCCGCCGGATCGCGCTCGGCGGTCATCGCGGTCCGCCTGCCGTTCACGTAGATGGCCTCGCCGTCGGAGCGCACTTCCTGGCCGAACGTCCTCATCACCGTGTCGTACTTCAACAGGTAGGCCAGCTGCCCGATCTCGAACAGGTCGTTGATCCCCGCCACCTCGAGGTCGTGGCGGTCGGACAAGATGCGGAAGACGCTGCGGCCGATGCGGCCGAAGCCGTTGATGCCGATCCTGGTCATGGCTGGTGCTCCTTGACGTCGCCGCCAATCTGGGCGTGGGCGTCGATCTCCTGGAAGCGCCGGATGAGCTCGATCAGGCGGTGGGCGACTCCCCAGTCGTTGTCGAACCAGGTCAGGGTCTTGGAGGCATGGCCGGCCAGCGCCATGGTGGCCATGCTGTCGAAGGTTCCCGACGCCTCGCAGCCCAGGACGTCGGACGAGACGATGGCGCTGTCCTCGTAGGCGAGGATGCCCTGGAAGGGCGCCGCGGCGGCGGCCTCGCGCACCACGCGGTTCACCTCCTCGACGGTCACCGGCCGGTCGTGCCAGCAGACCAGGTCGACCACCGAGCCGTTGGCCACCGGCACGCTCATCGCCAGCCCGGTCAGCTTGCCGCGCAGCTCGGGCAGCAGCTCGCTCAGCACCGCGGCGGCGCCGGTCTCCCGCGGGATGATGTTCTCGGCGGCGGCGCGTCCGCGCCGGGGCTCGTCGGCCGGCTGGTCGGCCAGCCGCTGCTCGTCGGTGTAGGCGTGGACGGTGGTGAGGATGGCCCGGCGGATGCCGAAGGCGTCGAGCAGGATCCTGGCGATCGGCGCCGCCGCCTGCACCGTGGCGCTGGCATTGCAGACGATGCGGTGCTCGCGGCGCAGCTGGCCGTCGTTCACCCCCATCGCCACGGTGATGTCCGCCGCCCCGGCCGGCTCGGAAGTGAGGAAGACGCGCCGCGCGCCGGCCGCGAGATGGCGCTCGATCTCGGCGCGGCCGCGGCCGGGGGCGCCCGCGTCGATCACCGTGTCGATGCCCAGCTCCCCCCACGGGATCTCGCCCGCCGGCTTGGCCGGCAGCAGGCGCACCTGGCGTTCCTGGCTTGCCTGGGGTTCCTGGCTGCCCTGGCTGCGATGGCTGCGATGACCGCGGCCGACGCGCAGGACGTCGCCATCCAACGAGATCGGCGCCGGGAACCGTCCGAGCAGGGTGTCGAAGCGCAGCAGGTAGGCGAGGGTGGCGGGCGCCGCGGCATCGCTCACCGCCTCGAGCCGCAGGTCCGCGCTGTCGTGGAGCAGGCGGAAGAGGTTCCTCCCCATCCTCCCCAGGCCGACCAGGCCGACGTGCGCCACGCGCTCGCCGCCGGCGGTGGCCTCACGGGTGGCGCGGGTTGCGGGGTTTGCGTGGGTCGTGGGGGTTCCGGGGGTTGCGTGGGGTGAATGAGCTGCAGGGGCTGCAGGGCTTGCAGGGGTCTCAGGGCTCTCCGCCATCCGGGCTCCCTCCCAGGGACTGTCCAGGCCGGTCCGGCCGGTCTCGCGCCGCCCGTCCGGGCCTCAAACGTTAACACGGTAGACTTGCGGCTCCGGCGGGAGGGAGGTGCTCGATGGGCAATGTCTGCTGGAAGCTCGGGATCGCCGCCCTGGCGATGGGCCTGGCGCTGGCCGCCACGACGCCGGCGGCGGTGGCGCAGAAGGTGTCTTTCAAGGATCCCAAGGACGACGACAACGGCCCGGGCGCGTACACCTACCCCACCGATCCGGTCTACAAGCCGGGATCTTTCGACATGACCGCCTTCACCCTCAAGGCCCACGGCGACAAGGTGGACCTCGACGTCGAGATGGCGGCGAAGCTCGAGGACCCCTGGAAGACGGGCAACGGCTTCTCGGTGCAGATGGTATTCATCTTCGTCCAGACTCGCGCCGAGAAGCCGGCGGACGGCGGCAAGGCCGGTGCCGCGAAGGCGGGCGGCAAGAAGAAGGGCGGCACGGGGTCGGCCGGCGGCAAGGCCGGCGACAAGGCGGGCGACAAGGCGGCGGCCGGCAAGGCGGACGCCGGCAAGGCCGCCGGCAAGGCGGCTGACAAGGCCGCCGCCGGGAAGTCCGCCGCCGAGGAGACGGGCGCCGCCGCCACGCCGGCAGGCGCGAAGGCGACCACCGCGGAGCCGGAGCCCGGGGCGGCGGCGGAGCCGGCGCCGGCGCAGCCAGCGCAGCCGGACACGGAGCAGGCCGCCAGCGAGAAGGCTGCCGCGGAGAAGGCCACGGGTGAGCAGGCCGAGGCGGGAAAGGCCCCTGGCGAGAAGGCCGGCGGCGTGAAGGCCGCGGCAGGCAAGACCGCCGGGGCGAAGCCCGCGGCCACCGGCAGGGCCGCCGGCAAGCCGCACGGCTTCACCCAGGGCCTTCCCGGGCTGCAGGTCCAGTTCGCGCCCGCCGATGCCTGGGACCGCTGCATCATCCTGTCGCCGGAGCCGGCAGCGCGCGTCCGGGCCGAAGTCGAGGCCAAGGCCGCGGCGATGAAGGACGCGATCATCATCCCAGTCCGGGTGAAGGGCTCCGGCCATGCCATCTCGGCCACCATCGACCGCAAGGCGCTGGGGCCCGGGGATCCCACCGACTGGGGCTACCAGGTGGTGATCGCGTCGAGCGACCCCTACCCGGCCGCCGACTCGCTGCTCGTCCGCAAGGTCACCGAGACCGAGAGCCAGCACCGATTCGGCGGCGCCAGCGACGGCGACTGCGCTCCCAACGTGCTGGACGTCCTGGCCGGCGACGGCGAGGCCGAGCCCGAGGAGGTGACGCAGCAGCACGAGATGCTGCATTACGAATGCAACCCGGACCACGGCCCGAAGACGCTCGCCACCCTCACCATGGTCCGCGTGGACAAGGACGAGGACTAGTGTCCCGCTCGGGACACCAGGCGAACGCGTGAGAAGCCCCGGCCCAGGGCCTGCGAGAGGTGCGGGACGTGCGGGCCGGGAGGTCGGAGCGGCGTTGCGACCCGCGGGCGGCGCCGCGAACGGCGTCGGCCGCGGCCGCATCTATCTGCGGCAGCCGGCGGCGAGCGACGAGACGGAGCTGGTGGCGCTGATGCGGGCCAGCCGTCGCCTGCACCGTCCCTGGGTGTCGCCGCCGCTGGACCGCGTCTCCTTCCAGATGTTCCTGGCGCGAGCGCGGCGCCCGAACGCGCTGGCGCTGCTCGCCTGCCGTGCCGGCGGCAGCGCCATCGTCGGCGTCTTCAGCCTCAGCGAGATCGTGCGCGGCGCGCTGCAGGGCGCTTATCTCAGCTACTACGTCGGCGCTCCCTACGCTCGCCAGGGCTACATGACCGAGGGCATGGAGCAGCTGCTGCGGCATGCTTTCCGGAACCTGCGCCTGCACCGCCTCGAAGCCAACATCCAGCCCGGCAACGTGGCGTCGATCGCGCTGGTCAAGCGCTGCGGCTTCGTGCTCGAGGGCTTCTCGCCGCGCTACCTCAAGATCTGCAACCGCTGGCGCGACCACGAGCGCTGGGCCTTGCGCGCGGAGGTCTGGCGCCAGCGGCACCCGCGGTCCTAGTACTTATAGAGCAGCACCCCGCCGCCGACCTGCTGCTCGATCTCCTCGGCCGCCAGCGGCCGGCTGGCCAGGTAGCCCTGGTACTCGTCGCATGCCTGCGCGGCGAGGAACTGGAACTGCTGTTCGGTCTCGACGCCTTCGGCGATCACCGTCAGCCCCAGGCCGTGCGCGAGGTCGATGATCGCCTTGACGATGGCCTTGCCGGTCGTACCGCTGTCGATGTCGCGCACGAAGTCGCGGTCGATCTTGAGGCAGTCGATCGGCAGCTTCTTGACGTGGGCCAGGGAGGCCTGGCCGGTGCCGAAGTCGTCCATGGAGATCCGCACGCCGAGCCGGCGCAGGGCCGCCAGGGTGTCCACGGTCTGCTCGGGGTTCTGCATCGCCGCGCTCTCGGTGATCTCGAGGTCGAGGTAGCGCGGGTCGAGGTCGAGATCGCGCAGCAGGGCGGCAACGGCGCCGGGCAGGCCCGCATCCTGGAAATGCCGCAGCGACAGGTTGACGGCGACCCGGATTCCGGGCAGGGGACCGCTGTGCCACTGCTTGAGCTGCCGGCAGGCGGTCGCCAGCACCCATTCGCCGATCGGGATCACCAGCCGCAGCTCCTCCGCCAGCGGGATGAACTGCGCCGGCGGCACCAGGCCGCGCTGCGGGTGCCGCCAGCGTACCAGCGCCTCCATGCCCACCGTCTGCCCGCTGGCGAAGCTCACCACCGGTTGGTAGAGGACGTCGAGCTCGGCGCGCTGCAGCGCCCGCCGCAGCTCGCCCTCGAGCGCCAAACGCGTCACCGCCCTGGCGTTCATCGCCGGCGTGCAGAGCTGGTAGCCCTGGCCGCCCAGCTCCTTGGCGCGACGCAAGGCGAGCTCGGCGCCGCGCACCAGCGACTCGGCATCCCGCCCGTCGGTGGGAAACAGGCTGATGCCGATGCTGCCGGTGACGTGCAGCAGGCCGGCGTCTCCCATCTCGAATGGCTCGGCGAGGCGCTCGAGGACGGTCTGCGCCACCTTGGCCGCCTCGGTGACGCGCGCGTTGTACTGCAGCAGCACGTTGAACTCGTCGCCGTCGAAACGAGCCACCGTGTCGCCCTCGCGCACCATCGCCTGCAGGCGCCCGGCGACGGCGCGCAGCAGCTCGTCGCCGGCGCCCTGCCCGAAGGTGTCGTTCACCGCCTTGAAACGGTCGAGATCGAGCATCAGCACCGCGACGCTGTTGCCGGTGCGCCGTGCCTTCGCGAGGCTCTGCGCCAGGCGGTCGAGGAAGAGCGCCCGATTGGGGAGCCCGGAGAGGGCGTCGTGGTAGGCCTGTCGAGCGCTGGCGGCTGACGCCTCCCGCTCGCGGCGCAAGGTCCCGGCCAGTCGCACCGAGAAGAAGGCGGCGCTGGCGAGCAGCAGGAGGGCGGCCGCCGCCAGCGCCGGGGCCGGCGCCGGCCGGCTCGCCAGGCGCTGGACGTGGAAGGCGGCAAGCGTCGAAGCCGCCGCCGCCGCCACCAGGCAGACCAGGATCGGGACCAGGCTGCGGCTGATCGCGGGCGATGACGGCAGGAGCGCGGAGGGGCGCGAACGCCGCCTGTCCGCAGGGGGTGCGGTCTCCATTGGACGTGCTCGACCTTCTCGGAATCTACACCGGTGCCTTGATTGTAGCCGATCCACCCCACTGATAACGGTGCAAGGAACCGGCGAAACCGAGCGTGGCCGCTGCCACCGAAGGTCAGCGGCGTTCGGCCGGAGGGCCGCCTGACGCAGCCAGCTCCCTGGCGAGCGCCACGGTCCGCGGCGGCTGCTGCCCCGCTAGCGCGGCGTCGGCGGCGCCGGCCGCGTCCACACCGCGTTGGTACGCATCCTGGCGCGACTCCCGTGGGGGTTGGGGCCGCCGGCCGGGCTCCCGCGATCGCGCAACCGCCTTGATGCAACCCGAATTGACATGCTAGCGTGATTTGCCAACGAGGGACCCTCTCACGTGCGCAAGTCCGCAGAGCTGTCGACGCTGCCTGATTTTCATGCGCTCGCCTTCGGGCGCCGGGGAGAGTTGCTCTCCGCCAGGTTCCGCTTGGCCGCGATCGGGCTCGCGGCCCTGATCCCGCTGGCCGGCTTCCTCTCCCAGCCCGGCGACAAGGATGCCGCGATCGGGCTCGGGGCGGCGGTGGTCGCCCTGGCGGTTGCAGCCGTCGTGCTGCGGCTGGCGGGCCGCTCGCCGGCCCCGCGGTGGCTGGGGCTGTTCAGCTGCACCTTCGACGTGAGCATCGTGACGCTGGTCAACGCGGCCTTCGTGCTCGTCGGCGACCCGCTGGCCGCCACCAATGGCCGCGTGGTCTTCGGTTGCTACTTCCTGGCCCTGACGCTGGCAACCCTGCGGCACGATGCGCGGCTGTGCGTCGCCGCCGGCGTGGCTGTCGCGCTCCAGTACGGCGGCATCGTTGCCTGGGCCGCGTACCGCTATGACCTCCGTGCGCTGAGCCTCTCCCCCGGCACCTATGGGACCTTCCGGTGGGACAACCAGGTGGGTCGCCTGGCGCTGCTAGCGGCGGTGGCAGCCGTCTGCACCGTGGCGGTGGCGCAGAGCCGCGGATACTGGAGCTCGATGGTCCGGTTCCTCGACGCGCTCCCCGTTGGAGTCCTGGTCGCCAACCCGGCCGGCGAATGCGAGCTCGTCAACCAGGCCGCGCAGCGGCTTCTGGGGCGCTCCGTGCCGCAGGGCACCTCGGTTGCCGAGCTGCGGTCTCGAGCCTTCGTGGCGGGGACCGACGAGCCCTATCCTGCCGGGCGTGCGGTCATCAAGCGTGCCCTTGCCGGCGAGGTGGCCGCGCTCGACGACCTCGAGATCGCCCGCGACGGCGGCCGCATCGCGCTCCAGGCTTGGGCTGCGCCGATCCACGACCGCCTCGGCCAGGTGTCGCGAGTGATCGCGGCTTTCCGGGACCGGACCGAAGAGCGCCGCGCGCACGAGCAGCTGCGCCAGGCGACGGCCTTCCTCGATTCCATCGTCGAGAACATTCCCCACATGATCTTCGTCAAGGATTCCCGCGAGCTGCGGTTCGTTCGCCTCAACCGCGCCGGCGAGGAGCTGCTTGGCCGCGACCGCAGCGAGCTGATCGGCAAGAACGACCACGACATCTTCCCCCGGGAGCAAGCGGAGTTCTTCACGAGCAAGGACCGGGAGGTCCTGGCCTCCGGTCAGGTGATGGATATTGCCGAGGAGGCCATTCATACGGTCGTGCAGGGCACCAGGATCCTGCACACCAAGAAGATCCCGCTGCTCAACCCGCAGGGCCTGCCCGAGTACCTGCTCGGCATCTCGGAGGACATCACGGCGTGGAAGGAGCACGAGGACAAGGTGCGCACCGTCTTCGACGAATCGCTGGGCTTCATCTGCTTCCACGACCGTGCAGGGAACCTTCTGTCGATCAACGAGACAGCGGCCCGGGCTCTCGGCTATACCGTCCACGAGCTCATCGGCCGCTGCCTGCGCGAGCTGCTGCCTCCCCGAGCGCAGCCGCTGTTCGACGAGTACCTGCGTCGTATTCACGAGGAGGGCGTCGCGCGGGGCGAGATGCTGCTCCTGACCAGGAGCGGCGAGGAGCGCGTCTGGACGTATGCCAACACCCTGCATTTCCGTGCCCGGGCTCCATCGTATGTGATCGGTCACTCCCTCGACGTCAGCGAGCTCAAGCGGCTCGGCCGGCAGCTGCGGGACGCCAATGCCCAGCTCGAGCGGTTGGCCAACCTCGATGGGCTGACCGGCCTCGCCAACCGCCGCAGCTTCGATCAGCGCCTACTCTCTGAATGGTCCCGTGCTACACGGGCAGGCGATCCCACGCCCGCCTGGCTGGCTCTCATGCTCGTCGACGTCGACCACTTCAAGGCGTTCAACGACCGTCACGGTCACCTGGCAGGCGACGAGTGCCTGCGCCGCGTGGCCGCGGAGCTGGCCGCGGCGGGGCAGCGCGCCGGTGACTTCGTGGCGCGCTACGGCGGCGAGGAGTTCGCGTTGCTGATGCCCGGCACGGACCCGGCAGGGGCGCTGCGGGTCGCCGAGAGCTTGCGGGAGCGCATCGCGGCGATGACCATCGGCGATGCCGGCGCGCCGATCCCCGCCCCCTCGGTCAGCGCGGGAGTGGCCGCGCTCGAGCCTACCCCTGGCACCCAACCGCAGCGACTCGTCGAGGCAGCAGACAAGGCGCTCTACCTGGCCAAGGATATGGGCCGCACTCGCGTCGTCTCGGCGCCCGATGCGAGAGCGGCGCAGGTCTAGATCCCTTGACCTGCCTTGCGAGGACGCGCTGCCACCGAAGGTCAGCGGCGGTCGACCGGAGGGCCTCCTGACGCAGCCAGCTCCCTGGCGAGCGCCACGATCGACAGCGGTGCGCACCCCTCGGCGTTGTTGTTGACGGTGAGCAGGACGCGCCGGCCGGCGGCCAGCGCCTCGCGCGCCAGCCCGGCGAGAGCGTGGCGCGTCACCGGGTCCGGCGCGGCGAGGCGGTCGAAGGGCGCGAAGCGCTTCGACGCCGCTTCGTAGCTGGCCCCGGACCCGAGCAGCCAGCGGCCGACGGTCAGCGGTGCGGCGGCCACTCCCGCGAGGCGCGCCTGGACGCGGACGTCCGGCATCCGCGGATGGACGTTGAGGCAGTGGCAAGCGCCGGCGGCGGCCAGGGCCGCGGCGTAGTCGGCGGTGAGCAGCTCGCGATTGCGCAGCTCGACCGCGTAGAGCGGCCCCGGCGGCAGGGCGGCCAGGAAGGCATGGAGCCGGGTGGCGAAGCGCCGCGGCGGGCCCAGGTCCTGCGGCGCGAGCTCGAACAGCAGGGCGCCCCCCTTGGCTCCGAGCCCTTCGGCGAAGGGCGCCACCACCTCGGCGGCCGCATAGGCGGCGTCGAGAAAGAGAGGATTCGGCCGCCCGCGCTCGGCGCCGTAGCGTGGATGGTCCGGGAAGTGGGCCAGGGTGCAGGCCTCGTGCGCCTTGACCAGGAAGAGGAAGTCCGGCGGCACCGCGGCGGCGTACCGCGCCAGCTCCGCGGCAGGCAGCGGACGGTAGTGGGTGCGGTCGATGCCGACCGCCCGCAGCAGG
>DATDGZ010000218.1:0-14970 GCA_036521795.1 Thermoanaerobaculia bacterium | reverse complement strand
GCCTCCGCCTGGACGCCTGGCTGCTGCCCGCGCGCCGGGTGACGCTCGGACCGCTCGAGCCCGCCGCCGCGAGGCTGTTCTTCGCGCGCCTCGCCGCCGTCCATCACCTGGCGTGGAGCCCGGCGACCCTCGACGGCCTGGCCCGGGCGTCCGCGGGTTACCCTCTGCGCATGCAGGAGCAGGCGCGGCGGGAGCTCGACCGCGGCGCGCCGGCAGCGGCCGCCGGATCGCCTGCCCGGCCCTGAAGCTCCGCCATGGCAGATCTCAACGAGTCTCAGCGGCGGCACCTCCTCGCCACCCTGCGCTATGCCGACCGCGTGATCGCCGACGCGGCAGCGAGGCTGGCCGCCGGGGCCTCGCCCGGACCCTTCCAGGAGCTCGTGCCGGACGCCTCGCCGGTCCAGGCGAAGGTGACCGAGGACTCGCTGGCGCGTTTCCGCGAGGCGCTCGTCCAGGCGCTCGCCCTCTACGGCATCGCGCCATCGCGGCCAACCGTGGGCGCCGTGTGGTCGGCGCGCACCGCGCTGCTCTCGGCCGAGATCGCCCTCGAAGACCTCGTGCCGCGGCGCATGCGAGGCTACGGCGAGCTGTCGGCGGCAGCCGCGGCGGCGCTGGACGGGACGGTCGCCGAGCTGAAGACCCTGGTGCAGCGCATGGCGCGCTACCTGGCGCGCGGCCCCGCCCGGGACCTGCCGGCCCGCCTCGATCGTCTGGGCGGCGCCGGCTTCGATCTGGACCTGCTGCGGCGCCTCGAGCAGGTGGTCACGGCCGAGGGGCTGATCGAGCTCCGCCCCGCGCTCGGCCTGCTCGTCGAGCGGCTGGAGTCGCCGACCTTCGAGATCGCGGTGTTCGGGCGCGTCAGCTCGGGCAAGTCGTCGCTGCTCAACCACCTGCTGCGGCGCGACCTCCTGCCGGTGGGCGTGACGCCGGTGACCGCGGTGCCGGTGCGTATCGTCTATGACCGGGAGCCGGGAATCTTGGTGGCGTTCGCGGACCGCGCCTCCGAGGGCGTGGCCCTCGACCGCCTGGCGGAGCTCGCCACCGAAGAGCAGAACCCCGGCAACGCCAAGCACGTGGCCTCCATCCAGGTGCGGATCGACGAGCCCCGCCTGGCAGAGGGGGTGACGCTGGTCGACACGCCCGGCCTGGGATCGCTCGCGACCCGCGGCGCCGCCGAGACCCTGGCCTACCTGCCGCGCTGCGATCTCGGCCTGGTCATGATCGATGCCGCCGCGGCGCTGCAGCACGAGGACCTGGCGGTGATCGACGCCCTCGCCGCCGCCGGCGCCCGCGTCATGGTGCTGCTGAGCAAGGCGGACCTGCTCGGCCCCGGAGACCGCGAGCGCGTGCTGCGCTACGTGCGGCAGCAGATCCGCGAGGGCTGCGGGTTCGAGGTCGCGGTCGAGCTGGTGAGCGTCGTGGGGGAGCAGGCCGGTCTCGCCGACCGCTGGTTCGACCGCGAGGTCCTGCCGCTGGTGCACGACCATCGCGAGCAGGCGCTCGCCTCGCTCGGCCGCAAGCTCGCCGCGCTCCGTGAGGAGGTGGTGGCCGTCCTCGAGAGCCGGCGGGACCGGCCGCCGGGCGTCGAGGTTGCACCCCTGGCAGGCCCGGGCGGCCCGCTGGACGAGGCCCTGCGTCGAGCGGCGGCGGTGCTGCAGGGCGCCCCGCGGCGCTGCGAGGTGACTCGCGGCGACCCGCGGCAAGCCATGGACGCCTTGATGGCCGAGGCCGCCCGCCGGATTGCGCTACGCTGGCCGGCCGACCACTTCCGTGCGGACCTGCCGGCGGAGGTCTTGACCGATCTCGCCGTAGCCTACGCCGCGGAGCTGGCGGCGCGGCAGGCCGCGTGCCTCGCCGAGGTGCGGCAGGAGCTGGGAGAGGCGCTGGCCCTGGCAGAGGAGACCGGCGCGCCGTCGGAGGAGGCGCTTCCCCCGGCGCGGGGCATGCCGGCGCTGGATCCCGGGCAGGTGGCGCCGGGGCTCGTCCTCGCCAGGCCGGCCGCCGCATGGCTCGGGCGGGCGTACCTGAGCGGCCGGGTGCTCGCCGCGTTCCGCCGTCAGGCCGGCGCGGGCCTGGCGAGCGCGCTCGCCACCTACCGGCAGCTGCTCACCCGATGGAGCCAGGGCAGCCTCGCATCTCTCCGCGAAGCCTTCGAGGCGCAGGAGGAGGTGCTGCGAGCCCGGCGGTCGCGACGCGCCGGCGGCGGATCCGGGTCCGGCGGCGACGGGGCCGAGGACCGGGCCCGGATCGACGAGGCGCTGGCGCTGCTGGCGCGCGGCCCCGGGACCGGGCCTGGTCACCAAGACGAAAAGGAGGACTGACGATGGGCAGGACGATCCGTACGCTCGGGGCGCTCGAGATCCTCGACTCTCGCGGCAATCCCACCTTGCGCGTCACCTGCACGCTCGACGATGGATCGACCGCGGCGGCCTCGGTGCCCTCCGGAGCATCCACCGGCGCACACGAAGCGGCCGAGCTGCGCGACGGCGACCCGCGACGATACGGCGGCAAGGGAGTGCTCGGGGCGGTGCAGAGCGTCCGCCGCGAGATCGCACCGCTGCTGGCAGGCCGCGATCCGCTCCGCCAGGCGGAGATCGACGAGCTGCTGGTCCAGCTGGACGGCACCGGCGACAAGTCGCGGCTCGGGGCCAACGCCATCCTTGGCGCCTCCATGGCGGTGGCGCGCGCCGCGGCGGCGGCATCCGGCCTGCCGCTGTTCGCGTATCTGCCCGTTCGCGCGGCCGCGTCCTGGCCCCGAGCCCCGCCACCTGACCTGCAAGCCGTCCCTCTCGGCCGAGACTGCATGGCCCCGCCGCGGCCCAGGGTGGGTCAGCGCAACATCGCCCCGACCAGCGCTGCCACCAGGGCCAGGAGCGTGTAGGCGACGTAAGCGTTGAGCCGGCCGTGGTGCATCCGCGCCAGCGTCCGCGCCACGGCCAGCGCCCCGGCGCGCACCGGATGGAGCACCAGCCGGTCCACGACGTGGACCGCGTCCGCGTCGCGCCGGATGGCGGTGCGGAAGTGCTCGGCCACCGTCGCGCGCGTGTCCTCGATGATGGTCGGGCGGAAGATCGCCTGGAAGATCACCCGCACCGGGTTGGAAAACCCCGTGGCCGTGTAGGTCATCTCGGGCAGCAGCCGGCGGATGCCGCCATCCCAGCAGCCGCGCCGCACGATGGTCCGGCGCCGCCCCGCCAGCACGCGCACCAGTGAGAAGACTAGCAAGAGCAGCCCCGCGAGCACCAGGAGCAGGTACGTCGGCGCGGCGGCGAACACCACCGGGTTCGCCGCCCCGCCGCGGTGCAGGATGACCAGGCCCCCGGGGAGTGCCCCCGGGGCGACGCCCTGGCCGAGCTGCGCCCCGAGGTCGTGGAACTCGCTGGCGAACGCCGGCGGCAGGGCCTGGTGCCCGGGGCTGCCCGCGAAGAACGGCGGCACCAGCTCGGCGGCCGCGCTGCCATGGGCGATCGGCGCGATCGGCTGCACCGCGCGGTCTAGCGCGCCGATGACGTACGTCGGCAGCACGCCCAGCAGCAGGCACAGGGTCGCGAGCAGCGCCAGCGGCGCGAGGGCGGAGACGTTCGCCTCCTTCGCCTGCTCCGCCTCCCGCGAGCGCGTCATGCCCAGGAACCCCATCGCGAACACCTTCGCGAAGCAGGTGACCGCCAGCGCCGCGGTCAACGCCAGGGCCGCGCCGCACAGGGCGAACACGATCTTCACGCCCCCGGACGCCAGCTCGGCGCTGCGCAGCAACGTCTGCAACGTCAGCCATTCGCTGACGAAGCCGTTGAACGGCGGCAGCGCTGCGATGGACAAGACGCCCGCCAGCACGAAGAGCGCCGTCCACGGCATGCGGCGGATGAGGCCGCCCAGCCGGTCGAGGTCGCGCGTCCCGGCGCGGTCGTCCACCACGCCGCAGCCGACGAACAGCAGCGTCTTGTAGAGCGAATGGTTCACCAGGTGGTAGAGCGCGACGAGGAACGCGATGGCCGCGAGCGCCGGCTTGCCGGCCGCGGTGAAGACGAATCCGGCGCCGAAGCCCGCGACGACGATCCCCGCGTTCTCGATCGAGCTGTGCGCGAGCAGCGTCTTCAGATCGTTGTCCGTCGTGGCATAGAGAATCCCGACCAGCGCCGAGAGTGCGCCGGCGACGAGCGCGACGAGCCCCGGCGCGACGGAAGCGGCCGGCAGCAGGTCGGCATTGACGCGGAGGATGCCGTAGAGCCCGAGGTTGAGCGTCGCGCCCGCCAGCACCGGGACGAACCCGGCGGGCGCCGCCGTGTACGCGGCCGGCAGCCAGAAGCTCACCGGCACCAAGCCGGCCTTGACGCCGAAGCCCCAGAACGTCAGCAGGAAGACCGCCAGGCGCACGCCGCCGCCGAGGGTCGCGCCGGCGGCCTTCAGCCCGGCGAAGTCGAGCGTGCCGCCGTGGCCGGCGAGCAACAGCAATCCCAGGGCGACCGCGAGGGCCCCGGCCTCGCCGATCGCGAGCATCAGGTATCCGGCCCGGCGGCTCGTCTCCGCCTCGTGCTCGAAGCTCACGAGCAGGTAGCAAAGGATGGACATGATCTCCCAGGCCACCAGAAACGAGAACGCGTCGCCCGCGAGCAGGACCCAGGCCACCGACGCGAGCAGCCCGAAGTACATCGACGCGAAGCCGCGCCCGCTGTACCGCCCGAGGAGGCGAGGCAGGCGGTTCGCCGCGAAGACCGAACCCGGCAGGCAGACCAATCCCGCGGCCAGCAGGAACACGCCCGCCAGGGGATCGCCGCGCAGGACGAGGGGGCCGACGGCCGGGACGCTCCACAGGGTCCACGCCGCCGTGGACCGGGCGGCCAGCGCGCCGCCGCCGAGGCCGAGCAGCGCGATGGACGCCGCGGCGCCGAGCCACAGGATGACGCGCGGGGAGAGCCGCGGCGGCAGCAGCAGCGCCAGCACGCCGCCGGCGCCGCACAGCGCCAGGAAGGCCTCGAGCCAAGCGGTGGAACCACTCACCGCGCTCCCGCCGTCCCCGTCGCCGCGGACGCCGGCGACGCCATGGACGCCGGCGGCTTGCGGCCGACGGCGACGAGCAGCCCGTGCAGGATCGCCAGCGGCGGCGGCGGCTGCCCGGGGACCTCCACGTCCACCGGGATGACCTGCCCGACGCCACCTTCGCTCACGAAGCTGGGCCCGAACACCCCGCCCGACAGGGCGCAGGCGCCGACGGCCACCACGCGCTTCGGGGTCGGCATCGCGTCCCAGGTCTTCTGCAGGGCGACCCGCAGGTGATCGGTCACCGGGCCGACGACGATCAGAACGTCCGCGTGGCGCGGCGTCGGGGTGAGGAAGAAGCCGAGCCGATGCATGTTGTAGAAGGGATTGTTCAGCTGCTTCACTTCGTGCAGGCAGGCCCCGCAGTCGCCCGCGTCCATCACCAGGACGTGCAGCGAGCGGCCGAACGCACGCCCGAGATCAGGAGCCGGTTGCTCGCGGGCGGCCGCCAACCCCCATTCGTAGTCGTGCGACCAGTCGAGCGGCCGGGCGATCCGCCGCGCGCACCGGTAGCAGTGCACGCAGCGGCGAACGTCCACCGCCACCTGGCCGTCGCGCGCGCTCAACGCTGCCGTGGGACAGCGCGCGGTGAGCGCGGCCACGTCCGCTGAGTCCGCCGAATAGTCGCCGCCGAGCGGCAACCCCGGCGTGACGCCCGGCGCCGTCTCCGGTCGCGCCGGCCAGGCGGTGGTCCGGATGCCGGTCCGCAGGCCTTGTCGTAGCCACTGGCTCATGATCGCGTCCCCGTCGACTCCTCAGCGGTCGTTCTCGGCGACCGACAGGTCCAGCGTCGCCAGGATGATGGGAAAGTCCTGGAAGGCGAAGGCCTCGACGGCGAGGTGAAACCCGTGCCAGTTGACGAACGACGGCGGCACGATGCGGTACCGCGTCACGGTCCCGCCGGGGTCGAGGCGCACCCAGTGGAACGCCGCGCCGCGCGGGGCCTCCACCCCGCCCAGCGCCGCGCCGGGTTGCGGTTGAATCGGCACCCGAACGGGCCCGGCGGCCAGCGCCGCGATCGCCTGGTCCATGAGGCGCACCGACTGCCGGGCTTCGGCGAGCAGGACGCGCCAGCGGGCATAGCCGTCGCCCTCATGCTCCAGCGGAACGTCGAAGGCGAACCGCCCATAGGCGCCGTACGGCTGCGTTCTGCGCAGGTCCCGGGAGATCCCCGAGGCGCGGGCGATCGGCCCGACGAGACCGTGCTCCCGCGCCTCGCGCTCGCCGATTGCTCCCACCTCCTCGAGGCGGTCCAGGAAGCTGCTCGTCAGGCGCAGCATCGCTCCCGACTGGTCGAGTTGCCTCAGCACGGACTGGCAGCGCCGCAGCGCCGCAGCCAGGTTCTCGTCGGCGAGATCCGTCGCCAGCCCGCCCGGGACCACGAGCCCGAACAGGTAGCGGTGTCCGGCGAGCTCGCCGCTCGTGCGCAGGAGCTCCTCCTCGAGCATCGCCGCCTGGCTGGCGGCGACGGCCAGTGCGGTCGATTCGCAGATGCCCGCGACGGCGCCCACGTGGTGGCGGAACCGTTCGAGCTCCGCGAGAAACACCCGCAGGATCTCGGCGCGCGCCGGCAAGGTGGCGCCGCACACCGCTTCCACCGCCTGGCAGAACGCCAGTGCGTGCGCCACCGCGGTGGTGGCCGCGAAGCGTTCCGCCAGCAGCAGGACGTCCTCCACGGGGCGCTCCTCGGCGAGCTTCTCGATACCCCGGTACTTGTAGAACAGCCGCGGGAAGGCGCGGATCACGTCCTCGCCGACGGTCTCCAGCTGGAAGTGCACCGACTCGGCGAGCCCGGAGAAGACCGGGCCGACCGGCATGACGAACGCGCCGGGAGCCTGCACCAGGCGACGCGGGCGCCACGCGGTGTTGGGACGCCGTTCGCCGACCGGGGTCCGCGCGCTGAACCCGTGCCGCATCGGCTCGACGCCCTCCTGCCAGGCGTCGTCGTGCAGCACGAAGTCGCCGAGCCGCGGGTGGCCCTCGAACACCAGGCCGAACAGGTCCTCGCTCTCGCGCTCGTGCCAGTCGGCGGCGTGGACGGCGGCCGCGATGCTGGGAATTCTCCGCTCGGCGAGCGGCGCGCCCAGCAGCACGTGCACCTGGCCGGCCGGGTGCTCGCCGTAGAAGACGTAGCGCAATTGCCACTCGGCGACGCCCTCCTCGACGATCAGGCCGGCGAAGGCGAACCCCATCTCCTGGAACAGCCAGGCGCACAGGTCGGCCAGCACCGCCGGCGCGCAGGACACTTCGCTCCTCGCGCCGTCGAGCCGGCACTCGGCCTGGCCGGGCCAACGCCGCGCGATCTCGTGCTCGAGCTCGGCGTCGGTCATGGCAGCGATGCCGGAGCCAGGGGCGCGAGGGTGGCGGCGGCGAGGTTCGAGAGGGCGTCCAGCCAAGCCGGCTGGTAGACGCCCAGCACGAGGATCGGGAGCGCCGCCAGGACCAGGGTCAGCAGGCACGTCGCCGGCAGCGCGGCGCGCGCCGGCGAGGGAGTCTCGAGCGGCACGCCGAAGACCATCCGGTTGACATGCAACAGGATGCCGAAGAACGCCACCGTGATGGCGATGGCGAGGAGGGCCGTGACCAGGTACCGGCCCTGCTCCAGGCCGGCCCGGAAGATGGAAAATTCGCTCAGGAACACGGCGAACGGGGGCGCGCCGCCGATGGCCAGCGCGCCGAGCAGGAGCGCCGCCCCCGTGGCGGGCGACGTGCGAAGGAGCCCGCGCACGGATGCGATCTCGCGCGTCCCCAGCACCAACAGGGCGGCGCCGGCGGCAAGGAAGCAGAAGGACTTGGTCACGCTGTGGCTCACCATCTGCAACATCGCGCCGGCCATGCCGCGGGGCCCGCCGAGCCCGGCGGCGACGAAGATGATGCCCATGTGCTCGACCGTGGAGAAGGCGAACAGGCGCTTGTAGTCACGGACCTGCAGCAACAGGAACGCCGCGACGCCCGCCGAGATCAGCCCGACCCCCCGCATCCAGGCGCCGACGCTCGCCGGCGGCAGCAGCGGCACCAGGCGCAGGATGCAATAGAGGGCGGAGGTCGTCTTGACGCCCGAGAGCAGCGCGCACACCGGCGACGGCGCCTGGCTGTGCGCGTCGGGCAGCCACGTGTGCATCGGCACGAAGCCGACCTTGGTCCCGAACCCCACCAGGATCAGCAGGAACGCGGCCATGACCAGGACCGGCGGCAGCCGCGGCGCGACGGCGCGCAGGCCGTCCCAGCTGTAGTGACCGCCGCCGGCCATCTGCTGCGCCCAGAACAGGACGAAGAAGCCGAGCAGGGCGATCGCCGCGCCCATGAACATGAGCGCGATGTACTTCCAGGCCGCCTCGAGCGCGCCGCGCGTGTTGTCGAACGCCACCAGCAGCACCGAGAACACCGCGGTGAGCTCGACGGCGATCCAGACCAGCGCCGGTTCCGCCAGCACCGGGACCAGCGCCAACGCGAAGGTGAACAGGTTGAAATGCGCGCAGTAGAGCCGCACGCGCCGGGCATCGGCTTCGTGGCGCGCGACATATCCCCAGGAGAACAGCGCGGCCGTCGCGCTCACGAACGTGACCAGGAGCAACAGCAACGCGCCTGATCCGTCCAGCTCGACCCAGCCCGCGATCACGATCAACCGGCGCGCCACCGCGACGCGGAGGGCGTCGCCGGCGCCCAGCGCCAGGGCGGCGGCGGCGGCGGCGACCGTCACGGACGGCGCGAACCGCCTCCCGAGCGGCAGCAGCGAGAGCAAGGCCGCGGCGAGCGGCAGCAGCGGCACGAGGACCACGCTCACGGTGCCTGCTCCTCGGTGAGCGCGGTCAGTGCGCCCACCTCCGTGGTGCCGATGTGCTCGTGCATGGCGCGGGTCAGCAGGCCGACCACGAACACCAGGATCAACACGTCGAACGCGATGGACACCTCGGCGATCAGCGGCATCTCCGGCGCCACCCCGATGCCGGCGAAGAAGGAGGAGTTCTCCATCGCCAGCAGGCCGAGGAACAACGGCACCGCTTCCCGGCGCACCGCGGCGGTGAGCCCGCCGATCAGCAGGCCCGCCAGGCCGATGGGAAGGTTGACGCCGATCGCCGCGCCGCCGCCGAGGGCGACCAGCGGGCTCGCGAGGAGGTACGCGGTGATCGCCAGCGCGAGCGCCAGCAGCAGGGCCGTCGGGATGTTCAGGACCTGGGTGATCTCGCGTCGCGTCTGCACCTCGTCGTGCAGCAAGCGCCGCAGCACCCAGGGAGTGATGACCACCTTCGTCACCAGGTCCACCACCCCGACGACCGTCAGGTGCCAGGTGTGGTACAGGGCGCCCAGCAGGAAAGCGGACGTCGCCAGCAGGATCGACTGCGCGACGAACAGGCGCAGGCACCCGTGGATCTGGCGGAGCGACACCAGGCCGAACGTCACGAGCAAGAACAATCCGCCGGTCAAGGCGTTGAGGCTCTGCAGCCACTGCACGGCGTTGGCGTCGGGCATGGGACCGGTCCCTAGAAGGCGAACAGCCGGGTGATCATCGCGGCGACCGAGGTGACGAAGGCCGCGCCCAGGAACTCGGCGATGCGGAAGAGGCGGAGCTTGGCCAGCGACGACTCGATCACCACCAGCACCAGCACGCAGGCGAGCAGCTTCAGCAGCACCAGCGGGATGGCGAGCAGCACGGCGGCCAGCGTCTGCTCGCGCGCCAATCCCCACGGCGCCACCAGGACGTTGAGGAAGATGCAGAGCAGCACGAACACCTTCATGTGGCCGCCCCATTTCACCAGGGCCATGCCGCGGCCGGAATACTCGAGCGACTTGGATTCGTCGATCATCGCCAGCTCGAAATGGCCGCCCGGGTTGTCCACCGGCAGGCGCCCGCACTCGGCCAGGATCAACATGAAGAACGCCACCATGAGCAGGACGTGCGACGGCGCGAAGAAATTGGCCGGCGGCGTGACCCAGCGCTGCTGCACGATGTAGGGAATCGTCGATCCCGCGACGAACGAGACCGTGAAGAAGACGATCATGAACACCGGCTCGGCCAGGAAGCCGACCATCCGGGTGCGGCTGGCGCCGACCGGTCCATAGGGGTTCGCCGTGTCCACCGCCGCGAGCGTGGCGAAGAACCCGCCGAGGGAGAGCACGAAGCCTCCCCCGAGCATGTCGCCCATGAACGCGAAGAACAGCGGGTAGCCGGTGAGGACCGGGATGAGCAGCGTCACGAAGACCGGCGTGACGAAGACGAGATAGGGGGTGAACCGGAAGATCCAGCTGGACTGGTCGGAGACCACCTCGTCCTTGTGGAACAGCTTCCAGATGTCCCGGTAAGGCTGGAAGATGCTCGGGCCGCGCTTCGACTGCACGTTCTCTTCGAGGCGCCCCAGCACACCCGCGACCAGCGGCGCGAAGATCAGCACGGTCGCGACCTGGACGAGGTTGAACAGGATCCGGTTGAACACGCTCGCTCTCTCCTTCCGTTCGCCCAGGCGCAAAAAAAACTCCTCCCGGCCAAGACCGAACAGGAGTCATCAACCGCCTGGATCGCGCGGTGTTCGAGGGCGAACTCCATCGCCCGATCGCTGATGCCGCCTACAGTCTAGGCGCCCGCCGGGGCCGGGTCAAGGCCCCCCGCTCGCTGTTCTCGCTGTTGACAGGCGCGCGCGGCGGAACCTAACATCGACCGCAGAGCACGGCGATGAGGTTCGCCGCGAACCGCCCTCCTTCCGGGGGCTGATGACCTCTACGAACCCCGGAGGAAGGGATGCGTGAAGAGGTCGAGCCGCCTGCGCTCCGAGCCCACGATGCAGACGATGCAGACGATGCAGACGATGCCGGCGCCGCCCCGGCCCTGCGTTGCGGCAGCATCCTGTTCCCCGGCGCCGACGATGTGCCGGCGCGCTGGCAGGAAGCGCGCGAACCGCCGGACTGCTTCCACGATCTGAACCTCGGCCGAGTCGTCGAAGCGATCACCGCCGGGCGCCAGGAATACGACCTGGCGCCGATCTTCCACGCGCCCCTCGGGTCCCTCGACGCGGTCGCCTACCGCCAGGAGGCGATGCGCGACATGGAGCACCGGGCGCTGCGGCAGGCCGTCGCCGCGTTCGCCGAACGCATGCGGGCCATGCGCCGGCTGCTCGCGGCGGCGAAGGAGTCTGCCTACGAGCTCGCCCGGCAGCGATGGCATCTTGCCGCGGTCGAGGTCTATACCGAGGCCGTCGAGCGGCTGGCTCACGACCTGGGCGGCGCCGGCCTCGCCGCGCGCGGCCTGCGCGGCTTCCGCGACGCCCTCGCGGACCGCGCGCGCTCGGCAGCGTTCCGCACGCTCAAGGACGAGGCGCGCTCGCTCGCCGCGGCGCTGCAGGCGATCCGCTACTGCATGCTGATCCGCGACGGGAGCATCACGGTGTGCCGCTACCGCGGCGAGAGCGACCACGGCGCCGCCGTCGCCGAGACCTTCCGCAAGTTCCAGCAGGGCGCGGTCAAGGACTACCTGTACAAGTTCGAGGACCGGCCGAGCATGAACCACGTCGAGGCGGAGGTGCTCGAGCGTGTCGCGCTGCTCGAGCCGGACGCCTTCGCCGCGCTCGCTCGTTTCTACGGCCAGCACGCCGACTTCGTCGATCCGGCCATCGTTCGCTTCGACCGCGAGATCCAGTTCTACGCCGCGTATCTCGACTACGTCGATCGTTTTCGCGGTGCGGGCCTCCCCTTCTGCTATCCGCAAGTCTCCGACCGGCACCGGCAAGTCGGCGCTCGCGACACTTTCGACCTGGCGCTCGCCGACAAGCTCGTGCGCGAGAACGGCACGGTCGTCTGCAACGACTTCACCCTGCGAGGGCCCGAGCGCATCTTCGTCGTCACCGGCCCCAACCAGGGCGGCAAGACGACGTTCGCCCGCACTTTCGGCCAGCTGCACCACCTCGCGAGCCTGGGCTGCCCGGTCCCCGGCCTGGAGGCAAGGCTGTTCCTCTACGACCGCCTGCTCACGCACTTCGAGCGCGAGGAGGACATCGTCAACCTGCGCGGCAAGCTGGAAGACGACCTGGTCAGGATCCACCGCATCCTGGACCAGGCGACGCCGAACAGCATCTTGATCCTCAACGAGATCTTCTCGTCGACGACGCTCGCGGACGCGCTGCTGCTCGGCCGGGAGGTCCTGCGGCGGATCGTGCGGCTCGACGCGCTGTGTGTCTGCGTGACCTTCCTCGAGGAGCTGGCCGCGCGGAGCGAGGAGACGACGGTCAGCATGGTGAGCGCCGTCGACCCTTGCGACCCGGCGCTGCGCACCTTCAAGATCGAGCGCCGTGCGGCCGATGGGCTGGCCCATGCGCTGAGCATCGCCGAGAAGCACCGCGTCACCTACCGCTGGCTGCGGGAGCGGCTCCGGACATGAAGGCTCTGCTCATGCACCGCGACCGCGACTTCGACGCTCGGGAGCTGCCGTGGAACCAGCGGGCGCTGGTGCAGGACCTGGAGCTGCCGACCCTGCTGGCGGCGATGGCGCGCGGCGACAAGCTCGTCCACGAGGTCGCGCTGAAGGCGCTCCTCACCGGCTGCCGCAACGATCCGGACACGATCCTCTACCGTCAGGCGATCGCGCGGGATGCCCTGGCCAACCCCGCCGCGCTGCGCGAGCTCTACGGCCTTACCTGGGAGGCACTGGAGAGCAAGCGCAAGAGCTTCTGGGGGGTCTGGGGCCGTCACCCGTCGTCGGTGCTCTTCGGAGCGACCGAGATGATGCAGATGTTCGCCGGCATGCTGCGGCGGCTGCGCGGCATCGCGCGCGCCCACGCGGCGAGCTTCGCGTCCGAGGGTTTCACCGCGCTGTTCGGGATGCTGGAGCGGGAGCTGACCGACGAATACCTCGCCCGTGTCGAGGCGCACCTCGCCGGCCTCAGGTTCCGCGGCGGCGTGCTGATCAGCGCCGAGCTGGGGCCGGGCAACGCGGGCCGCCGCTTCGTCCTGCGCGAGCCGCACGAGGACCGGCGGCCCTGGCTGCGCCGGGTCCTCGCCAGGGACCCGCCCGGCTACACCTACCGCGTGCCCGACCGGGACGAGGCCGGTGCGCAGGCGCTGTCAGACCTGCGGGACCGGGGGATCGACCGCGTGGCCAACGCGCTCGCGCAGTCGGCCGACCACGTCGAGAGCTTCTTGCAGTTGCTGCGCGCGGAGCTGGCCTTCTACGTGGGCTGCCTCAACCTGCACGAGAGCCTCGCCGCCCTCGCCGCGCCGACGTGCTTTCCCTGGCCGTCTGCCGCCGGCCAGCGCCGGCTGCGCTGCCGCGGGCTGTACGACCCGTGCTTGGCGCTGCAGATGCAGCGACGAATCGTGGGCAACGGGGTCGACGCCGGCGCCCGGAGCGCCGTCATCGTCACCGGCGCCAACCAGGGCGGCAAGTCGAGCTTCCTGCGCGCCGTGGGCGTCGCGCAGCTGGCGATGCAGTGCGGCATGTTCGCTGCCGCCGAGTCGTTCGACGGCGAGCTGTGCACGGGGCTCGTCACGCACTACAAGCGCGAGGAGGATGCGACGCTCGAGCGGGGCAAGCTCGACGAGGAGCTGGCCCGCATGAGCGAGATCGTCGACCACCTGGCGCCGAACGCGATGGTGCTCCTGAACGAATCGTTCGCCGCGACGAACGAGCGCGAGGGCTCCGAGATCGCACGGCAAGTGGTCTCGGCGCTGCTGGAAAAGGGGATCAAGGTCTTCTTCGTGACCCACCTGCACGCTTTCGCGCATCGCCTCTTCGAGACCGCCGGCGGCCAGGCCGCGTTCCTCCGCGCCGAGCGCCTGCCGGACGGCACGCGAACCTTCCGGCTGGTCGAGGGCGAACCGCTCGCGACCAGCTACGGCAGGGACCTCTACGAGCGGATCTTCGCGGCTGGCGCGTGAGGCCCTGGTGCGGCGCAACGATCAGGACGACGCACCTCGGGCCGCCCCGGCCGGCGCCGGCGATCCCGACGCCGGCGATCCCGACGCGCCGCTCGGTTCCTACTGGCGGGCGAAGCATGCGGTGGCGCAGCTGCTGCGCGACGCGGCGCGGGCCCTGGGAACCGGCGCAGCTGGCGCATCCGGCGCGCCCGGCCCGTCCGCCGTGGGCGCGCTCCTCGACGAGCTCAAGGCGCGCCTCGCGGAGGACCGCTTTCAGCTGGTCGTCCTCGGCCAGTTCAAGCGCGGCAAGAGCTCGCTGATGAACGCCATCCTCGGCCGTCCGCTGCTCCCCACCGGCATCGTCCCGGTGACCACGGCGGTGACCGCGGTCCGTCATGGCGCCAGGGGCCGCGCGCTCGTGCGGCGAGCGGACCGCGCCCTGGTCGAGGAGGTCCCGCTCGCGGCGCTGCCCGAATTCGTGACCGAGGCCGGCAACCCGGGCAACCGCAAGCAGGTGTTGTCGGTGACCGTCGAGGCCCCGGCAGCCTTCCTGCGCCGCGGCTTGTGCTTCGTGGACACTCCCGGCGTCGGCTCGGCCCTCGACCAGAACACGGCCGCCACCTTGGCGTTCCTGCCGGAGGCCGACGCGGCGATCTTCGTCACCAGCGCCGACGGCCCGCTCTCCGGCGCAGAGCTCGACCTGCTCGACCAGGTGCACGGTCACGTGCAGCGCCTCTTCTTCGTCCTCAACAAGATCGACCAGGTGCCGGACGAGCAGCGCGCCGAGCTGGTGAGCTACACCAGCGGGCTGCTGGCGAGACACCTGGGCGTCGAGGCGGTGCGGCTCTTCCCGCTCTCGGCGACCCAGGCGCTGGCAGCGGAGCCAGGCAGCCGGCAAGCGCTTGCCAGCGGCCTGCCCGCCCTCGAAGCCGCGCTGGCGACGTTGCTCGGCGACGATCGGCAGACGGTGTTCCTCGTCTCGGTGCTCGATCACGCGATCGCGGCGTTCGCCGAGGCGCGGCTCGAGCTCGCCCGCCGCGTCGACGAGCGGCTGCCGGCGCCGGGCGAAGCCGGTGCGGAGCACGGCCAGGGCGC
>DATDGZ010000217.1:0-4176 GCA_036521795.1 Thermoanaerobaculia bacterium | reverse complement strand
GCGAAGTGGCGGGCCGCCGCGGCGAGGTCCCGCGGTGCGCCGAGGCCGGTCGCTTCCACCATGCCGAGGTTGTAGCAGCCGAGCGGCTGACCGGCCTCGCAGGCCTGCCGGTAGCGGTCGGCGGCGGCCCGCTGGTCGGCGGCTTGCCTCTCAGAGGCGGAAGGCTCGCCCGGCGCTCGCGCGACCGGCGGGGCCAGGGGTCGCGCCGTGGAGCCGGCTCGCGTCGCCGCGCAGCCGAGCGTACATAGGCCGAGCGCGCCGAGGCCGACCGCGCCGAGCGTACCGATCGCGACGAGGACGGCGGCCGCCGCCGGCAAGAGCGCAGCCGCCGGCGGCGAGAGGCTCGCCCGCCCTGGGATGCGCGCCGGGGGCGCGCCTTGCATGAACAACCTGACCGGCTCGACCAGCATGAACCGCATTAGATGGCACGCCCGCCGGCCGGGCAAGCGCGATAAGCTGTCCGCGATGCGGCACGTGATCGTCACGCGTTTCTCGGTCCCGCGATTGGATCCCGCGACCGCCCCCCTCCATGCCGACCGCCGATGGCTCGAGAGCAGGCTGGCGCCCTTCCGCACCTACTACGTGCCGAGCGTCCAGCGGCTGCGGGTGCCGGTCGTGCTCCTCTGCTCGAGCCAGAGCGCCGAGTACGTGTCAGGGCGGCTCGCCGACTTGAAATGGCTCTCGATCGTGGTGCAGGACGGGTGGTACGGCGGTTGGCGGGGCTCGCCGGAGCAGGTCGTGACCAGGCTCGACTCGGACGACGCGCTGCACGAGGATTGGTTCCGGCGGCTGGACGAAGCCGCGGACGCAGCCGCCGCGGCGGGCGCCGAGGTGCTGTGCACGAAGGATTTCCTGCGGCTCGATGCGCGCACCGGCAGGGTCCATACCTTCAGGCGCCGGGAGCCGTCGCCGCTGGCGGCGTTCCTGCGCGGCGCCAACCCCTTCGCCCACGACCACAAGGTGCTCGAGCGGCACTACCACACGCATTGCCTCCCCGGGCCGTATCTCCTGCAGGTCGTTCATGGCGGCAACCTCGCGAACCGGCCTCCTGCCTGGTGGCGCTTCCACCGGCGCGTGCCGCCGGCCAGGCTCGCCGCCTTCGGCGTGACGCCGCCCGCCGGAGCGAGGGCGCCGTCCGCGGTGGAGGCGTAGAGCCCGAGTAGCCGCGCGCGGGTGATCATGCCCGGATCAGCGCTGGCGGGACGGTCGGGCGAGGCAAGGAGGAGCGATGATGACGACTCGATGGGGCGAGCTGGGCCGCGAGGCACTCCTGGCCGGGCGGCGGCTGCGGCGCAGCCCGGGGCTCAGCTTGGCCGCGGTGGCGATGCTGGCGCTGGCGATCGGCGCCGACACCGCGGTGTTCAGCGTCGTCGAGGCGGTGCTGCTGCGGCCGCTGCCGTACCGCGACCCCGGCCGGCTGGTGGCTCTCTGGGAGGATCATTCGCCGAGCCAGGGCAGCCCGCGGACGATGGTCGCGGCCGAGACGTTCGAGGACTACCGGCGGCAGAGCCGGACGCTGCGGCGGCTGTCGGCGGTGCTGTCGCACGAGCTCGACCTGATCGGCGCCGGCGAACCGGAGGTGCTCTACGGGTCGGAGGTGAGCGCCGACTTCTTCCCGCTGCTCGGCGCCGCGCCCCTCTTCGGAAGGGTGCTGACGGCGGCCGATGCCCTGCCCGGCGCGGCGCCGGCGGTGGTGCTGAGCCATGAGCTGTGGCGCCGGCGCTTCGGCGGCGACCGGCGGGTGCTCGGCCGCGTCGTGCGGCTCGACGACCTGGCGCTGACGGTGGTCGGAGTCATGCCGCCGGAGCTCTCGGTGCCGCTCCACCTGCGGTCGCCCAGCCGGCTTGCCGAGCTGTGGCTGCCGTTGCGCCGCCGAGCGAGCCTGCAGAACCACCATGACCACGCCTACGAAGTGGTCGGCCGGCTGGCGCCCGGCACGACGCTGACTGCCGCGCGGGCCGAGACGCGGGAGATCGCCGCCCGGCTGGCGCTCGCGTACCCGCTGGAGTGCGGCGGTGCCGGCGCCACGCTGGTGCCGCTTGCCGAGCAGGTGGCCGGCGAGGCGCGCTCGAGTCTGCTGCTCCTGCTCGGGGCCGTGAGCTTCCTGGTGCTGATCGCCTGCGGCAACCTGGCGGGCCTGCTGGTGGCGCGCTCGGCGGCACGGCAACGCGAGCTGTCGATCTGCGCCGCGCTCGGCGCCGGCCCGGGGCGGCTGGCGTGGCAGGTGCTGAGCGAGGCGCTGCTGCTGGTGCTGGCCGGCGGCGCCGCCGGCCTGGGAATGGCGCTCGGCGTCCTGCGCCTGCTGCCGGCGCTGCTGCCGCCGGACCTGCCGCGCGCCGGCGAGGTGCGCCTGGACGGCCTGCTGCTCGTCTACGCGCTCGGCGCGTCGGTCGCTGCCGGGCTGCTTGCCGCCGTGGTGCCGGCGTGGCGGGGGGCGCGCACACCGTTGGCCCGGGCCCTGGCGTCGGCGGCCGGCCGCGGCGCCTCGGCCGGGCCGTCGCGCGTGCGCCTGGGAGACGCGCTGGTGGCGGCGCAGATGGCGCTGGCGCTGCTGCTGCTCGGCGGCGCCGGGCTGATGCTGGCCAGCTTCGCGCGCCTGAGCGGCGTCGATCCGGGGTTCCGCGCCGATCATGCGCTGGTCTTCGAGGTCGCGCCGGAGTGGCGCCGGCACCCGGGCGCGGCGGCGCGGGCGGCCTTCTACCAGGAGGTGCATCGGCGTCTCGCAGCGCTTCCCGGGGTGGTCGCCGTGGGGGGCATCACCCGCCTGCCGCTCGAGCCGGCCTACGGGATCAGCGAGCTCATCGTGGAGGGGAGACCGGTCCCGCCCCAGGGGCCGCCCATCGTCGGCGGGCGTGGCGTGACCCCCGGCTACTTCCAGGCCATGGCGATTCCGCTGCTCGCCGGGCGGCCGCTGACCGACCGGGACGACGCGCGCGCGCCGGAGGTGGTGCTGGTGAACCATGCCCTGGCCGAGCGCTTCCTCGCCGGCGGTCCGGTGGTCGGACGGCGGCTGCGCGACGGGCGCGAGGGACCATGGATGCAGGTGGTCGGCGTGGTGGGGGACACGGTCTTCGATTCGCTCGCCGGTGCGCCGACGCCCGAGATCTTCTTCGCCGCGGCGCAAGATCCTCCCGGGGGCCTGACGATGGTGGTGCGCACCAGCACGGACCCGCTCGCCCTGGCGCCGGCGGTGCGGCGCGAGGTCTGGGCGATGAACCCCAACGTGCCTGTCAACCGCCTGCGCACGCTCGCCGACCAGGTCGGCGGCGCGCTCGCGCGGACGCGGTTCTCGCTGCTGGTGATCGCGGCCTTCGCCGCGCTGGCGCTGGCGCTGGCGGCGGCCGGCGTCGGCGCGTTGATGGCCTGCACGGTGGCGCAGCGCACGCGCGAGATCGGCATCCGCATGGCGCTCGGCGCCCGGCGCCGCGACGCGCTGGCCCTGGTGCTCGGCCGCGCCGCGCTGCTGGCGGCGGCCGGCGTCGCGGCGGGCCTGGGAGGCGGCTTCGCCCTGATGCGCTGGCTGGCGGCGCAGCTCTACCAGGCGAGCGCCGCCGAGCCGCTGCCGTACCTGGCCGGCGCGGCCTGCCTGCTCGCCGCCGCGCTCGCCGCCGCGTACCTGCCGGCGCGCCGCGCGGCCGGCGTCGATCCGGTGGTGGCCCTGCGGCAGGAGTAGCGGGTGGGAAGAGCGGGCAAGGCAGGCAAGGCAGGCAAGGCAGGCAGAGCCGGGAGAGCCGGGAGAGCCGGAAGTGCAGGGAAGAGGGAGGAGGGGCAGCGAGATGACGAGCATGGACGGACCGAGCCGGGCGCCGCGGGCGGGCTGGCGGCGGTGGTTCCATGGCGACGAGGGGCTGCGGGCCGGCTGGTGCCTGGGGCGCTTCATCGTGCTCTACCTGCTGCTGAGCGCCGGCGCCACCTGGCTCTACCTGCGGCTCGATCGGGCCGCCGCGCAAGCGTCGGGATGGGAGCCGCGCACCTTCCTCGCCAGCGAGGCGATCTCGCTGCTGGCGGCGCTGATCTGCGTGGCGCTCTCGGCACGGCTCGAGCGCCGGCCGTGGGAGGCGTACGGCCTGGCGCCGCGGGTGGCCTTCGGCCGGCGGTTCTGGGAGGGCGTGCTGTGGGGGGCGGTGCCGGTCTCGGCGCTGATCGCGGCGATCTGGGCGGCGGGCGGCTGGTCGG
>DATDGZ010000216.1:0-3298 GCA_036521795.1 Thermoanaerobaculia bacterium | reverse complement strand
GTCAGGCCGGCGGCGACCAGGCAGAAGACGTAGTAGCGGTGGCGGCGAAGGGCCACGCCGACCAGGACCCGGAGCAGCGCCGTCACGCCGAGGAGCAGGAACAGCCCGCTGCCGACCGCCGCGAAGATGCAGCCGACGATGGCCGCGCCGACCTGCTCCTCCGGCCGGCCGCCCCAGGCCCCCCAGGCGGCGCCATGACTGCCGATGATCGTGCCGGCGAAGAGCATCGCCAGGCCCATCAAGCTGAAGGCGCCTGCCAGCCCACCGTAGACGAAGTAGCAGACCGAGAGCACCCGCAGCTGCTCCTCGTCCGCGTTCGCGTTCGCCGGCCGCTGAGGATCGGTGTTCATCGCCGCGCCACCTCCCATGTCGTCAGGCCACAGCCTACCCCAACCGGCTCGTCCACCTCTGGAGATCCTCTTGGTGCACGCTACCGCGCGGCGGGCAAGCCCGCCCGATGTTGGACCTGTCAACGGCATCGGCGCCAACCAGGCCGGCGTACCGATGTGCGGCCGCTTGAAATAGCCCCGGTTGCCGAAGGACGCATCCTGGGTTGCTGAAGGACGAAATCCTGTAGACTGCACCCTTCAGGCTCATCCGCCGGCGTGCGCGGGTGAGACGTCCGCCGCTCCACCATGAGGATCGTCCACACCAGCGACTGGCACGTCGGCCGGCGATGGAAGGGAATCCAGCGCTACGACGAGCTGGAGGCGGTGCTCGACCACCTGGCCGCCTTCGTCGAGCGGGAGGCGATCGATCTCGTCCTCCATACCGGAGACGTGTTCGAAAGCCGCAACCCCCAGGCGGAGGCCGAGCGGCTGGTCAACCGGTTCCTGGTGCGCGTCGGCCGGGCCGGCGCGCGGATGATGATCATCGCCGGCAACCACGACGACCCGGCGCGGCTGGACGCGCGCTCGCTGCTCACCGAGTCGGTCAACGTCCAGATCGTCGGCTGTCCGCGGCCACGGGCGCGGGGAGGGAGCCGCATCGTCGAGACGGGCGGCGGCGAGCAGGCCGTCATCGCGGCGTTGCCGTTCGCCTCCCCCGGTGCCTGGGTCTCGGCGCTCGACATCGCCGGCGAGGAGGTGGCCGCGCGCCGGAGCTATGCGCGCATGTTCGAGCTGGCGGTGCGCGACCTGTGCGGCGCCTTCCGCCGCGACGCCGTCAACATCCTGATGGCGCACACGCACCTCGAGGGCGCCGCGTTCGGCGAATCGGAGCGCCGCGTGCACATCGCGGAGGATTGGGCCGCATCGCCGGCGGCGCTGCCCAGGACGGCGGCCTACGTCGCGCTCGGTCACCTGCACATGCCGCAGCAGGTCGACGTGCGGGTGCCCGCCTACTACGCCGGATCGCTGCTGCAGCTCGACTTCGGCGAGGCCGGGGAGCCAAAGCTCTTCAACGTCGTCACCGCCTCGCCCGGCAAGCGCGGCACGGTCGAGCAGGTGCCCTATGAGGGCGGGCTGCCGCTCGTGGATCTGCGGATGCCGCTGGCGGAGCTCGAGGCGACCGCGGACCGCTACCGCAAGGGCTGGTTGCGCGTCACGGTGCCGCTGACCGAAAGCGATCCCGATCTCAACCGCAAGGTCCGCGAGCTGCTGCCGAACGCGCTCGTCGTCCGCGCCGAGCTCCCCGAGGTCGAGGAGCCGCCGGAGAGCCAGCTCGAGGCCGGGCTGCCGCCGGTCGGGCACTACGCCGCCTACCATTTTCGCATGCACGCGCAGGCGGCGCCGCTCGCCGTCCTGGACACCTTCCAGGACCTGTATGACGAGGCCGGGGACGAGGCATGATCTCCCTGTGCGCCGGCCGGCCGGGCCGTTGAGCGTTGCGCCCCATCCATCTCAGCGTCGAGGGCCTCGCCTGCTTCCGGGACAAGCAGGAGGTCGACTTCCGCCGGCTCGAGCTCTTCGCCATCTCGGGCCCGACCGGGGCCGGCAAGTCGACCCTGCTCGATGCCATGATCTTTGCGCTCTACGGCGAGATCCCGCGGGTCAACCTGCCAAGCCGGACCGAGATGATCTCGGCGGCGCGGGACCGGGCCGCCGTGGTGCTCGACTTCGCCGTCGGCGAGGGCCGCTACCGCATCGCCCGCACCCTCAGGCGCAATGGCGTGCAGATGGTCCGTCTCGAGCAGAGCGACCCGAACGGCCTCTTCCAGGGCCTCGCGGACCAGGTCCGCACCGCGGCGGACCGGGTGGATCAGATCCTCGGGCTCGAGGCCTCGGCGTTCCTGCAGGCCGTGGTGCTGCCGCAGGGCGAGTTCGCCCGCTTCCTCGAGGCGCCACCGCGGGACCGCCGCGCCATGCTGCGCACCTTGCTGCGGCTCGATGTCTACGAGCGGATGCGCGAACGTGCGCAGCGCCGGGCCGCGGTCGGCAAGGGCACCGTCGATGCGCTGCGGAAGCTCCTGGCGGACGAGTATGCGGATACCGGCCCCGCGACCCTGGCCCGCCTCGAAGCCGAGCACGCCCGGATCGTCGAGTCGCTCGCGGCGTTGCGGCAGCAACGGGACGCAACGCAGGCGGCGCTCGGGCAGGCGCGGGGCCTGCACGCGAGGACCCAGGAGCTGCGCCAGGTCGAGGCCAGGCGGGCCGCCGTGCGGCAGCAGGCACCACAGGTACGCATCGCGCAGGCGCGGATCGACGCGGCGGCGCGTGCGGCGCCTCTGCTGCCGCTGCTCGACGAGGCGGCCCGCGCCTTCGCCACCGCCCAGGCGGACCAGCAAGCGGCCGACGAAGCGCAGGCGAGGAGCGACGCCGCGCGGCAGGATTGGCAGGCCAAGGACGGCGCGCTCGTGGCGGCGAAGGCCGGCGCGTCGATCAAGAGGCTGCGGGCGCGGGTGGCCCGCCTTCACCAGGTCGCCGGACGGCTGCCCGAGCGCGAGCAGCTCACGGCAGCCCTGGCGCGTCAGGAGCAAGGTCTCGCGACCCTGGCAGGCGAACGGACCGCCCTCTCCGACAAGATCGCCCAGGCGCGGAAGGCGCAGGCGCTACACCGGGCGGCCAGCCAGGCGGCACGACAGGCCGCCGAGACGTCCGGCTACGACCCCAAGCTGGACGAGGCGCTGCAGGGACAGCGTGACCGTGCCGTCGCGCTCGGCGCGGCCCGCAGGGTCGCGGCAGAGGGCATCGCCGAGCTCACCCGGAAGCGGCAGGCGGCGACGAGGCACGCCGCGGAGGTCGAGCGGGTGCAGAAGCGGGCCGCGGCCACCAGGAGGTCCGCGGCAAAGGCGCAGCAGGCGTGCGCGATCGCCGAGGAGGCGCTCCATCGCGTGGTCAGCCTGAACGAGGCCAGTCAC
>DATDGZ010000215.1:0-21142 GCA_036521795.1 Thermoanaerobaculia bacterium | reverse complement strand
GTACTGCCGCGGCTGGCGGCGCTGGTTCGGCAGCGCACCGGCGCGGTACCGCCGCGCCGTGTTCTCGCTCATTCCCGACCGCAAGGCCGCTGTCGCCAGCGGCTCACCCTTGCCGAGTTCCATCCTCAACCTCCTCACTTGCAGGTCTGTGACCATCAGCCCTCCATAGGAGGGCTAACAGCTTACAGAACAGGCGCTTACGAGGATCGGGACCCCGCAATTCTAGTTGTCGTCACCCCGCAGTTCTAATTGTCGCTGATCAAGCGGCGACCGCACCGCAGCGGCTGGCCCCTCCTGCCCCTTCCTACACTGGCTGCTCCCCCCCTCGTCGCACACCATCGGCACCACGCCGAGTAGCTCGGCAGTCAAGGCCGGCGAAGGCGCCAAGCGTAGCGTGGACAGCCTTGTACGCCCGGGCACCCGGCGAGAGGGCCTCTCGGTGCAGGCTGAGCCAGAAACGATTCCTGGCAGCGGAGGCGTGATCTTTTCAGTAGGAGATCATGTCGAGTCCGGCGATATCGAGGAAGTCCTTCCGATCGCGGGTGACCAGGCGGGCGCTCTCGCGCACGGCGGCGGTGGCGATGAGCAGGTCCATCGCTCCTGCGTTGCGCCCGGAGCGCTTGAGCGTGCCGACGATCCTGCCGTACTCGTCCGCGAACGCATCATCCGGGTAGGCAATCCGCAGGGTGGCGCAGAACTCCCGGACCTTCCGGCGCTCCTCGCCGCCGCGCTGTGCCAGGGCCGCGCCGGCGAGGAGCTCGCACACCACGAAGACGCTGACCGCGAGATCCTCCGGCGGCAAGGAGTCGAGCAGAGCGGTCGCCGGTCCCGGGTCGTCGCGCGAGGTCTCGCGCAGGAAGTCGACGACGAATGAGGTGTCGAAGTGGATCACAGGTCCGCGGCGGTCGCCGGGCTCTCACTGCGCGCGCGGATCTGTGCTTCGATGGCGTCCAGGGTGTCTTCGGAGATCCTGAGCCTGGCGGCGACCTGCTTGAGGTCGGCGGCCGCGGTGCGTCGGCCGAAGTGCGACTTGATCACCTCGGAGAAGCTCTGGCCCGGCAGCTTCTGGCGGGCCAGCGCCTCGTAGGCTTCGGCGTCGAGCTCGATGGTCCTGCTGTCCATGCTCGTAGCATGGCCGGTGGCGCGGCGAAGGTCAAGGCTCGAGCGGGGGGTGCCTGCGGCGTCCTCGAGATGGGAGACCTTCCCGGCGAAGGTGCGGCGGGGGCCGCACGGGGTCCGGGGAAGCCCCTGGGCGCGCATCCTGGCGCGATGCTTTGGGGTCCTGGTCGCGCTGCTGGTAGCGCAGCAGCAGGCAAGCCGCGCTGCCCAATCTCCCTCGCCACCAGCGAGGCCGCTGCCACCGGCATCGAGCTTGCCACGCCGAGACCTGGAACGTCCTTGGTCGGCGCGGCGGGCGAGGGCCGCGCGGACCCCGGAACCTGGCGAGCGGCAACAGGTCCGCGGCGGCGCGCGCTGGCCCATGGGGTTCTCGGTCGGATCGGCCTTGCCGCCAGGGATTCTCGTCCGATAGCCTTGCCTGGATGACGGTCCTCGAGAGCCTCTCTCCGCTGCCGGATCGTGCCGGCTTTGCGCGCCTGGGACTCTGCCTGGCGGTGATGATGCTGGGCGCGAATGAGTCATGGCCGGCTCGGCAAGCGGCGAGGATCGGTCCGTGGGCTGTCTTCTCTCCCAAGGGCGAGCTTGAAACGAAGGTGATCGAGGAGATGCAGAGCTGCCCGGTCGGCGTGGATGCCGGGGCACCCAAGATCGAGTGTGTCACCTCGGTCTTGCGGCGGGCGGGGGCGACGCCCGAGGCGGTCGCCTTCACCGCCATGCTCGGCGGCGAGGGATACCTCGTGTCGTTTCGCCAGATGGGAAAGGTGGACCTGGCGTCGGTCGCCTATCCGCTGAGAGCCAATGAGAACGAGGGATTCATGCTGGTCAACGGTTCGCCGCCGACGGTCCAAGTCGAGGACTTCGTCCACCTGAAGCACATCGACATCCGCAAGGACCCGCTCTATCCTGCGATCGCCAGGAAGTTCCCCAGGGTCGAACTGTGGGGCCACGCCGACTTCAAGACAGTGCAGGCGCTGCCGGGGGGAGGGCAGCGGTTCATCTTCAGCTTCGTTCTCTTGAATGGCTGCCACGCTTGCGAGGTTGCGGGCCACGCCCAGGTCGCCTTCGATTTCAGCGCGGCCGGCAGATTCCTGGGAACGAAGCTGCTGCGCCTGACCGACAAGGGTTGATGCGGGGCGAGACGAAGACCTGCGTCTCGCCGGCGCCGGTCGCTGTGGGTGCGGCACCCTTCGGCGAAGCGAGCTCGCACACGAAAGAACGCCCCGTCGTCGACGTTCTAGGATAGAGGAGCGGGCGGCCGCATCGGGTCGAGGTCGAGATCTCGGAACGGCAGATGAGGGAGGCAGAATGGAACGCGCGTTCGTGGTCATCGGTGGTCTGCTCGGGGTCGGATCCCTGCTGTTGACCTGTTCCAAGCTTGCCGACGAGGCGCCGGCAACGACCGCGCCGACCCACCCAGCCCCGGCGGCGACCGCGGCTCCGGCCGGGTGGGTGGCCGACGTCGCGGGCGCCGACTGGGCCCTCCGCCAAGACGCGATCAGGAACGACCCGGACGGCCAGTGGGCGGTCGACGCCACCGCCTCGTCCAGCCTCGCCGCGGCGGTGGACGCCGAGGTCGTAGGCCCCTACGCCGTGGTGGGCCCTTACGCCACCGACCTCAGCAACGTCCCCTCGTCGCCGAAGAGGGCCACTGGCCCGCCGGATGTCGACCACTATGGCCACAACCAGAACGCCTGGACGCCGGCGTCGCTGGATGCGGGTATCGAGTGGCTCGACCTCACCTTCGCCAGGCCAGTGCACGCTACCGGCGTACGGGTCCGCGAGTCCTGCGGCTCAGGGGCGATCGTCAAGATCGAGCTCTTCGAGGCGAACAGCGCGCCGCATACCGTCTGGCAGGGCCTCGATCCAACCAGGGAGCTCAACTATCTCGAGGTGAGGTTCCCGGCGACCGACTACCCGACCCGCCATGCGAGGGTCACGCTCGCCACCAATACCGTGCATGGGTGGAACGAGATCGACGCGGTGCAGCTCGTCGGTAAGCCGTAGGCGTCCGGAGCCTGCGGCGCGCGCGACCGGGGTGCCGCGCGCAGCCGACCGCTGAGCGTAACTGGCAGCGCGCGGCCGTCGTAAGAGAGGTATGCCCGCTCACCGCATGCCCACCTCCCGCGGTGATGTCGTATCATCTGATGTGTGCGCACCACGTTGGATATTGCGGACGATGTTCTTCTGGCAGTCAAGGAGAGGGCGCGCCGCCAGAGACGGAGCGCCGGTGAGGTGCTCTCAGATCTTGCGCGCGAAGCCTTAACCCAGCGGCGCAGCGGCAGCGATGTCGCCGAACCCGAGGCCTTCTATGGCTTTCAACCCCTTCCCGGACGCGGCGCCGCCATCTCGAACGAGATGATCGACAAGCTACGCGAGGAGGAGCTCGAGTAGTGCGCGCTCTTCTCGACGTCAACGTGCTCGTCGCCCTGCTCGATAGCGATCATGTCGACCACCGTCGCGCCCGCGATTGGATATCAGCCGAGATCCGTCAGGGCTGGGCATCCTGCGCGGTGACCGTGAACGGCTTCGTGCGCGTGGTCAGCCAGCCACGCTACCCGAGCCCGGTCTCCGCTCAAGAAGCGGTCGAGCGCTTGCGCCGGGCGACAGGAACGGAGCACCACGAGCTCTGGCCTTCCTCCGTCAGCTTCTTGGATGGGAAACGAGTCGACCCGAGCCGCGTTCACGGGCCTCGTCAGGTGACTGACGTCTACCTGCTCGCTCTCGCCGTCGAACGGGGAGGCCGGTTCGTCACCTTCGACCGGTCGGTGCCCCGGACCGCGGCATTGGGGGCGGGCTCGGAGCATCTTGTCGTCCTGTAAGCGTGTTAACAGGGTCCCCAGCAGCCGGCCCAGCGCTCTCGCCGGCGATCCGAGCCGGCCAGGAGATCTGCTCGCCGGCACCTTCGAGAGCGGCCTGTTCGAGAGCGCCGGCGGCGACTGGCACGCGGTCAATCACGGACTCACGGCCACCTCGGCGACCGGCCTCGTCGTCGTGTCCTGGCTGCAGCGGCACAGGCTGTGCTTTTTTGGTGGTTCGGGGAGGAGGATGAGGTTGGCGGCCCGATAGAAGGTATGGCTACCTTCTCGGCTCATACCGCATCGCCACCGCCCCTGAGCCGAGCTCCAGCCGGCCCACGAGCTTCAAGTCGATACGCTTCGACAGCCCCGCGAACAGAGTGGGCCCATGGCCCGCCAGCCTGGGCTGCACCAGGAACTCGTACTCATCGATCAATCCCAGCTCCGCCAGCGCCAGCGGGAGCTTCACGCCGCCCACGAGCAGTCCCTTACCCGACTCCCGCTTGAGCTGCCGAACGGCCTTCCCCAGATCCCCGCGCACGAGCTCCGCGTTCCAATCGACCCGGTCCAGGGTGGTCGACACGACGTATTTCTTGGCCGCGTCGATCGTCCGGGCGAAGGGTTCCATCCACTCAGGCCTCGCTCCCGTCCGTGCCGGCGGCCGCCACGCTGCCTCCATCATTTCGTAGGTCACCCGGCCCAAGAGGAGGGCATCGGCCTGGTCGAGGGTCTCGGTCGCGTGACGATGCAAGTCTTCGTCCGCGAGCATTGCACGATGATCGCAGCACCCGTCCAATGTGACGTTGATGGAATACCGAAGGGGTCGCATTGCGTAAGAGTACCGGCGATGGGGGTGAACGAGCAACGATGCCCTTCACCGCCGCTGGCGCTGAGCCGATTCGGGGGCGCCTTCGCGCCAGATCGAGACTGTAGGAAAGGCGGGGTGACGGCGCCGAGTCAACCGTGGCACGGCACCGCCGGGAGGATCGGCGCATTGCCTTCGAAGACCACGGATGTGGTCGTGCCGATGCTTCCGGGGACGGGATCGAACCACTGGCCGGTACCCAGGTTCTGGCGCTGGTTCATCCAGCGCTCGTAACCGGAGCTCTCGGAGCCGACTCGCACGAGCCACACCGTCTCGCGATAGATGGCATTGGCAGTGCAGGCCTCCGGGTTGCTGCCATCTGGGCAATTGATCCCTGCCCAGTATCCCTGGAGCAGGAAGAGGGAAGCCGGCTGAGGGCCGCTGAGCTTGCCGGCCGCGTAACCCTCCTGGACCCAAGATGGCGGCAGTGCGATGTCGTCAGGGACCTGGTCCGGGCCAGGCACGATGCCGATCGTGCGCAGCTGCCGTCTTGCCGGGTCCAGAAGCGGCCGTGGGTGGCGTCGAGCATCTCCCACAGCAACAGGAGGCGGGGGCCGTCGATGCACCACAGTTCCTGCGGGACCCCTGCCGGATTCTTGACGAACGCCAGCGCAGGCTGGCCAAGGCCCCGGGGCACACGGCCGCGGCGGTGGCGGCCCTGAGCCTGGGCGTCGGCTTGACGACCGCGACGTTCAGCATCGTCTACGGTCTGCTCTGGCGCTCCATGCCGTACCCGTACCCCGAGCGCCTGCTGGTGGTCCACACCCAGATCCCCGCGCGCGATCAGCTTCACCGGCCGGTCGACCTGCACGACTACCTCGACTGGCGCCGGCGCCAGCGGACGTTCGTGGACCTGGCGGGCGTCGACGACGTCCCGGTCACGGTGAGCGGCGACGACCGGCCCGAACGACTGGACGGCGCCTTCCTCACCGCCAACGCGTTCGACCTGCTGGGCGTGCCGCCGCTCGCCGGCCGCACCTTCCAGGCCGGCGACGAGCGGCCCGGCGCACCCCCGGTCGTCGTGCTCGGCTACCAGCTGTGGCAGCGCCGCTACGGCGGCGATCCCAAGCTGATCGGCAAGGCGGTGCGGGTGAGCTCTCATCCGGCGACCGTGATCGGGATCATGCCCAGGGACTTCTCCTTCCCGGACGACGAGCAGCTCTGGCTCCCGCTCGCGCTGGACCCGGCCACGCACGAGCGCGGCAAGGGCACGCCGCTCAAGGTCTTCGGGCGCCTGCGGCCGGGAGCGACGCGGGCCGCGGCCGCGGCCGAGATGGCCGCCATCGCCCGCGCGCTGGCCGCCGAGCACCCGCGCACCAACCGCGGCCTCTCCGCCGCGGTGACGCCGCTGCGCCGGCTCGAGGTCGACGAGCAGGGCGGCTGGTTGCTCCAGAGCCTGCTGGTCGCCGTCGGCTGCGTGCTGCTGATCGCCTGCATCAACGTCTCGAGCCTGATCATGTCCCGCGGCCTCGCGCGCTCGCGCGAGATCGCCGTCCGCGCCGCGCTCGGCGCGCGGCGTCACCAGGTGATCGCGCAGCTGCTCACCGAGAGCCTGATCCTGGCGCTGCTCGCGAGCCCCCTCGGGATCGGCCTGGCGTGGGCCGGCATCGCGGTGTTCCATCGCGGCGTCGTGCGCTTCAATCCGCCGCCCTGGATTCACATCGCCCTCGACCTGCCGGCGCTCGCCTGCACGCTCGCGGTGACGCTGCTCGCCGCTGTCGTGTCGGGCCTGGTGCCGGCGCTCGAGCTCTCGCGGGCGGAGCTCCATCACGTGCTCGCGGACCAGGGCCGCGGCACGGCGAGCCGGCGGCTCGGCAGGCTCAGCCGCCTGGTGGTGGTGGCGGAGCTGGCGCTCTCCTGCGTGCTCCTGGTCATGGCCGGGTTGATGTGGAAGAGCGCCGCGCGCGCCCGCTCGGCCAACCTGGGCTTTGCCGTCGATCACGTCCTGACCGCGCGGGTGCCACTGTTTCCGGCCAGGTACCCGCGGCCGATCGACCGCGGCGCCTTCTATCAGCTCCTCCTCGATCGCCTGCGGCAGCTGCCGGGGGTCGCGGCCGCCGGCGCCACCACCGCGGTGCCCAGCATCAGCTCCGAGAGCGAAGCCTTCGCCGTCGACGGCCGCGCCTACGCCAGCGACACCGACTACCCGGCGGCGCACAGCGACGTGGTCGCCGAGGGCACCTTCGCCGCGCTCGGCGTGCGGCTCCTCGCCGGCCGCGAGTTCGGGCGCCTGGACACCGCCGCCTCACAGCCGTTGGCGATCGTCGATCAGAGCCTGGCGCAAGCTCTGGCCGCGCGAGAGCCCGCTCGGCAAGCGCCTGCGCCGCGCCCGGGCCGGGCGCGACGAGCCGTGGCGGACGGTGGTCGGCGTGGTCCCCGACCTGCTGCTCTACGGCATCAGGGAGGATCAGCCCGAGGGCGTCTTCCTGCCGGTGACACAGGTCGGCGCCGCGCAGCTGACCTACGTCCTCCGCACGCGCGGCGAGCCGCTGGCGCTCGCGCCGGCGGTCCGCGCGCAGGTCCTGGCGATGGACCGGGACACCCCGATCTACTTCGTCAGCACCATGGAGCAGAACGTCGCCGAGGCGCGCTACTTCTTCGACATGTTCGACGTCGTGTTCGCGGTCTTCGGCGCGATCGCCCTGTTCCTCGCCGCCGTCGGCATCTACGGCGTCATCGCCTTCTCCGTCGAGCAGCGCACCAGGGAGATCGGCCTGCGGATGGCGCTCGGGGCGCGCCGCGGCGACGTGATCGGCATGCTGATGCGCCAGGGCGCCTCGCAGCTCGGCCTCGGGCTCGCGCTCGGCCTGCCGCTGGCCTTCGCCATCTCGCAGCTGATCGCCAGCGTGCTCTTCCGTGTCCATCCCGGCGATCCAGCGGTCTTCGCGGCGGTCGCGGCGGGCATGTCCTCGGTCGCCTTGCTCGCCTGCCTGGTCCCCGGGCAGCGCGCGACCGAGATCGAGCCCAGCACCGCTCTCCGCCATGACGCCTGAAGGCTGTCGCGGACACGCCGGCCGATGGGCAGACCGCGGCAGGGTCGGTGATGCCGTCGCGCATCACCTGGCGCCCGGCGATCCGCCCGCTGCGGCGGGGACTCCGGATCGGGTGGGACCGCGAGCACGAGGTCGCGAAGCTGCCCTGAACCTACTTCCCCGGCGCCGCCGCCTCCACGCTGTTCCACATCTCCTCCTGGATCTTCCAGCTGCCGGAGGCGTCCCGGTGCAGCACCAGGAGGATCTTGCCGTGGATGACCAGCGGCGGCTTGCCGCCCGGAGGCTGCACGGTCTGGTCGGTGGTGCCCCATTCCGAGGCCCAGTCGCCGGCGACGCGGATGTCGTGGAACTGGTTGTCCTGCCGGGCGACGCGATAGCCGGGCATCTGCGCGGTCACGTCGTCGAGCCATCTGGCGATCGTCTGCTTGCCGGCGATCGGTGCCATGCCCGGCAGCAGGGTGACGCCGTCCTCGGCCCACAGCGCCATGGTCGTGCGATTGTCCATGCTCAGGATCGCCTCCCGGAACCGCCGGTTGAAGGCCTCGATCTCCTGGGTCGCGCCGGCCTGCCCCCAGACCGGCGCCCCAGGCGCGGCCAGGGACCCGGCGGCCAGGACTGCGAGCGCGGCGAGGTGAAGAAACGACTTGCGCATGGGCATGCCTCCTGGAAGTGGGGCGCCGAGTATATCGAGCGCGTCCTGACCGCCCTCTGAGGCATTCGCGTGCTCAGGTCGGATGGATCCGGCGCACCTCGATCCGGCCTCCATGCCTGAGGAAAGGACAGCTCTTGGCGAGGCTCAGCGCCTCCTGGTCGCTCGACGCGGCGATGACGAAGAAGCCGTCAGGCGCATCCGGCCAATCCGTCGGGGACATCCCGACGACTTGGGAGTGCCTGACGACCCAACCGTCCATGTCGAGCTTCTCGCTGATGACGTAGTGCCGGACGCCGAGCTGGCGTCGCGCCCACGCTCTGGTCTCGGCAAGCAAGCGGGCGTCCGACCATCCCTCGCGGTTGAAATCGGTGCCTTCGTGCAGGATCAGCAGATAGCCGGGCACCGCCGGCGGAGGGCCGCGGTGGCCCCCCTGCCGGCCCAGCCAGGCACCGGCGAGAAGCAGCGCCAGGCCGGCCGCCACGGCCCCGCCGAGCCGCCAGGGGCTCGGCCGCGGGCGCGCCGCCGCCAGCCAGCCTCGCTCGCGGAGCGCGGCCACGACGCGGGCCTCGAGACCCGCGGGAGGGACCAGCTCCCGGGGCAGGCGTGCCAGCTCCCGTCGCAGCCGCTCGTCGAGATCGTTGTCGCCTTCAGTGCTCATCGGTGAGGACTCCCACGCGGTCGTTCATGGCTCGCCGCCGGCCCAGTAGGCGCGCAGGGCGCGGCGCGCCCGTGACAGCTGACTCTTCGACGTGCCAGCGTCGATTCCCAGCTGGCCGCCGATCTCTTCGTGAGTCAGACCCTCGACATCGTGAAGGATGAAGACCTCACGATAGCCGTCAGGCAGCTCCCGGATGGCGCGCTCGAGATCGATCCTCTCCGGACCTTGGCTCGGAGGGCTCCCCGGATCGGCCGCCGGGTTCCCGGCGCTTGCCACGTCTCGGCTCGCGGCGCGGAGAACCTCGCGACAGCAGTTGACGGCGATGCCGAGCAGCCAGGTGCGCAGGCTCGATCGCCACGAGAACCTGCCGAGCCCGGTCGCGGCGCGTACCCAGGTCTCCTGCACCACGTCGTCGGCGTGGCGCCCGGAGCGCCCCAGGAGGCGCAGCACGAGCAGGTACATTGCCGGCGTATGGCGCTGGAACAGCGCGCGGAATGCCGCCTGGTCGCGATCGGCAAGGAAGCCCGCTACGAGTGACCTGTCGTCTCGCGTCGTCAGATGGTCTCCTGCCGTTGATGAGTGGCGTGCCAGCGGTCGAGGGTTGCATGAACCGCTTCACCGGCATCCATCCGCCGGCAGCGATCCGCCACCGGGAGGCGATTCGCCTCGGCCCCGGTGCTGTCGGCCCCGGCGCTGTCGGCCCCGGTGCTGTCGACCCCGGACCCGGACAATGTAATGGTGGTGATCCCCGACCGGTCGCACGAGCATCGGCCATGATCAGCGCACTGAGCCCCATGCCGCGACAGTCCAAGACCACCGCCCAGTTCCGCTTCACCCGCGTCGAGAACGAACGCTTCGCGGCGTCGAACGCCGCGCCCCTGGCCGTCCGGTGCCGGAACCGGCCGGGGCCGATCCTCGTCCTCCGCTTCCGGGGCCGCGTCATCATCGTCGACGAAGCCAATATCGAGCGGATCGATGGCGCCGGCAACTACGTCAGGTTTCACGTCGGGATCGAAAAGCACCGCGTGCGTGGAACGCTGAAGGACCTCGAGCAGGTCCTGCCCCCGCAGTTCGTGCGGTCGCACCGCTCCACGATCCTCAACACCGCCGCCGTCCACGAGTTCGTTCGCACGCCCTTCGGCGACCTCATCGCCGTGCTCCGCAGCGGCGCTCGCCTCACGGTCGGCCGGACGTTTCGCCGCCGCGTGGAAGCGGCCTTCGCCGTCCGCCTGTAGATGCACCGCCGGCGGCAGCCAGCTCTCGCCGCCGGGGTTCTCCATCGCGACGCAGGAAAGGCAGCGCGAGCAATCAGGGCAATGTGCCGAGCCGGCTTTGCAGCTTGGGGAGCGTGTCGGTCAGGAGCGGGGCGCTGGCCTTGATGCGCTGCAGGACCAGGCCGAGCGTCGGGTCGGCTTGCAGGCCGAGCAGGGTGTAGTAGGCGTCGACGTGTTGGTAGGCCAACTGGGCGAAGAAGTTGGCGAAGGCGGTGGCGCCGGGAACGATGATAGCGGCGTTGATCGTGGCGCCGGGCAGCGCCGGCGCGTTGGCGTTGATCTGCGTGTAGCTGCCGAGCGCCGAGATGGCGAGCGCCGTCGCCTGGAAGCCATCCAATAGGACATCCGGCTGTATGGCCGGGGCATAAAGGCCGGCAACCTGCAGCAGATCGGGTCTGGCCCAGGCGTGCGGTACGACGTCGAGCGGGTTGTGGACGCGCGTGATCCGCGGTCCGATCTGCGCATCGGAGTAGGCGGCGAAGCCCTGATTGCCGGCGGTGGGACCGGCGCTGGCCAGGACGGAGAGGCTGGCGTTGCCGGCGGGATCCCAATCCGCGCGGGTGTCGTTCAGCCACAGGGCGAGGGTGGGCGCGAGCGCGCCGCCCAGGCTGTGACCGGTGACTGTGATGGCGATCGGCGCGCCGACCTGGGTAGCCAAGAAGTTCTGCAGGGTGAGCCCCGCCCCGGGCTGCGACGTGCCGCCGGGCAGGCTGCCGCTTGGGGTCATGGTCTGGAGCGCCGAGAGCCCGATGAAGGTTCCGGTGGAGATCATGCGGTCGAGGGCAAAGGCGCTCTTCCAGAAGACCTCGATACTGACGAAGAAGTCTTCCACGATCCAATCGAGCACGGCGTATGGGTTGGTGCCGGCGATCGCCACCACCAGCTGCGGCGCGCCCGTCGGGTCGGTGCCGCGCACCACGAACATGACGTTGTCGGGCTGGCTGGAGGTGGGCAGCTCGTAGACGGCGGGTCCCCATACCAGCTGCCACGTGCCGATCTGCGGCTGCATGGTCTGGAGCTGCTTCAGCAGATCGGGAGTCAGCGCGGCCTCGATCGTCCCTACATTGCCGACAAATGAATCCCCGAGAGAAGACAACATCGAAAGGCTAAACAAAGTCTGCGTCGCATTGAACGTAGGCATCGCACGCTCCTTTTTTACGATACTATCACATGTTAGCAAAAAAAACCTGAAGGTCAAGGCGGAGCTTACGGCCAGCAATTTCGGAACCTGGGTAGTCCAGTGCGGCAAGAGGCGGTGCGGCTCCGGGGTTCTGGCGGGTTAGGCGCCGGCCCTGAGGAGGCAGGAGGGATGGAGGTGCCGCGGAAGATCTCCATGTCGCCGAGGATGCGCTGGCGGACGTTCAGGAAGAGCGCTCCCATGACCTCCTGGTCGCGCTCGAAGGTCATCGCAGCTCAGGACCCGGCCGAGGATCGCCATCGAGCCCTACACGCTCCCACCGTCGGTGCGGCCGGAGCACCGCGGGGTGGCGGAGCTCGGGGCGGCTGGCGGGTGAGGCGGGTGGCCTTCCTGATCGCTCGGCCTGGGACGGCGGATTCATTCGAAGAGGGAGTCCACAGCCAGGCGCCAGCCGGGCAGCGCGGGCTCTGCTTCAGCCTTCTCGCCACGGTGGTAGACGGCCGGATGCTCCGGAACGGAAGCGCGATAGACCATGACGCATTCCTCTCGCAGCACGTCCACGTCCCAGACGACCTCTGTTCCCGCGGCGAAATAGTCCGCGCGCTTCTCGGCCATGGCCCTCTCGGCTCGCGGCCCGTAGTCGCTCTCGCTGCGCACCTCGACCGCAAGGCGCGGCGCTCCCTCGAGGAAGCGCCCGCCGGTCCGCGCACCTACGTAGAAGGCCACATCCGGGCTGAAGGATCTGCGGTTCGGCAGGTGCACCAGGAAGGCGGCATTGTCCGTGTACGCCCGGCCGGTGCCCGTGCGTCGGGCGTAGTCGCGCACGGCGACGAAGATCTCGCCGGCCGCGCTGCTCGGCAGGTCGCCCGTCGGCGACATCATCACCAGCTCCCCCCTGACCAATTCGGCCTTCTGGTGGTGCGGGAGGCGGTAGAGATCACCCACGGTGGCCGTGCGCTCCGACGTCATGCCTCGATGCTAGCACCCCCAGCCGACGCGCGGCTCCCCCCCTACCTGACATGACGGAAAAGCAGAGCGTGCGGACGCGACTTCATGCCGGCGCAGAGCCGGTCCTGTGGCGCGACAAAGCCCGATAGAATAGATTCGGCGCCAAGATCGTCTTTCTCCCCAAGCGGCGATGGCTGGAACGGTGGTGGTCATCCCATCCGGTCGTCGCCGAGATTCGCGGCGCGGTCGCTCGTGCCACCGGAGCGGGCCCGGTCATCCCCGGGGGCTCGCGGGGCAGCCGTCAGCCGCCCGGCCTGTAGCCGGGGCCGTAGAGCGGCTGCCCGGGGCGTGCGGCAGTGATCTTGCCGCCGTCGACGACGAGCTGGCCGTTGACGGCGACGTACGGGATGCCCTCGCTGTAGTGGAGGGGGTCGGTGTAGGTGGAGACGTCGCGCACCGTCTCGGGATCGAAGGCCACCAGGTCGGCGGCCATGCCGGCGCGCAGGATGCCGCGGTCGGCGAGGCCCATGCGGGAGGCCGGCAGCGAGGTCATCTTGCGGACCGCCTCTTCGAGCGGGAGGAGGTGGTCGTCGCGCACGTAATGGCCGAGGATGCGCGGCGCCGAGGCCCAGGCCCGCGGGTGGGACTTCTCCTGGCCGAAGATGCCGTCCTCGGCCTCGGCGCCGGAGTCCGTGCAGAGCGAGACGAGCGGGTGCCGCAGCGCGGTGCGGACGTCCTGGTCGTCCATGATGAAGATGATGTTCGAGGTGTGGGCGCGGTCGGCGGCCACCAGGTCCATGATCACGTCCACCTCGTCCTTGTTCTCCGCCTTGGCGATGTCGGCGACCGTCTTGCCCTCGTACTTCTTCAGGGCGGGATTCACCACCGTGGCGATCAGGATCCCCTTGCCGCCGCCGGCGCACTGGTACTGGTTCTCCCAGCTGCGGTCGTCGCGGTGCAGCTCGGCGCGGACGCGCGCCCGCACCGCCGGATCGGCGAGGCGCTCGACCAGCTTGTCGGGGCCGCCGTCGCGCACCCAGAGGGGCAGGTTGGCGTCGAGGCCGTTCTCCCCCGCCGTCCACGGGTACTGGTCGGCCGAGACATCGAGACCCTCGGCGCGCGCCGCCTCGAGCCGCTGCAGGACGTGCGGCATCTTTCCCCACATTCCCTGGCAGGCGACCTTCAGGTGATAGATCTGGGCGGGCAGCTTCGCCTCGCGGGCGATCCTGAAGATCTCGTCGAGGCTGGCGTCGATCTGGTACTGCTCGGAGCGCTGGTGGGTGATGTAACTGCCGCCGTAGCGCGCCGCGACCTTGGCCAAGGCGATGATCTCCTCGGTCGAGGCGAAGCGGTCGGGCACGTACTGCAGCGAGGTGGAGAGGCCGAAGGCGCCGTCCTCCATGGCCTGGGCCACGATCTTCTCCATTGCCGCCATCTCGGCGGCGGTCGCCGGCCGCTCGCTCTCGCCGATCACCAGGTTCCGCACCCCGCCCTCGCCGACGAAGGTGCCGAGGTTGATCGCCGGCCGCGCCCGCTCGAACGCCTGCCAGTACTCGCGCAGGGTCGTCCAGGTGGGCTTGACGCCATAGTGGGCGTAGACCTCCTTGCCCTCGTCGATGATGCGCTGGTTGAGCGGTGCGATGGAGCTGCCCTCGCCGGTGATCTCGGTCGTGATGCCCTGGGTGATCTTGCTCGCGGCGCGGTTGTCGACCAGGACGTTGTACTCGGACTGCCCGAGCATGTCGATGAACCCGGGGGTGATCACCAGCCGCGACGCGTCGATGCGCCGCCGCGCCCGCGCCGTCCCCAGCTGGCCGACCGCCGCGATCCGGCCGCCGGCCACGCAGACGTCGGCGCGGAACCACGGCGCGCCGGTGCCGTCCACGACCCGTCCGCCCGCGAACAGCAGGTCGCAGTCGAGAGCCGCGGCCGGCGAGGCCGGCGCCGCGGCGGCTGCGGCGGGCAAGACCGGGACGAAGACGGGGAGGGCGCACAGGACGAAGAGCGCGCCGCGAACGGCGACGGTCGAACGAACGAAGCGCGAGGCAAGAGCCAGCCGGCCGGCAGGGGCGTCGATCACGGTCACCTCCGAGAAAGTGCGGCCATTCTATGCCGGAGCCGGCAGCGGCAGGCCAGTCTTCGAGGTAGCGGTGGGAAGCGCTCAGCCCTCCGCGGCTGCCTGGAGGACGCGGCGATCGAGGCTGATCAGCTCGACCCCGAGGGCGCGGGCGAGCCAGACGTAGGCCGCGTCGTAGACGCTCAGGCGGGTCGCCGCGGCAAGCAGGATGACGGCGGCGCGATTGACTTCCAGATGCCGGACGCCGAGGCGGGCGAAGCGGGCGTATGCGGCCAGCACGTCCGGCTCCAGCTCCGGATGTCGTCGCAGCTTCTTCCAGCAGGCATTGGCCACCTCGTAGCTCAACAGAGTGGGCGCCACCAACGGATCGCCGGCCATTCGGTCAGCGACACGCTCCTCCTCCTCCTCTGCGAAGACCAAGGCGCACACGGCGGAGGCATCGACGACCTTCATCGAGGCTCACCGCCGAGGATCATCGCGGTCCTCACGGATCATCTCCACCGACTCGGAGGGGGTGCGGAACCCCAGTGCGCGGTTGATCTCGATCAGCTGCGCGGGCGTCAGCCGGTCTTCCAGGATCACGTGCTCCTCGAGCATCGCCATGAGCTCTCCCTGCAAGGATCGATGATTCGTGGCCGCGCGCTCGCGGAGGCGCTGAACGAGATGGTCGGGAACGCGCTTGATCGATAGATCTACGGGCATGGTCGGTCCTCCTGCAACGGATGGTGAGGGCTGCGGCTCCAAAAACACTCCAGCATAGCGCCGTTCTACTCTTATGCTTGGAGCCCCGCTCACCCGGCTTCGCCGTCCGAGAAGTCTCGGAGCCGCTCTGGGGAAGCCCGCTCGCTCGCCTGCGCTCAGGCATCCCTGACCAGCTTGACGGAGAATCGGCGCGGATCTACGCACTGGCCACCGGCGTTCATGGCGTGGCTCATAATCGCCAGCGTGCTGGCCGACTTCGCGCTGCCGCCCGGGGTGCTGCCCGCCGCCTGCTCGGTAGGGGCGTCGTCGCCGGAGCTGCCGGCGCCGATCTCGCGGGCGGCGTGGACGCCGGCCTCCCTGGCGATGCTGGCGGCCGCCTTGCGCCGCGGCGGCGAAGGGCTGCGGACACTGCCGAACGCGGCGCTGCTCGACGCGTGGGCCGCGACCGTGGAGGCCTTCCTCGACCCTGGCACGCCGGAGCGCCAGGCGCTCGCGCCGCCGCTCGCCACGCTGTGCTGCCTGTCGCCGGCGGCGCTCGACGCCGGGCTCGAAGCGGTGCTCGGAGGAGTCCGCCGAGGTCCGGCCGCCGCGCTCCTGGAACGGGCCGCGGCGCTGAGCAAGTCCCATTCGGGGGGTGAGCGCCGGGAGGCGATGGGAGCGAGGAGCGAGGGCGCGAGGAGCGGGAACATTGCGGGGGCAGCAGACGGGTCCGCAAGGGTGCGAGGCACGATGGCGGCAGGGCAACGGTCCGATCCGGACCGGTCGGCTCCCGTGCTGGTCGTCCTGTCATCCAACCTGCCCGCCCTGGCGGTGCAGCCCCTCCTGCCGGCGCTCGCGCTGCGGCGGCCGGTGCTGCTCAAGTCGCCGTCGTCGGAGCCGCTGTTCGCCCCCGCCTTCCTCGCCGCCCTGACGCGGCGGGAGCCGCGGCTGGCCGGCGCGGTCGCCGCCGCCACCTGGCCGGGCGGCGATGCGGAGCTCGAGGCGCCGCTGCTGGCCGCGTCCGGCGCCGTCGTGGCGTACGGCGGCGCCGAGGCGCTCGCGGACCTGGCGCGGCGCGCGGCGGGGAAGCGATTCGTGGGCTACGGGCCGAAGATGAGCCTGGCGGCGGTCGAGCTCGGCTCCGGCGGCACGGCGCCCGAGGCGCTCGCCGCGGGCCTGGCCCGGGACGTCGCCCTCTTCGACCAGCGCGGTTGCCTGTCGGTGGCGGCCGTCTACGTCGCGGGCGGCCTGGACGATGCCGCTCGGCTTGCCGGCCACCTCGAGGCGGCGCTGGCTGCCCTCGCGGCACGCTGGCCGCCGGGGCCGGCCGTGGCGCCGGCGCTGGCGGCGGTGCAGCAGCTGCGCCTGGAAGCCGAGCTGCGCGGCCTGCCGCGCGCCTCCCTGCCGCCCGCCGCCGGGACCGTGCTGCTGGAGCCCGAGCCGGCGTTGTGCTCCTCGCCCGGGCTGCGCACCGTCCGCGTCCACCCGCTGCCCGACCTCGACCGCCTGCCGGAGATCCTGGCGCCATGGCGCGGCCGCCTGCAGGGCGCCGCCCTGGCCGGTCCCGCCGCCTGGCGCCTGGCGCCCCGCCTCGCCGCTCTCGGCATCTCGCGCTGCGCCGCGCCCGGCGACCTGCAGTCCCCCGACGCCGCCTGGCACAACGGCGGCATCGATCCGCTGGCGGCGCTGGCCCTGGCAGAGTCCTGGGGCTAGCCGCCGCCCGCGAAGGTGCCCGCTGCTGCCCGTTAGCCCGCGGGCGGGGTCTTGCCGCCGAGGATGGCGGCCAGGGCGGTCTCGGGCGAGGTCCAGGCGTTGTCGGCGATGCGGCCGATCTCCTTGCCTCCGAGGTAGACGATGCCGGTCGGCACGGCCTTGATGTTGTTCTGGACGGCCGGCGGCTCCTTGCCGAAGTTGGGCGGCAGACCGAAGTACTCGAAGTGGATCTTCGCCCCCCGGAGCTGCTGCTCGAGCTTGATGACGTGCGGCACGATCTCGCGGCAATGAGGGCACCAGCTGCCGTAGAAGATGCGCACGGTCACCGGCCGCGGTTCCTTCTTGAGCGCGGCGACGGCCTGGGGGTTCGGGGTGTAGCTCGCGGCGCGCGGCAGGTACTCGGGGTTGTGGGCGGTGACCTCGTCGGCCCGCTTCAAGCCGAGCAGCGGCGGCGTGGTGACCAGGGCGGCGCTGATGCCGTCGGCCTTGAAGCGGATCCCCTCCTCCTGGACGTCGAGGGCGCCCTGCGTCGACAGCACCGCGTCGGAGAGCAGGTCGACGGAGCCGTCCGGCTTCTTCTGCACCTTCATCAGGTTGACCGTCTGCGCGACCCCGAGGCCCGGCGTGAGCAGCACCGGCGACAGGAAGGAGGAGGACATCACCAGGATGGCCGCCGCGCGCTGGCTCAGGTAGATGTCGGCCGGCACCTGCTTGCCGTTGATCATCAGCTGGTAGTCGCCGATGGGCTCGAAGTCGCGCAGCACGTGGTCGGCCGCCACGCGCTGGCCGGCGGCCGGCGCCGGCGCCAGCGCGACGAGGCCGGACAGCAGGGCCGCCGCGGCGGCTTTCCAGGCTGGGGCGGGCGGGCGTCGCCGAGTCGGGAGCGAAGAGTCGTTCATGCGTGGGGCCTCGCAGATGGGTTGCCGGGCGTGGCGCCGCTCGCACCGGCTGCGCGCCGGGGCAGGGGCGGCAGGCCGGAGAAAGTGGCGGTGACCCGTCCGTCCTGGACCGCGAACGAGCGCGGCAGGCGGCGATAGAGAGGGCGCAGCAGCTCGGGAGGGGCTTCGACGATCTTGGAGGTCGGCCCCCAACGCCAGAAGAAAAGGCGCTGCCGCTTCGCGTCCGACGCGGTCAGGATCCACACCGCCGCCGCGCCCGGGGCATCGGCGTAGGCGTTGAGCCCCGCCACCGCCCTGGCCAGCGCCGGGTCGTCGATGTCGTCGAGCACGACCAGGTGATTGCCGTGGTCGAGCTCCGGCGCCACGGTGTCGAGGCAGACGGCCCCGGCCCGAGCTCCGAAGGCGCTCCCCCCGGCAGCGCCGCCGCCCCCCCCGCCGCCGCCGCCCGCGCACAGCGTGCTCATCGTGGCGCCCGGCGCGAGGCGGGTCGCCAGGTCGTCGAGCGGCAGCCCGGGCGCCCGCCAGGCGAACACCGGCACCGCGATGGCGAAGAGCACGACGAGGGCCGTGCGGACCGGGGCCAGCCGCGGCTGGTCGCGGTCGCGGCCGACGAAAGCCAGCGCCAGGGGCAGCGCCAGCAGCGCCAGGTCCTGCCAGAAGGCCTCCGCCGGGGTCCGTTGCACGAGGTTGCCGAAGCAGCCGCAGGAAGCTGCCGCGCGGGCCTGGCCGTGTGCCGCGAGCCAGTAGGCGCGGCCGTTCAGCAGCAGGAAGAAGATCACCAGCAGGCTGGCCGGCACCAGCACCCAGAGCCGCCGCACCGCGAGCAACAGCGCCAGGCCGATGCCCGCCTCGAGTGCCAGGGCGAGCAGGGCGAGCACGCCGGCGGGAAGCAGGCGGTCCAGGCCGTCGGCGTGGATCTGCTCCGCGAAGGCAGCCGGGTCGAGCGCCTTCCCCCAGACTGCGATCAGCAGGATCCCTCCCAGCACGCAGCCGCCGAGGATGCCGAGCACGCGCCCGAAGGGGCGGGGCGGCCGGTACGGCGACGGCGAGCTCAGGGGCCGCAGCGGGAGCGGGCGCGGGGCACGCAGCAGCGGCGCCGGCTGCCGCGCCGGCGAGGCGGGGCCGGCGGGGTGAGGGGCGGCGCTGGCGTCGGGAGGGGCCATGGCTCGGATCGCTCTGGGGTCGCTCAGGTCGCTTCTCGGGTCGCTCAGGTCGCTCTGGGGTCGCTCAGGTCGCTCTCGGGTCGCTCAGGGGTCGCTCTCGTCCCTCAGGTCGCTTCTCGGGTCGCTCAGGGGTCGCTCGGCCCGGGTCCGCCGGTTCCCCTTACGACGGCCCATCCTAGTTGCAGCCCTCCGGCTCCGCAAGCAGCCGGGCGCCGCGGGCGCCGCCGGCTCCGGCCACCGGCCCGTTCATGGCGCCGCCAGGGCCAGCGGCTGCACCCAGCGCAGGTGGTCCCGCAGCTCGTCCGCGGTCGGGCTCGCGGCGTGGTCGAGGAAGGGCTCGAGAGGGCCGCAATAGAGCAGCTCGCCGCCGTGGATGCCGCCGCCGGGCCCGAGATCGACGATCCAGTCGCAGCGCGCGATCAGGTCGGGGCTGTGCTCGACCACCACCACGCCGTCGCCGCGCTGCACCAGGCGCCGCAGCGTGTGGTAGAGGACGTCGATGTCGGCCAGGTGCAGGCCGGTCGTCGGCTCGTCGAACAGGAACAGCCGGCGGCCCTCCGAGGCCGGGCGGTCGAGGAAGCTGGCCAGCTTCAGCCGCTGCGCCTCGCCGCCCGAGAGGGTGGAGGTCGACTGCCCGAGCCGCAGGTACCCCAGGCCGACGTCGGCGAGCAGGCGCAGCCGGCGACACAGCCGCCGCTGGTCGGCGAAGACCTCGAGCGCCTGCTCGACGGTGAGCTCGAGGACCTCGGCGATATTGCGGCCGCGGCAGCGCACCGCCAGCACCTCGGGACGGAAGCGGTGGCCCTGGCAGGTCTCGCACGCCACGGTCACCGGCGCCATGAACTGCATGTCGACCTCGGTCAGGCCGGTGCCCTGGCAGGCCGGGCAGCGGCCGCGCTCGACGTTGAACGAGAAGTGGGCGGCGTCGATGCGGCGGAGCCTCGCCTCGGGGGCGGCGGCGAAGAGCTTGCGGATCTCGTCGTAGGCCTTGATGTAGGTGATCGGGTTCGAGCGGCTCGAACGGCCGAGCGGCCGCTGGTCGACCAGCGTCACGTCGGCCAGCCCTTCGAGGCCGGTCAACGCGTCGCACTCGCCGGGCTCGACGTCGACGACGCCGCGCGACCGCTGGTAGGTGCCGTAGAGCACGTTCTCGATCAGGGTCGACTTGCCCGACCCCGAGACGCCGGTCACCGCCACCAGGGTGCCCAGCGGCAGCTCGACGTCGATGCCGCGCAGGTTGTGGGCGCGGGCGCCGCGGATCGTGACGCGCGGCAGCGCCTCGAGCTCGGCGTCCAGGGAGTCCCAGCCCTGCTCGCGGCGGAAGCGGGCGACGTGCTGGCGGGCCGGGGTGCGCGGCCGCTGGCGCAGGTAGCGCCCGGTCAGCGAGTCCTCGTTGGCGAGGATGGTCTGGATCGGCCCCTCGGCGACGACGAAGCCGCCGCGCTCGCCGGCCGCCGGGCCGAGGTCGATCACGTGGTCGGCGCCGCGGATCAGGGTGCGGTCGTGCTCGACCACCAGCACGGTGTTGCCACGCTTCGCCAGGTCGCGCAGCAGCGACAGCAGGCGGCCGCTGTCCTGCGGGTGCAGGCCGATGGTCGGCTCGTCGAGCACGTAGAGGGTGGTGGTCAGGCCCGAGCCGAGCGCGGCGGCGAGGTGGATGCGTTGGGTCTCGCCCCCCGAGAGCGTGCGCGCCTGGCGGTTCAGGTTGAGGTAGTCGAGCCCCACCCGGTGCAGCACCTCGACGCGTTCGGCGACCTCCTCGAGCAGGTGGCCGGCGACCTCGCGCTGGCGCGCCGTCCAGCGGCGCGAGGCGAGCCAGGCGCGCAGCTGCTCGATGCTCTTCTCGCTCAGGCTGGGCAGGGTCTCGCCGTCGAGGCGCACCGCCAGGGCTTCGGGGCGCAGGCGGGCGCCGCCGCACTCGGGGCAGGGGGTGTAGGAGCGGTAGCGGGCGAGGAGCACGCGGACGTGCACCTTGTAGGTGCGCTGCTCGAGCCAGGCGAAGAAGTCGTCGAGGTTGACGAAGCGGCCGCGGCCGCTCCACACCCACTCGCGCGCCGCCGCCGGCAGCTCCGCCCACGGCGCCTCGACCGGGATGCCCCGGCGGCGCGCCGCCGCCAGCAGCTCGTCGTAGAGCTCCTCGTAGGCCGGCGTGTTCCAGGGCGCGATC
>DATDGZ010000214.1:0-4788 GCA_036521795.1 Thermoanaerobaculia bacterium | reverse complement strand
GTCGCGGCGGCACCACGGTTGCCGGACGGGACCGGGCCGCCGCCGGCGGCGCCGGGGCCATCGTCCTCCACCTCGAGCACCAGGCGGCCGTCCTCGCGGTGGGCGCGCACGGCGATGGCGCCACGGCCGGCGCGCTCGGCGTTGCCGTGGCGGATGGCGTTCTCGACCAGGGGCTGCAGCAGGAGCGAGGGGACCAGCAGCGAGTCGGCGCCGGCCTCGACCTGGATGGAGACCGCCAGCCGGTCGCCGAAGCGAGCGCGTTGGATGGCGAGGTAACGCTCGAGCAGCGCCAGCTCCTCGCCCAGCGGGACCTCGTCGGCCTGGGCGGTGCGCAGGGAGGCGCGCAGCAGCTCGGCCAGCTGGTCGAGCATCTCGTCGGCTGCGGCGGGATCGTCGTACATCGCGGCCGAGACGGTGTGCAGGGCGTTGAACAGGAAATGCGGCTGCAGCTGCAAGCGCAGATTGCGCAGCTGGCTGCGGGCAAGGCTGCTCTCGAGGCGCGCGGCCCGGAGCTCGCGCGCGCGCGCCGCGTCGAGGGCGGCGAAGCCATGGATGGCGGCGACCAGGATGCCGATCCAGATCACCTGCATGGGCAGCTCCATCAGGTAGCGCAGCGGCATGACGCCGTAGTCGTAGGCGCCGAGGCCGGCGAGCGGGAACAAGACGCTGCGCAGCCCCCACATCAGCGTCGTCGCGGCGCAGCCGAAGACAGGCAGCGACAGCAGATAGACCGGCAATCGGCGCGGCCAGTCGCGCGCGGTGAGCGGCAGCCGGCGCGCCAACCAGCGGATCGGGAAGAAAAGCAGCCCGCCGACGAACGCGCCGGTGAGCTCCTCGATGAACGGCGCCAGCGGGGTCCGCGGCTCGCGGACCGCCAGCGCGGCTAGGTAGTGATAGAGGAACAGCAGCACGCCGACGAGGCCCACCGCTTCGAGCCAGAGCGCGAAGCCGCGGAGGAGCCGGCGCGCCGGGGCTGCTGCCGGTGCCGTGGCCGGCGCCGCCGCCGGGGCCGCCGCAGCGTCCGCCAAGTCCGGCAGGCGGGCGCCCTCCCCGACCGCGGCACTCTCGAAGTCCGGCTGCACCGAGCGGGCCACTAGCCGTACCGCTTGATCCGCGGCCAGAGCGACGCCAGCGACTGCCGGGGGCCGCGGCAGATGAAGACGTCGAAGTGCTGGTAGGGCATCGAGTAGGGATGGTGGACGTGGCCCGCCAGCTCGACGCTGCGGAACAGCCGCTCGAGGGTCGGGCGCTCGTCGTCGAGGACGATCATGACATCGCCAGTGTAGCCGCGAGGACCCCACAGGTAATAGGAGAGGTGGCCGCTGATCGCCGGCGGCAGGCCGAGCGCCGGCCCGAAGAGATCGATCGCCCCGGCCTGGCCGTAGCTCTGGCCGAAGATCGCGGCCCTGGCGCGGTCCGCGGGCGGCAGCGAGCGGTAGATGCGCGCCACCTCCTCCGCCATCTCCTTCCAGCCGAAGCGGTCGGCCATCAGCTGCGGCAGCGGCCCCAGGCGATGGTTCTCGATCCGCGGCTGTGACATGCCGATGGCGCGCGAATAGCGGATCAGCGTCTCGGGCGGCAGCAGCGGCGTGAACAGCGGCGCCAGCACGGCGCCGGAGAGAGCCAGCAGTGCCGCGTAGACCGGCTTGACGGCGCGCCAGCGCCGCCAGAGGGGAGTCGCGAGCCAGCCCTCGAGCCCGACGCCGCCGGCGGCAAGCAGCATCGGGTAGGCCGGCGCCGGGTAGTAGGGGCGACCGTCGAGCAGGAGCATCTCGGCCATGACGACGAGCCAGGCGATGCCGAGCACCCGGTAGCGGCGGCCCTCGCGGTCGAAGAGCAACCAGGCCAGGCCGCCCAGCCAGAGCGGCAACGTCAAGGGATTCATCAGCAGCACCTGCTGCGACAGGAACTGCAGCGGGTTCAAGGCGACGTCGCGGCCTTCCCGCTTGACGTTGGCGAGCATCTCGAAGTGCGGGAAATGGTGCTGGACCATCCACACCAGGTTGGGCAGGAAGATGACGCCGGCGAGGAGGGCGCCGAGCCAGAGCCAGGGCGAGCGCAAGGCGCGGCGCTCCCGGGTGAGCAGGACCGCGGCCGCCACGGCGACGCCGAAGAAGGCCATGCTGTGCTTGTCGAGCATGCCGACCCCGGCAACCGCGCCGAACAGCAGCCAGAGCTGCGGCCGATCGTCGCGCACGATGCGGAGCACGATCCAGGCGCAGCCGGTCCAGAAGAGCTGGTCGAGCGCGTTCATGGTGTCGATGCTGTGGAGCGCGAGCCAGATCGGCGCCACCAGCACGGCGAGCGCGGCGATCCCCTGCGCGAAGCGGCGGCCCCCCAGGTCGCGGGCCATCAACCCGGTCATCAGCACCAGGGCGGCGCCGGCAAGCGCCGGCAGCAGGCGGACCGCGAGCAACGAGTCACCGAGGGTGGCGTGCACGGCCGCGACGATCGCCGGGAACAGCGGCGGCATGTCGACGAAGCCCCAGGCGAGATGGCGGGCGCAGGCGAGGTAATAGAGCTCGTCGATGAAATAGCTGTAGCCGAAGCTGCCGGTCGTCACCAGGTGGATGAGCAGCTTGACGGCGGCCACCAGGACGACGACACCGAGACCGCCGGCGACGACGGCGGCACCGGTGACACCGGTGGCAGCCGGGCGGGCGGCGGCGGCGGGCGGCGTGGGCCCTCCGGGAGCTGGATCGGGGAACGAGGGAATCGGGGTGTCCATGACCTTGTCCTCCTCGGGTTAGTCCGGCAACCCCAGGATGTCCCGGCGTGGCGGGCACGCCCAACGTCCCCGGGACCAGCGGGACACGCCGACCGCGAGCGGGACGCGGGCAGGGACGAGCGGCGTCTACGAGGCGCCACGGCCGGGCACTGGAGACTTTGGAGCCCGACGCAAGCCGCTCCGGGATGACCCGGACTGGGAACGGCCCGAGGAGAGCGCGATGAAGAAGAGCCCGAAGACGCTGAAGCTCAGCAAGGAGACACTGCGCGGACTCGCAGACACGGACCGCGGCGAGCGGTGGCTCGAGATGATCGCCGCCGGCGTCACCGGCACCTGCCGCAACATCAGCGGCTGCCCTCGCACCTGCGGCTGACCCCCTCCGATCCCCACCGCCTGGCCGGCGACCCCCTCGTCCCCTCCGGAGGGGACGAGGGCCCCTGCTCTCCTCCTCCCCGGGACGTTTCGTTTCAGTGCTGCTTGCAGCCGGCGCCGTCGACGACCGCCGTCAGCAGGCCGTCCTGCGAGGCGAGAGAGCGGCTGTAACAGGCCAGGCCGGTGCCGCGCGAGAAGTAGCTCTGGGAGCTCTCGCGGTCCTGGAAACCGGTGATCGATCCGGCAGCGCTGATCAGCAGGGTGTCCTTGGTAGCGATGCTGTCGGCGATCACACGGGCGACGGGCGGACCGCCGCCGGCCGCCAGCTCCTCGTCGTCGAAAGCCTGGTCGATCGTCGTCGCCTGGGACGCCGAGCCGTCGGCCTTGAAGGCCAGCGCGATGTCGACGGTCAGCGGGTAGGAGAGCTGGCGCGCCGCGAAGCGGACCGTGCCGCCGCTCCTGGTCTGCGTCCCCGACGAGATCGTGGTCGTCTGCGTGATGTCCTGGACGTACTGCGCCGAGGCGACGACGAACTGCTGCACGTTCGAGAAGTCCAGCTGCTGGTCGACCCTGGTGACCACCCTGCCGTGGGAGGTGTTGACGAATCCCGCGACCGTGAACCGCCGCGACGACGTGGTGGCCACCGAGCCGGTGATGGTGCCGTCCGCGGCCGTCGTCAGGTTCTCGGTGATCCGCGGCAGCGGGCCGGAGCCGAGCGTGTTCTCCGTCACCGCGCCGGTGACCCGTTGCGAGCCATGGTCGAGGTACAGCAGCAGCGTGCCCGAGACCAGGAAGTAGTTGTTGGAGTTGAAGACGAAGAGACCCACCTGGTGCGGCTTGCCGTCGCTGAGCACCCCGGCGAAGGGGGTGAGATCGACGCGGTACGGAACGAAGTTCAGCGTCTGGACGCCGGGGATCGGGCGCCACAGCAGCGGATCGATGCCGCCGGTGAAGATCCAGGGATAGACCGGCGCGACGCCGGCCGGAATGCCGTCGACGGTGACCTCCCCCTCGCGGAAGGCGGTCCCGCCGCAGCTCTGCAGCTCGGCCGCCACGCCGTTCGGCACGCAGGTGTACCAGAACTCGTCATTGGACTGGCTCTGCGTGATGACGTCGAGGAACGCGCCCTCGACGTTGGTCGGCAGCGCGAAGGTCGGCGCGAGGACGCTCGCGGTGCTGGCGAGGAGCACTGCGCCGCCCGGGGCGTCGGAGAGAGGGAGCACCACGTCGGCCGTTCGCGGCGCGGCAGCGCCGTCGCCAGCGGGATAGAGCTGCAGCGCGGCGCTGCCGATGATGACGCTGGTGAAGGTCGAATTGACCAGGTTGCCAATGTTCACGTCGCCGGTCTGCGCCGCGGCGAACAGCGGGCTGTAGTCGGTGAGGTCGCGCTCGACGTGCCAGGAAGGGCTCACCGTGCTCGAGGGCTCGGCGGTGGTGCCGTAGTAGACGTTGACGTGGCCGATCGCCATCTGGGCCGTGCGGTCGAACTGCCGCCCCGCCGTGACCGAGAAATCCGCCTCGAGCACGACCTTCGCCCACGGCCCAGGGCAGGCGGCGGGCGGCGTGTAGGAGAACGTCTTCGGATTGAAGTCGGCAACTTGCAGGTTCGAGAACAGCTGCACCGTGTAGGGCGTGGTGGCCGGCCGCGGCACGGGCGGATCGGCGGTAACGGTGTTGGGCGAGCCGAT
>DATDGZ010000213.1:0-12934 GCA_036521795.1 Thermoanaerobaculia bacterium | reverse complement strand
ATTCGAAGACCGGGAAGAGGTCGCGGCGAAAGCCCGCCAGGTACCGCAGTCCCGGGGCCGCCAGGAAGAAGGGGAAGCGGTTGCAGCTGAGCTCGTGGACGCGGTCGTTCTCGATCACCATCTCGTCCAGCTTGGCCAGCGCGACGCTGGCACCCGGGAGGGTGTCGCTCGCCGCCGCATCTCCCGCGCCGGCGCCCGGCGCCCCGGCTGCAACTTCGGCATCGTCCGCATCGTCAGCCTCGTCCGCCTCGTGGGCCTGCTCGGGGACGCGCAGCAGATGGTGGCCGCGGCGGCTGTGAGCGCCGCTGAGGGTCGAGCCCGCCCAGCCTCCCAGGGCGTCGGTCTCCAGCCACTCCAGGCTGGCGGCGCGCTCGAAGTCGCGCAGCGTGTCGCGGTCGATCTCGATCATGCTCCGCTCTCCAGCAGCGGTATCGCCTCCACCTCCAGGCCGGTCACGGCCCGGAAGCCGCGCGGCAGGGTCGCGCCGCGCCGTGCGCGCTCGCCCTCGAAGGGCGCCAGCTCGGCAGGCTTGAAATGCCGGTGCTGCCTGCCGGCATGGACCTTGAGGTGCCCAGCCGGGGCGACGACCGCCACCGCGACCAGGTGCTCGCCGGCGCCGGCCGCGTCGCCGCGGCCAGCGGCGCGCAGGCCGACGAGCCGGACCCCCTTGCCGCGCGCCAGGAGCGGCAGGTCGCGCAGCGGAAAGACCAGCAGGTGGCCGCCGCTGGTGACCGCCGCCACGCGGTCGCGCTCGCGGTCGTGCACCGGCTGCGGCGGCAGCACCCGGGAGCCGGGCGGGACGCTGATCGCCGCCTTGCCGGCGCGGTTGCGCGTGATCAGGTCGCCCAGCGGCGCGACGAAGCCGTAGCCGGCGCTGGTCGCGAGCAGGTAGAGGTCGTCGTCCGCGCCCAGCATCATGCCGGCGAAGCTGGCCCCGGCCGGCGGCGCGAGCTGGGAGGAGAGCGGCTCGCCGTGGCCGCGGGCCGACGGCAGGGCGTGGGCCGGCAGCGCGTAGCTGCGGCCGGTCGAGTCGAGGAACACCACCAGCTGGCTGCTCCTGCCGCGGGCCGCCTGCAGGAAGGCGTCGCCGGCCTTGTAGGGGAGCTCGCGCGGATCGAGATCGTGACCCTTGGCGGCGCGCACCCAGCCCATCTCGGAGAGCACCACCGTCACCGGTTCGACCGGCACCAGCGCCGCCTCGTCGAAGGCGCGCGCCGCCTCGCGCTCCCGCAGCGGCGAGCGGCGGTCGTCGCCGAGCTCGCGGGCGTCGGCGACCAGCTCCTCGCGCACCCGCCGGCGCAGCCGCGTCTCGCTCGAGAGCAGCTTCTCGAGCGCGTCACGCTCCCGCCGCAGCTCCTCCTGCTCGCCGCGGATCTTCATCTCCTCGAGCCGCGCCAGGTGGCGAAGCTTGAGCTCGAGGATCGCTTCGGCCTGCGTGTCGGTGAGCCGGAAGCGCTCCATCAGGCGCGGCTTCGGCTCCTCCTCGGTGCGGATGATGCGGATCACCTCGTCGATGTTGAGGAAGGCGACGAGGAAGCCGTCGAGCAGGTGGAGGCGGCCGAGCACCTTCTCGTAGCGGAAGCGCAGGCGGCGCCGCACCGTCTCGATGCGGAAGGTCAGCCAGTCGGCGAGCAGGCGCCGAACGCCGGCAAGGAAGGGGCGGCCGTCGAGGCCGATCACCGTCAGGTTGACGCGGTACGACCGCTCGAGCTCGGTGGTGACGAAGAGGTGGGACATCAGCGCCTCGGCGTCGACGCGGTTGGAGCGCGGCGTGATCACCAGGCGGGTCGGGTTCTCGTGGTCGGACTCGTCGCGCAGGTCCTCGACCATCGGCAGCTTCTTGGCATCCATCTGGGCCGCGATCTGGGCCAGCACCTTGCTGCCGGAGACCTGGAACGGCAGCGCGGTGACCACGACGTCGATGCCGTCCCGCTCCCACACCGCGCGCATGCGCAGCGAGCCGGCGCCGGTCTCGTAGATCTTCCGTAGCTCGGCGCGCGGCGTGATGATCTCGGCCTCGGTCGGGAAGTCGGGGCCGGGCAGCACATCCCACAGCCGCTCGTCAGGGACGCGGCGGTCGTCGAGCAGCAGCACGCAGGCCTCGGCCACCTCGCGCGCGTTGTGCGGCGGGATGTCGGTCGCCATGCCGACCGCGATGCCGGAGGCGCCGTTGAGCAGCACGTGCGGCAGGCGCGCCGGCAGCAGCTTCGGCTCCTCGAGAGTGCCGTCGAAGTTCGGACCCCAGTCGACCGTGCCCTGCCCCAGCTCGGCGAGCAGCGCCTGGGCGAAAGGGGTCAGGCGCGCCTCGGTGTAGCGCATGGCGGCGAAGGACTTCGGTTCGTCCTGGGAGCCCCAGTTGCCCTGCCCGTCGACCAGCGGGTAGCGGACGCTGAACGGCTGGGCCATCAACACCATGGCCTCGTAGCAGGCGGCGTCGCCATGGGGATGGTACTTGCCGATGACGTCGCCCACCGTCCGCGCCGACTTCTTGAACTTGGCGTTGGCCGACAGGGCGAGCTCGGACATCGCGTAGACGATGCGCCGCTGCACCGGCTTCAAGCCGTCGGCGAGGTGCGGCAGGGCGCGGTCGAGGATGACGTACATCGAGTAGTCGAGGTACGCCTTCTCGGCGAAGCTGGCCAGCGACTGGCGCTCGACGTCGGCGGCATGACCGCCGTGGCCGCCGCCGCCGCCACGGCCGCCGTTACCGCGACGGCCGCCGGAGCTGCCGGGGCCGCCCCCGCGGCCAGGACCGCTCGGGCCGCGGGGCGCACCGGTGCCGGGGCCGGTGGCGAAGGGCAGGCGGGGCGCGTCGGAGCCGCCCTTGCGGCTGCCAGGGGAGCGACGGCGGCCGGCGGCCACTACACCTCGACCTCGGCGCGGTTGCCCTGGCTCATCAACCACTCCCGGCGGTCGGCGGCGCGCCCCTTGGCGAGCAGCATGTCGATGACGGCGTCGACGTCCTGCGCCGGCGCCGGCGAACGCGACAGCTGCCGGGCGGCAGCGGCCCCGAGCGCTGCCTCGGGCGAGGCGGTTTCGTCGAGGGTCGCGTCGGGTTCGGCGAGCTCCGCGGTCGGCGGCGGGATGAGCAGCAGCTGGACGAGGCGGCGGGTGTCCGGCGCCATGGTGGTCTCGCGGAGCTGCATCGGGTTCATCTCGCCCAGCCCCTTGAAGCGCTGGACGTTGACCTTGCCGCGCAGCTTCTCGGCCTCGATGCGGTCGAGGATGCCGCGCTTCTCGCGATCGTCGAGGGCGTAGAAGACGTCCTTGCCGACGTCGATGCGATAGAGCGGCGGCATGGCGACGTACACCCTGCCGTCCGCGACCAGCGGCCGGAAGTGGCGCACGAACAGGGCGCAGAGCAGGCTGGCGATGTGGGCGCCGTCGGAGTCGGCGTCGGCGAGGATGCAGATCTTGCCGTAGCGCAGGCCGGAGACGTCCTGCGATCCCGGGTCGACGCCGAGCGCCACGGCGATGTCGTGGACCTCCTGCGAGGCGAGCACCTCGGCCGAGGCGACCTCCCAGGTGTTGAGGATCTTGCCGCGCAGCGGCAGGATGGCCTGGAACTCGCGGCTGCGCGCCTGCTTGGCCGAGCCGCCCGCCGAATCGCCCTCGACCAGGAACAGCTCGGTCGACTGCAGGTCCTGGCTCGAGCAGTCGGCCAGCTTGCCGGGGAGGGCGGGGCCGCTGACGACCGTCTTGCGCTTGACCTGCTTGCCGGCCCGCAGGCGCGCCTGGGCGCTGTCGATGGCCAGCCGCGCGATGCGGTCGGCGTCGCCGGTGTGCTGGTTCAGCCACAGGCCGCAGGCGTCCTTGGTGACCCCGGCGACGAAGGCCGCGGCTTCGCGGGACGACAGGCGCTCCTTGGTCTGGCCGGTGAACTGCGGCTCGCGCATCTTGACCGAGAGCACGTGGGCGCAGCGCGCCCAGACGTCCTCGGGAGCGAGCTTGACGCCGCGCGGCAGCAGGTCACGGAACTCGCAGAACTCCCGCAGCGCCTCGGTGAGGCCGGCGCGAAAGCCGTTGACGTGCGTGCCGCCGAGCGGCGTCGGGATGAGGTTGACGTAGCTCTCGGCGACGAGCGGCGTCGAGGCGGAGTCGTCGGTCAGCCAGGTGACCGCCCAGTCGACCTCCTCGTCCTTGCCCTTGAAGTGGCCGACGAACGGCTCGGCCGGCACGCGCTCGGCGTCCTCGAGCTCGTCGAGCAGGTAGGCGGTCAGGCCGTCCTCGTAGTACCACTCCTCGTCGTCCGCGGGCACGCCCTCGTGGACGAAGCGGAGGCGGACGCCGGGACAGAGCACCGCCTTGGCGCGCAGCGAGTGCTTGATCCTGGCGATGGTGAACTTCGGCGAGTCGAAGTACCGGGGGTCGGGCCAGAAACGGACGGTGGTGCCGGTGTTCCGCTGGCCGACCGTGCCGACGGCAGCGAGCTCGGAGGTCTTGTCGCCGCCGGCGAAGCTCATGCGGTATTCGCGGCCGTCGCGCTTGACCGCCACGTCGAGCCGCTTCGAGAGGGCGTTGACCACCGACACGCCGACGCCGTGGAGGCCGCCGGAGAAGCGGTAATTGCCCTCGGCGAACTTGGCGCCCGAGTGCAGGCGGGTCAAGATCACCTCGACGCCCGAGACCTTCTCGCCGGGATGCCGGTCCACCGGCATGCCGCGGCCGTCGTCGGCGACCGCGAGGGAGCCGTCCTCGTGGAGGGTGACGTCGATCTGCGAGCAGTAGCCGGCGATCGCCTCGTCGGCGGCGTTGTCGATCACCTCCTGCGCCATGTGGTCCGGCCGGTCGGTGAAGGTGTACATGCCCGGGCGCCGGCGCACCGGCTCGAGCCCGGTGAGGACTTCGATGGAGGCGGAGTCGTAGGCGCTGGGCATTGCGAAGGATCGAGAGCTATCGAGTCGAGGTCGGGGCCGGCCGGGGTCGATCGGCGGTCCATGATACCGGGCGGCCGGCGGCTTGACGAGGTGCTTGACGGCGGGGCGCGGCCCCTGCTAGAGTACGCGGTAACAAAGCGTAAGGTCAAGCTCGATCTTAGACAATCGTCAGCTCGAACTCTGGACAATCTCTGGAAAGGAGCAGGTCATGAAGAGCCGTGTCGCGCGCTTCGCCGTCCTCCCGTCCGCAGGCGCCGCCGCCCCGGTGGCGGTGGCGCTGCTGGCCCTTGCCATTCCGCTCAGCTTCTCCGCCCGGCCGCTGCATGCCACCGACCCGCAGGCGCAGGCCGCCGCGCCCGCTCCCGCTCCGAGCGCCGCCGACGCCCAGGCCAAGGCGAAGGCGGAGATGGACGCCTACATGAAGCTCGCCCAGCCCGGCGAGCATCACAAGCGCCTGGGCCATCTCGCCGGCAAATGGAAGACCTCGGGCCAGATGTTCAACCCTGGCCAGCCGGCCATCGAGATGACCGGCACGATGGAGGCGTCCTGGATCCTCGGCGGGCGCTACCTGCAAGAGCAGCACACCGGCAGCTTCATGGGGCAGGCGTTCGAGGGCCGGTCCCTCGACGGCTACGACAACATGACCAAGGAGTACTTCAGCACCTGGGTCGACAACATGGGCACCGGCGTCATGGTCTTCCATGGCAGCTGCGACGATCCCTGCAAGGTGATGACGTCGACGGCGGAAGGGCCCGATCCGATGACCGGCAAGGTGGTGAAGACCAAGACCGTGACGACCTTCGTCGACCCCGACACCTACCGCTTCGAGATGTACATGGTCGGAGCGGGCAAGGACGGCCAGGACACGAAGGTCATGGACATGACGGGCAAGCGGGTGAAGTGACCCGCAGGGCCGGGAGCCCGGGTGGCGCCGGCGGGCACCACCCGGGCCACGCCTCCATCCACGTCACCCAGGATGCAGGCGCAAGAGGAGTTCCGCTATCTCTCGTGAGACGGGATCCGAGAGTGCTTCCAGCCAGGTGTCCATCAGGCGCAGTTTGCCGGCTGCTGCAGCGAGCACGAGTTCTCGGTCAAAGCAGCCCTGAGTCGACTGCCATAGCTCCAGACAACGTTCCGATCGTTGATCTTCTCGCCACGCGCCACCGGCCAGGTTGCCGCGGCGGGACCGATTATGAGAGGAGTAGGCCCAGCGGAATTGCATAGAGGTCGTCGCCAAGGCGGAGGACCTCGGTGCCGTTGTACGCGACGATGCAGGCTCGCACGCCGGGGGTCGTGGCCTTCCTGCCCACGTGAACGTGCTAGCATATGCCTTGGCATATGCCTCTTGATGAAGGAGGGCTAGCGATGGCGATTGAACGAAAGGTGCGCCTGTTCCGCAATGGACGAAACCAGGCAGTGCGGATACCGCGAGACCTCGAGCTTCCTGGCAGCGAGGCCCTGCTGCGGAAGGAAGGAGATCGCCTGGTGGTCGAACCGATGCGGCCGTCGGTGCTGGAGCTCCTTTCCACCTGGGGTCCCCTCGACGAGGATTTTCCGGCGGTTGACGATCTCCGGCCGGTCGAGGACGTGAACCTCTGACATGTTCCGCCATCTTCTCGATACCAACATCCTGTCAGACCTCCTGCGCAACCCGGGCGGATTGGTGGCCCGCCGGCTCGCGGTGGTGGGCGAGGCCACTGTCTGCACCAGCGTCGTGGTGGCCTGCGAGCTGCGCTACGGCGCTGCCAAGAGAGGCTCGACGACGCTCTCGGCGCGCGTCGAGAGCCTCCTCGAGAGCCTCGAGGTTCTCGCTCTCGACAGAGAGGCCGACCGCCACTACGCTGAGATCCGCCTGCATCTCGATCGCACAGGGCTGCCCATCGGACCGAACGACCTGCTGATCGCCGCCCACGCCCTGGCGCTCGATCTCACTCTGGTGTCCGACAACGTCGAGGAATTCGCCCGGATACCACGGCTGACTCTGGAGAATTGGCTAGCCCCGTGAGGCGCACCCGCACGCCGATCCCGGCTCGAGATCCGAACCTGGTCCTCCCTGGCATGAGCTCTCTGAATTGAGTTAATCGTCAGGCACCGCTCTCGTCAAGATCGCCGAGGTCGAATGCGCGGGCCACTGCGTCGGCGACGGCCAGGCCTTCGAGAGTCGGGACCAGCCGGCCGCCGGTCTCGGCGAGGAAGCCGCGGGCAGCGAGATCGGCGATGAGCGGACGGTTGCGCGCCGCGAGGTCGCAGGCGTGGCGGCGGCGGAAGGCTGCGAGGTCGAGGCCGGCGGCGGTGCGCAGGGAGAGCATCAGCTCTTCGAGGGCGAGCTCGCGGCGGCCGAGGTCCTCGCTGCCGGCGATCGGCGGCTGGCCGGCGGCTAGCTTCGACTGCCAGGGGCGGAGCTTGCGCTCGTTCCACCAGCGGCGGCGGCCGTCGAAGGAGTGGGCGGAGGGTCCGAGGCCGAGGTAGGGGGTGTGGTCCCAGTACTTCCGGTTGTGGCGCGACTGGTGCTCGGGAGCGCGGGCGAAGTTGGAGACCTCGTAGGCGGCATAGCCCTGGCCGGCCAGGAAGGTGTGGGTGAAGCGGAAGGCCTCCGCCTGGTCCGGCTCCGGCAGCTCCCGCAGCTCGCCGCGCGCCGCCCGGAAACCGAAGGGCGTCCCCTCGTGAATCGTCAGCTGGTAACACGAGAGGTGCTGCGGTCCGAGCGCCACCGCCTGCTCGAGGTCGCGCCGCCAGCGCGCCTGCTCCGCCTCGTGGGCTGATTCCGGTCTCGCCCGCGGCGGCTCGACGGCTACTCCATGGCTGCTCTCGCCGGCGCCACTGGCGCCGCCGGCACCATAGATCAGGTCGATCGACACGATCGGGAACCCCGCGCCAAGAGCCAGCTCCACCGCCTGCCGGGCCTGGGCGGGGGTGTGCCGGCGGCCCAGGAAGCGGAGGGTGCCGGCATCGAAGGACTGGATGCCGAGGGAGAGCATCGCGATTCCCAGCTCGCGCCAGCGGCCGACGCTCTCGGCGGTGACGTCCTCCGGGTTGGCCTCGAGCGCGATCCAGGCGTCCGGGGCGACGGGCAGCGCGGCGCGGGCCGCGGCGAGGATGCGCGCCAGCTGCGCCGGCTCGAGCGCGGATGGAGTGCCGCCGCCGAAGTAGACGGTGTCGATCGTCCGCCAGCGCTCGGCTTCCGGCCGCCAGGCCGCGATCTCGGCCTCCAGGCTGTCCACGAAGTCCGCCCGCTGCCGCGGTCCTCCCGTCAACACCGCGAAGTCGCAGTACGGGCAGATCGCCGAACAGAACGGCACGTGGAGATAGAGACCCGGCCGCCGTCGATCTGTCTCGGGGCCTTCGGCCGCCGGCCCGGCGGCGCCCGCGGCGCCGGCCATCCCACCTGCGATCGGCGGCGCCATCGGCGGTCTCGGATCGGTGTGTCCTGCGCTCCGCGCCATCAGTGGACGACGGGCGGTGCGTAGTCGTCGCCGCTGCCCGGCGGCTCGACGCCCATGGCCATCAGGGTCAACAGGAGCTGCTGCCGCTGGTGCGGCCCTGCCGCCTCGAGCAGCAGCTGCTTCTCCGCCGGTGGGAAGGGGAGCGCCACCGCCAGGCCGTTGAGCAGCGCGACGCCGGTCAGCGCGGCGAGGACGTCGAAGTCGAAGGAGAGCCCCTGCTGCTGTCCGAAAGCGCGCAGCGCCCGCAGGACCGGCGCGGGATCGAGCTCGACCACGGGCTCGCCGAGATCGGCGGCGAACTCCGCGTAGTCGGCGGCCACCCGCCGGTAGCCGTGCCGCAGAGCCAGCTCGCGCCGCACGCGGAAGCGGCTGACGCCCTTGAGCAAGACGAGGTAGCGCCCGTCCGGCTGGGGCTCGCAGCGCTCGATGCGGCCGGCACAGCCGACGGTGTAGAGCTCGGGGTTGGTGGGCGGCGCGTCGAGGGCCGGCCAGTTGTCCTGCTGCGGCAAGCGCGGCTGGATCATGCCGATCCAGCTCGAGCCGCGACGATCGCCAGGTTCGCCGGCGTCGCCGGGGTCGGCGTCGCCGCGGCGCCCGCGCCGCTGCCGCTCGGGCCGCTTGCCGATGGCGTCCTCGACCAGGTTCCGGTAGCGTGGCTCGAAGACGTTGAGCGGCAGCCAGTTGCCCGGCAGGAGCAGCGATCCGGTCAAGGGGAAGACGGGGAGCGCCGCGGGCAGGATGTCATCCGCTGCTGCTGCTGCCATCAATCGATGTCCGACTTGAGCACCGCCATGAAGGCCGCCTGCGGCACCTCGACCGCTCCCACCATCTTCATCCGCTTCTTGCCTTCCTTCTGCTTCTCGAGCAGCTTGCGCTTGCGGGTGATGTCGCCGCCGTAGCACTTCGCGGTGACGTCCTTGCGGTAGGGATTGATCGTCGAGCGGGCGATGATCGTGCCGCCGATGGCGCCCTGGATGGCGATCTTGAAGTTCTGGCGCGGGATGGTCTCGGCCAGCCGTTCGCAGTAGTGCAGGGCGCGCGGCCGGGCCTTGTCGCGGTGCACCAGCTGCGACAGCGCGTCGAGCTTCTCGCCGTTGACCAGGATGTCGACTTTCACCAGGTCGGTCTCGCGGTAGTCGAGGATCTCGTAGTCGAAGGAGCCATAGCCCTGGGTGATGGTCTTCAGGCGGTCGTAGAAGTCGAACAGCACTTCGGCGAGCGGCAGCTCGGAGGTCACCTGCAGGCGTCCCACCGCCAGGTACTCGAACGTCGTGCCGCTGCCGCGGCGTTCGCGGCAGAGCTCCATCACCGCCCCCAGGTAGCGCTCCGGCACCATGATCGCCGCCTTGATGAAAGGCTCGCGCACGCGGTCGATGGTGCCGGGGTCGGGGAACAGGCTGGGGTTGTCGATGTGCAGCAGGTCGCCGTTGCTCAGCACGACCTCGTACCGCACCGAGGGCGCCGACAGCAGCAACGACAGGCCGTGCTCGCGCTCGAGGCGCTCCTGCACGACCTCCAGGTGGAGCAGCCCGAGGAAGCCGCAGCGGAAGCCGAAGCCGAGCGCGGTCGAGGAATCCTTCTGATAGGTGAGGGCGGCGTCGTTCAGCTTCAGCTTCTCGAGCGCCTTGGCCAGGTCCTCGTACTCGTCGGTGGCGATCGGATAGATCGACGAGAACACCACCGGCTTGGCTTCCTTGTATCCCGGCAGCGGCGCCGCGGCGGGGCGCTCGGGATCGGTGATGGTGTCGCCGATGGCGACCTCGGAGAGCGTCTTGATGCCGGCGATGACGTAGCCGACGTCGCCGGCGGAGAGTTGCTCGGTGCGGACGCGCTTGAGCCGCAGCAGGCCCACCTCTTCGACCTGGTGCTCCTTGGACGAGTGCATGAGGCGCATGCGCTGCCCCGGGCGCAGCGTGCCCTCCTTGATCCGGCAGAGCAGCACGGCGCCGCGGTAGACGTCGTACTGGGCGTCGAAGATCAAGGCCCGCAGCGGCGCGCCGGGGTCGCCCGCGGGCGCCGGCAGCTTCTGGACGATGGCTTCGAGCACGTCGTCGATGCCGGTCCCCAGCTTGGCGGAGCAGAGCACGGCCGCGAAGGGGTCGAGCCCGAGGTCGGAGTCGATCTCCTCGCGCACCCGCTCGACGTCGGCCGACGGCAGGTCGATCTTGTTGATCACCGGCACGATCTCGAGGTCGAGCTCGAGCGCCAGGTAGAGGTTGGCGACCGTCTGCGCCTCGACGCCCTGGGAGGCGTCGACCAGGAGCAGGGCGCCCTCGCACGACATCATGGAGCGCCGCACCTCGTGCGAGAAGTCGACGTGGCCCGGGGTGTCGATGAGGTTGAGATGGACCTCGGCGCCGTCGCGGGCGGTGTAGAGCAGCGACACGGTGTTGCTCTTGATGGTGATGCCGCGCTCGCGCTCGATGTCCATCGAGTCGAGGATCTGGTCGCGGAACTCGCGCTCCTCGACCGCGCCGCAGCGCTGGATCAACCGGTCGGCCAGGGTGGACTTGCCATGGTCGATGTGGGCGATGATGCAGAAGTTCCGGATGTTCTCCAAGCCAGGGCTCCCAAGGGTAAGGCAGAGGGAGGCAAGGGCAATCTCGTAGGACACTACCTCAGCCCGATCCTACAACGTGCCAGAAGGGGAAGGAGGGCGGGAGGCCGTCAGAGCTTCAGGACCATCTTCACCATGTCGTGCTGGTTGCCGTCGGGGTCGGTGCCGTAGCCGGGGACGAGGTAGCGGTCGAAGCCGAGGCCGGTCAGGGTCTCCACGGCATCCGCCTCGAAGTCGGCGACGAGCATGCAGGTCAGGTGGCGCAGGCCGTCGTGCTGGGCGATGCGGATGAAGTCGTTGACCAGGACCGTGCCGAGGCCGAGCCCGCGGTATTTAGGGTCCAGGAGCCACTTGATCCTCCCCACCAGGCGCAGGGGGCTACCTTCGCGCCGGTGCAGGGTGGCGTCGGCAACGATGCGCTGGCCGTCGGTGGCGATCAGCGGCAGGACCCGGTCGTAGTCCAGCTCGCGGCCCCATTGCTCGACCAGCGAGCGGCTGTCGATCCGGTCCCAGGCGAAGCGGCGCACGTCCTCGGGGAGGCGCTGGAAGAAGGCGTAGAGCGCCGCGGTGTCCGAGGAGGTGAAGGGCCGGATCAAGAGTCGGCTGCCGTCGCGAAGCACGGCTTCTTGCGGGAACCGGTCGCGCATGCGGAACCTCCGGGGCCGGACGGGCAGGGACGAGATCGACGCGCCCGCAGCGTAACACAGCCGTCAGTCGCTCCGTCTTCGGGCGGTGGCGTGGCCGGGAGGGCGGTACACTTGCCAGCCATGAGCGATCGCGTGTGGGAGGAGCTCTCCCGGACGCTGCGTAGCAGTGCGCCCTATCGCGCCCTGCTGCGGGGCCGCGCCGAGGTGGTGCGCCTGCCGGTGCCGGCGGCGGCGTGGGTGGGCGGCCTGCTGGCGCGGGACCTCCGGCGGCCGCTGGTGGCGGTGGTGCCGCGCGAGGCCGACGCGCTGACCTGGCTGGAAGCGGCGCGGTTGTTCTCGGGCGGCTCCGGCGCGGCCGGGTCATCCGAAGCGGCCGGCGGGGAAGGCGACGGCGGCGAGCAGGCGGCGGTCTATTTCCCGTCGCCTTCGCTGACTCCTTACCAGGAGGCCGAGGTGTCGCTGCAGGTGCGGGCGCAGGAGTCGGTGGCGCTCGACGGCGTGTGCTCCGGGGTCGCCGCCACCGTCGTGACCACGCCGCGGGCTCTCTTCCGGCGGCTGCCGCGGCCGGAGGCGTTCGCCGCGGCGGTGCTCACCCTGCGGACCGGCGAGGACCATCCCCTGGAACGGCTCACCGCCCACCTGGCGCGATACGGCTTCCGGCGCACCGACCTGGTCTACGAGGTGGGCGACTACGCGGTGCGCGGCGGCATCCTGGACTTCTTCCCTCCCGGCGAGGAGGCGCCGATCCGGGTCGATCTGTTCGGCGACACCGTGGAGTCGATCCGTTGGTTCGACGCGCAGTCGCAGCGCTCGGAGGACACCCTGGACGCGGTGCGCGTGCTGCCGCTCTATCTCTTTCCCGGCGGCGCCCCGGCGGCGCGGCGGCTCGCCGACCTGCTGCTGGCGCAGGACCCTGACCTCGGGCCCGAAGGAGCGCAGCTGCTCGAGGGCCTGCGCGGCACGGGATCGTTCCCGGGATGGGAGAACTACCTGCCGCTGCTGGCCGACAGCGTGTCGCTGCTCGAGGCGATCGCGGACCCGCTGGTGTTCGCGGTGGATCCGCCGGCGCTCGAGGCCGAGGCCGAGCATCACGCCACGCGGCTCGAGGCCGACTTCTCTTCGCGCCGCGATGCCGGCCGCCTGGCGGCGCCGCCGGCGGCCCTCGAGCAGCCGGTGGCCGCGGTGCGGGCAGCGCTGGCGGCGGCGCACCTGGTGCTCAGCGACTACCAGGGAGCGCCGCGGCTGCCGGCAAGCGGCGCGAGCGGTGCGGGCGGCGCCGGCGGCCTGCAGGCGGCGGCGGCCGCGGCCGCCGCCGAGCTGCCGCCCGTGGATTTCCACGCCGCCCTGACCGACCTCTTCCACGGCCAGCTGCCGCGTTTCCCGCAGGAGGTCGCGACGGCGCGGGCGCGC
>DATDGZ010000212.1:0-5165 GCA_036521795.1 Thermoanaerobaculia bacterium | reverse complement strand
CCGCTCGAGATGGCGGCGCGGGCGGGGGTGGCGGGCGCGCCGCCGGGATGGCTGCTGCCGCTCGACGACGCGTACATCTTCGTGCGCTATGCGCAGCAGGCGGCGCGCGGCAGACCTTGGCAGTGGAACACGGAGGAGCCGTCGACCGGGGCGTCGTCGGTTCTGTGGCCTTGGCTGCTGGTGCCGCCGCATTGGGTGTCCGGGGACTTGGCGGTCTGGTCGCGCTGGTCGCGCTGGCTGGGGGTGGCGAGCCTCTGGGCGCTGGGGCTGGCGGCGGTGCGCGCGCTGCGGGCGGCGCGGGTGCCGGAGCCGTGGCCGCTGGCAGGCGGGCTCTGCCTGGTGTGGTCGGGACCGATCGGCTTCGGGGCGACCGCGGGGATGGAGAGCGCGGCCAACGCGGCGCTGCTGGTGCTGGCCTGCGCGCTGTGGATGGAGAGCCTCGGCGACGGTGGCGGCGCCGATGCTGGCGATGAGAGCGAGGCCGGCGGCGGTGGTGGCGGCGGCGGCGTTCCCCGGCCCTCGTGGCGCTCGGCGCGGACCTGGGCGCCGATCGTGGCCGCGGCATTGCCGCTCGCCCGGCCTGAGAACGGCGCCTTGACGCTGCTCGCGGCGCTGGTGGTGCTCCTCGGTGGCAGGCGCCTGCCCTGGCCGCGCTGGACGGGTGCGGCGATGCTGCTCCCAGGGACGGTGCTGGCCTGGTGCAACTGGCGGGCAACCGGCATCGCTGAGCCGGCCGGCGCGCTCGCCAAGTCATGGCTGCACGTGCCTTTCCTGCCGCTCGGGGCGCGGATCGCGAGCTATGTCGCGGTGCTTCGCCGCGCGCTGCTGCCGGTGTATCTCGGCACCAAGCCGACGGCACTCTGGCCGCCGGTCGGCCTGCTCGCGGTCGGGACCGCGGCGGCGGTCCTCTATGCCACGGTCGCCCGCCGGAGGGCGGCGGCGCCGGCGGGGAGGAATCCGCTGGCCGCGCTGGCGCCGCTCGCGGCGGCGTGGCTGGTGCTGGTGGCGCTGGCGCCGCTGTCGATCCTGCTGCTGTGGCAGGAGATGCGCCATCACCACGCCGGCCTGGCGCTGGCCTGGTTGCTGGCCTTCGCGGGTGCCGGGCTGGCGAGCGATGCCTGGGAAGCGCGGCGGCGGGAGCGTCGGGCAGCGCTCGCGGCAGTGGCGGCTGGTGCCGTCCAGGAGCCCGAGGACCGGTTGCCGGCTACGCTGGCGCCCCGCTGGCGGTCGGCGCCGCTGGCGCTGCCGCTGCTGCTGGTGCTGGCCTTCCCGCACTGGGCCCGCGAGTCGGCGCGGGGCGCGGTCGAGCTGTGGCGCGGCCATGGGCGAGCGGCCGCGTGGCTCGCGGCGCATGGGCACCGGGAGACGCTGCTGCTCACCGATGCGGGGCTGCTGTCCGTCGTGCACGACGGGCCGGCGATCGACGCTCTCGGGCTGTGCAGCCCGGACCTGACCGAAGCGTCTCTGCACGGACCTGGCGCGCTGGTCGAGAGCCTGGCCAGGCGGCGGCCGCTGCCGGAGATCGCTGCCGCCGAGCCGGCGCTGCTCCACCTGCCGCTGCTTGGAGAGCCCCTGCTGCCGCCGGCGTCAGGACAGGCGCCGGGACCGGCGGCGCCGCCGGGTGAGATCACGGTGCTGGCGCGGGTGCGGCGCGAGCTGCTGGCGGGCACGGCGCTGGACGGTCCGGGCCTGGACTTCGCCTACCTGCCGGACGAGGGGCGCCACCGCCTGCGCTGGCACCCGCCGCCATTGCCGCCGCACACCAGCGCCGTCCTGCTGCTTCCGGGGCCTGGCCCGGCGGACGGCGCGACGCCGCTGCAGGGATGCCGGCCGCTCTTCGGCACGGTCGAGATCGAGCTGCCGCCGGGAATCCCCGAGGTGCGCCTGCGCGCCGCGCTGCTGCCGCCTGGTGTCGATGGCGAGGTGGTCGCCGCCGCCGGCGACAGCGGCGGGACCTTCGGTCCGCCGCTCGCCCGCGGCCGCCTGCGCGCGGACCGCTGGGCGGAGGTGCCGATGGCGCTGCCGGCCCGCGCCTCGATGCTGTGGCTGGCGCGGCGTGGCCCGGGAGTGCCGTGCCTGGAATCGTTGCGCTTCCTCGGCCATGCGGCGCCGGGTGGTGACCGGTGAGCGGTGAGAAGATGTTGGCATGAGGACGACGGCGCCCCCGCCCGTGGAGCAGGAGCTCCTGCGCCTGGCGCGGGAGGTGGCGCGCGAGGTGCGTCCGGGACAGGTGGAGGCGGCGCCGAAGCGGATCGACATGGGGTCGTCGCTCGAGCGCGACCTCGGACTCGACAGCCTGGGACGGGCGGAGCTGGTGGCGCGGCTCGAGCGGGCGTTCGCGGTGCGATTGCCGGAAGAGGTGCTGGGCGGCGCCGAGACGCCGGCAGATCTGGCGCGCGCGCTGGCGGCGGCCGGCGTGGAGGGGGTGGCGGGGGAAGCGGTGGCGGCCGGGACGGCAGCGGCCGCCCGAGCGGCGGCGGCAGAGGCGGCGGCCTTCGAGGGCCCTGCCGAGGCGGCGCCGGAGCGGACGCGGTCGCTGGTCGAGGTCCTGGAGTGGCACGCCGACCGGCACCCCCGGCGGCGGCACCTGCTGTTCTACCCCGGTGATGAAGCGCCGCGGGAGCTGACCTACGGCGACCTGCTGCTGCGCGCGCGGCGGGTGGCGACCGGGCTGGGGGCCGCCGGCGTCGAGCGCGGGCAGGCGGTGGCGCTAATGCTGCCCAGCGGCCACGATTACTTCGTGGCGTTCTTCGGCGTGCTGCTGGCCGGCGCCGTGCCGGTGCCGCTCTACCCGCCGGCGCGGCGCAGCCAGATCGAGGATCACCTGCGGCGGCAGGCGGGCATCCTCACCACCTCGCAGGCGGTGGCGCTGGTCACCTTCCCGGAGGTGATGACCGTCGCCCGGCTGCTGCGAGCGCAGGTCCTGGGGCTGGGGCGGGTGACGACGGTGGCGGAGCTGGAGGAGGGGAGCGGCGGGGACGGAAGCGAGACGGCGAGCGCGGCCGCGGGAGAAGGCGGCGGTGCCGGCGGGCTGGAAGCCGCGGACGTGGCCCTGCTGCAGTTCACCTCCGGCAGCACGGGCCGGCCGAAGGGTGTCGTGCTGACCCATGCCAACCTGCTCGCGAACCTGCGCGCGCTGGGGCAGGCGGTGGCGATCGGGCCGCAGGACGTGGTGGTGAGCTGGCTGCCGCTCTATCACGACATGGGGCTGATCGGGGCCTGGATGGCGAGCCTCTACTTCGGCATGCCGCTGGTGCTGATGTCGCCGCTCGGCTTCCTGGCGCGCCCGGCGCGCTGGCTGCAGCTGCTGTCGCGCCACCGCGGCACGCTGTCGGCGGCGCCCAACTTCGCCTACGAGCTGTGCGCGCGCAAGGCGGCGGACGAGGAGCTCGCCGGGGTCGACCTGTCGGCGTGGCGGTTCGCGCTGAACGGCGCCGAGCCGGTGAGCCCCGAGGCCATCCGGCGCTTCACCGGGCGCTTCCGCCGCTACGGCTTCCGCCCCGAGGCGATGGCGCCCGTCTACGGTCTCGCCGAGTGTTCGCTGGCGCTCGCCATCCCGCCGCTCGGCCGCGGCCCGGTCGTGGACGTGGTGGAGCGCGAGGCGTTCGAGCGCTCGGGCCGGGCGGTGCCGGCCGCGCCGGACTCACCACACAGGCTGGTGGCGGCCGAGGAGCGGCCGGCCGAGACCACGAAGCCCGGAGCGGCTGCCGCCGGGGAGGGACCGGAGGGCCCGGCCGGCTCGGGCGGCCCGGACGCGCGAGCGCTGCGCTTCGTCGGCTGCGGCGTGCCGCTCCCGGGCCACGAGCTGCGCATCGTGGACGCCGCGGGCCACGAGGTCGGGGACCGCCAGGAGGGAAGCCTTCACTTCCGCGGGCCGTCGGCCACCAGCGGCTACTTCCGCGATGCCGAGGCCACCCGCCGCCTCCGCCGCGGGGATTGGCTCGACTCGGGAGACCGCGCCTACACCGTCGGGCGCGAGGTGTTCATCACCGGCCGCGACAAGGACATCATCATCCGCGCCGGGCGCAACCTGTACCCGCACGAGCTCGAGGCCGCGGTGGGTGGCGTGGCGGGCATCCGCAAGGGGTGCGTGGCGGTGTTCGGGGTGGCCGACCCCGCCACCGGCACGGAGCGCCTGGTGGTGCTGGCCGAGACGCGAGCGACCGTGGAGACGGAGCGGCAGCGGCTGCGCGAGGCGGTGCAGGACGCCACGGTGGCGCTGCTCGGCGAGCCGGCCGACGAGGTGGTGCTGGCGCCGCCGCACGCGGTGCCCAAGACCTCGAGCGGCAAGGTGCGGCGGACCGCGAGCCGGGAGCTCTACCTGTCCGGGCGGATCGGCCAGGGCAGCGCCGCGATGGGCCTGCAGCTCGCCCGCCTGGCGCTGGCCGCCGCCCGGGTGCAGCTCGGACGCGCCGGGCGGGCTGCCTGGGCGCCCCTCTATAGCGCCTACGTCTGGACCATCTACGTGCTGGTCGGCGTGCCGCTGTGGTTGGCGGTGGCGCTGCTGCCCGGGCTCGGCCGGCGGCGCCGGCTGGCGCGCGCGGCGGCGCGGCTCATGTTCCGCTGCGCCGGCCTGCCGCTCCGCGCCGGCGGGCTCGAGCACCTGGCTGCCTGCGCCGCGGCGGCCGGCGGCGGGGCGGCCGCGGCGGCGGGCGACCGTCCCGGTGTCGGGGATGGCGTGGCCACGGCCGGGCCGGGCGAGGCCCGCGGGCGATCGGGAACCGGAACCGGGCGCACCGCCGCCTGCCTGGTGGCCGTCAATCATGCCAGCTACCTCGACGCCGTGGCGCTCACCGCGATGCTGCCGCCGGAGCTCGGCTACGTCGCCAAGCGCGAGCTCGAGGACAGCTTCCTGACGCGGGTGATGATGCGGCGGCTGGGCGCCCTGCTGGTCGAGCGCTTCGACGCCGTGCAGAGCGCCGGCGAGGTGCCCCGGGCGGCGGCGGCACTGGCCGCGGGCGAATCGCTGGTGATCTTCCCGGAGGGCACCTTCCGGCGCGCGCCCGGCCTGCGCGCCTTTCGCCTCGGCGGCTTCCTCGCCGCGGCGCAGGCCGGCGCCGCGGTCTTGCCCGCCGCGCTCCACGGCACGCGCCACGTCTTCCGCGACGACGCCGCCATCTTCCGCCGCGGCACGGTCGAGGTCGAGGTGCTGCCCCCGATCTGGC
>DATDGZ010000211.1:0-2793 GCA_036521795.1 Thermoanaerobaculia bacterium | reverse complement strand
GAGCTACCCCGCCTGGTCTCGGCCCTCGCCGCCACCCTCGCCAGCCAGCGCCTCGCGGCCGGGCGCCTGCAGGACGCCCGCCGGATCGCCGCCGACCGCCAGGCCAACCTCGGCACCGCGGCCGATCACCTCCGCGCGATGCAGGCCCAGCATGCCGCCGTCCAGCAGGCCAGGCCGGGACTCCTCGCGATCCTCCTCTCCTGGGGCCGGGAGTTCCGCGAGTGGTCGGCCGAGGCGAGGCTCCGCCGGCGCCTGGTCGACGACGCCTACCGCCACCTCGAGGACTCTCGCCAGGCCTCCGCGCAGGCGGACGGAGCATCCTCCCTGGCCGAGCGCGAGCTCGCCGCCGCCACCGCCGAGCGCCGCGACCTCGAGAACCGGCAGCGGGACGCCCGGCGGGCCATCGCCGCCTTCCGCCGGACCTCCGAGGCAGTCATCCCCGACGACGACTTCTGGGCCCGCCCGCCGGACGAGACCGAGACCCAGTCGCCCTGGGTCGACGACGCCTGGAACCGCGCCCGCGCCGAGGTCTTCCTCGAGGCCCTCCACCTGCACGAAGCGCTGATCCTCGGCGCCCCCGACCTGGTGCGCCGCAACCTCCTCGGCGCCATGGACCTCCTGCAGGGCAGGCTCTCGGAGGCCGCCGGCCGCCCGGCGATCCGCGCCGCCTGGTCGACCCTCTTCCTTGTCGTCCCCGTGGTCTCGACCACCTTCGCCTCCTTCGACCGGCTCTTCGCCCACCTCCACGAGGAGGAGCTCGGCTGGCTGCTCATCGACGAGGCCGGCCAGGCGGTCCCCCAGGCGGCGGCCGGCGCCATCGCCCGCGCCCGCCGCGTGGTCGTGGTCGGCGATCCCCGCCAGCTCGAGCCGGTGGTGACCATCCCCGACACCGTCGTCGCCGCCCTGCGCCGCCACTTCGCCGTCACCGACACCTGGCAGCCGAACGTCATCTCCGCGCAATGGCTGGCGGACCGCGCCTCCCGCTTCGGCACCAACCTCGCAGGCCAGGACGGCGAGCCGGAGTGGGTCGGCACGCCGCTGCGGGTCCACCGCCGCTGCGACGAGCCCATGTTCTCGGTCGCCAACCACATCGCCTACCAGGGCCTCATGGTCCACGCCACGCCACCCACCGAAGATCTCGCCGGCTGGCCCGCCAGTTGCTGGCTCGACGTCCGCTCCTCGACCTCCGAGGGCAACTGGATCCCCGCCGAAGACGACGAGGTCCTGCGCCTCCTACGCTCGCTGCCGACCGCCGACCACGCCGCCCACCTCGCCTGCCTCAGCCCCTTTCGGCACGTCGTGCGCGGCCTCAAGGACACCGTCGGCAAAGAGTTCCCCCACCTCCACATCGGCACCGTCCACACCTACCAGGGCAAGGAGCAAGCGGCGATCATCCTGGTGCTGGGCGGCAACGTCAACGCCGAGGGCCCCATAGACTGGGCCGCCCGCCGCCCGAACCTCCTCAACGTCGCCCTGACGCGCGCCAAGCGCCGCGTTTACGTCGTCGGCAACCGCGAGCGCTGGCGCACCCGCGCCTACTTCCGCGAGCTGGCTGGCAGCCTGCCCTCGGCAGCGGATTCGGGCGGAGGACGGCGCACCTTCATCCTGCCGAGGTCGGCCGTAGCGCTCGACCGCGCCGCGAAGTAGACGGACTGGAGGACCAGGCTTGAGTATCCCTTACCCATTGATCGCCGACATCGCGCAGGGTCGCTGCCTGCCATTCGTCGGCGCCGGGTTCTCCAAGAATGCCTCGTTGCCGGCCGGACTCTCGATGCCAGACTGGGCAGAACTGACCGCCGCGCTCGCGAGAGATGCTGCCACTCCTCCGGGCACCGGCGCCACCGTGGTCGCCCAGCGCTACGAGCAGCGCTTTGGCAGGGTGCAGCTGGTAGAGGCGATCCGGGACGCCCTGCATCCGGACAAGGCGCGACCAGGAAAGGCTCATCGGATCTTCGTGCAGCTGCCATTCGATACCATTTACACGACCAACCTCGATTTGCTCCTCGAGGACGCCTACGCGGACGCGGCTCGCCCCTTTCGCTCACTGGCCGGCGAGCTCCAGCTACCCTTCCACGCCGGCCAGATGGCGTCGAGCATCATCAAGATGCACGGCGACCTGCGCCATGAAGAGCACATCGTCGTGACCCAGCAAGACTATGAAGGCTTCATGGAACGCTATCCGGTGATCGCCACGCACTTGGCAGCGATGCTGATCACCCGCACGCCGTTGTTTCTCGGCTACAGCCTGTCCGATCCCGATTTCGGGAACATTCGCAAGGTCGTTCGCTCCCGCCTCGGCGCGTTCGAGAGAATGGCGTACGTGGTGCAGTTCGACGTCAGTCCCGAGGACGTGGAGAAAGCGCTCGACGCAAGACTCCACATCATCTCGCTCGAGACCGCGGCCGCGGCGACTCGCGACGAGGTACTGGCCGCCTTTCTTGAGGAGGTGCAGCGCCAACTCGACACGAAGGCAGGCGTCAGCCTCCGCGCCTCTCGGCCCGACCTATTTGAGGAAGTGGATGTCGAGTTGGTCACCCGGGCAGTGGAGTCGCCGGGCCAGTCCCCGGTGATCGAAGCGGCGTCGAAATTGTGCTTTGTCATGATGCCGTTCGAGAAGCGATTCGACGAGACCTACCACCTGCTCGTCGCACCGCTGGTGCGAGCTCACGGATTGACTGCAATACGCGCTGACGAGATGGCGGGCCCAGGGTTCATCATGGAGCAGATCCGCACCGCGATCCAACAATCGCGGCTTTGTATCGCCGATCTGACCGGCAGCAACCCCAACGTGCT
>DATDGZ010000210.1:0-5946 GCA_036521795.1 Thermoanaerobaculia bacterium | reverse complement strand
GTATGCCGCCGTTCCCGGCCTCGCCAACCTGAACCCGAACTACGGGCTGGCCGGATCGTCCCTGCTGGTGCCCGCGCTCTTCGAATGCGGAGTCCTGGAGGGGCGCGGCCAGCACTTCGTCCTGAGCTTCTTGATCGCGCTCCTGTTCGTCCAGGTGTGCGCGGGCGTCGCCGGGATCCTGAACGGCAGGGCGCCGACCGCGTCGCATGCCGCCGCGCTGGTGCTGCTGTTCCCGCTGCTCCTGCAACTCGACGACGACGCCGTGGCGACGCACAACACGGACATCGCGGTGAGCGCGGTGATCTATGCCGCCATCCTGTTCGCCTGTGCGGACCTGGGCCGCGCCGCTCCCACGACGGCCGAGACCCGGCCCACGATCTCTCCCGAGCTCTTCGTGGCGTTCTCTCTGCTCGCGGTGGCGCCGTGCCTCAAGGCGACCTGCGGCGTCTTCGCGGCAGCCGCCTGGCTGGGACTGGCGTTGGTCGTCGTCTTCACAGACAGGCAATCGGCCGCGCGGCGCCTGCTCCCGGCCGTGGCCGTCGCTCTCTGCGCCGCCGTCCCCTGGGTGATCCGGAATGCCATCCTCACGGGCTACCCTCTCTACCCGCTGCCGCTGGGCGCCCTGCAGGCCGATTGGCGATTGCCTCGCCACCACCTGGACGGACAGCTCTGGTTCACGCAGAGCTACATGCGCACGCCGGGCGCCTGGGACCTCATGGTCGAGCAACGGGGCTTCAACTGGCTGCCCTACTGGCTGTGGTTCGAGCTGCGGACCGCGGTGTTCGAGATCCTCATCCCGATCGCCCTGGTCCTCGTGCTGGCAGGCATCTGGCTCGTGACTCGGAAGCGGCCCGTGCAACAGAGCGCCACCGTCGGGTACCTCCTCTACCCTGTCGGACTGGCGATCGCGGCCTGGTTCCTCGTCGCACCCGCGGTACGCTTCGGGCGTTTCATGTTCTGGAGCGCGGCCGCGATCCTCGCGGCGGCGGTGCTGCCGGCCCCGCTACAAGCCCTGCAACGGCGCCGCCGAGCCGCGGCCCTGCTCATGGCGGCGTGGGTGCTGAGCCCGCTGCTGCTGCAGACCTACTTCGTGGTGAAACACCGCCAGGACGGCGGCGCGCTCGCCGCGGTCCGGGATCGCTTCGTCGTCGGGCCGGGCCCCGATCATGGCCTTCACCCGCTGATGCACGTGGCGATGCGCAGCGTCGGGATCTGCAACGGTCTCGTCGTCCATCGTCCCGCCGCACCCGACTCCCTGCGCGACACCGCTCGTTGGGCGGAGGCCTTGCCGTGGGATGCGCCGCTGCCCGCGACGTCCAACCTTCTCCCGCAGCTCTGTCCCCGCCGCGCGGGCGACCTGCAGGCGGGATTCCACCTCCCGCCTGCCGGCGCGTCCTGGGCGCGCCTCAATGCCGGAGCGGTGCGCCTGCTGCGAGAGCAGACCGGCTGGAGCGTAGGACGGCTCGCGGTCCACTTCGTCGTCCGCCCGGAGCTGATCCAGGAGAGCCTCGCTCTCGAGCTACCGTGACACGGTTTGCAATTGCCGGAGCTTGTAGACTACGAGGCCACCTGGACGGAGATTGCATGCAATGAGGCAAAGACACGTGGCGGCGGGGGCGCCGAGGTGACGCCTTCGCCACAACAAGAGCGCGGCGGCCTCCGCCGCTTCCTCGATGCGCTGCCTCGCCAGCTCCGGCGCCAGAGGGTCCTCATCGCCCTGCGGCGTTTGGGCCTGATCGACGCCGTGCAGCTGCTCGAGTTCAACGGCAACGGCCGAGCCTGGGTCGACCTGCGGGACGCCGAGTGCCGGGCAAGCTACCTTTCCCGAGACTTCTGGCCCGAGTTCCATCCGATCGTGGCCGCGTTCCTCCGCGGCGGCGGGGATCTCTTCGACGTCGGCGCGCACTTCGGGCTGGTAACCTTTGGCGTGGTGCCGATGGCGAGCGCTTCGGGAGTCCGCTTCCACCTCTTCTGGTGTCGCGGGTCGCCCGCCTGGCGATGATGCGGCACGCCCCGGATTGGCCGGGAAGATACCCTGGGGGAGCTTCGCGTAGCGCCAGCGTTCGTGATACTTTAGGACCCTTACCTCCGACTCGTGGTCTGCTTCGGGGTGCTGGCCGGCGCGGCGCGCCACCAGCCCGCCGCCGCCTGAACCCCGGCTCCGCGGAGGTCGATGCGTGAGGGGCCGCCGGCCGACAGGAGCTCGTCGTCGGGAGCGGAGGAGGAGCTGCAAGCGCGCATGAGATACCTGCCGTGGTACGCCGCCGGCGCGGCGATCGTCGCCGCCTTCGTCACCCATCTCTTGGTCCCAGCGGTCACGCGTCTCGCGATCCACCTGCGGGCCATGGACCAGCCCGGCGTCCGCAAGCTGCACGACAGCGCCGTCCCCCGCCTGGGCGGGGTCGCGATCATGGGCGGCCTGGGCATCGCCGCCGGCTTCGCCGCTCTCGGCCACTGGACCACCTGGGCGTCCCGGATCGGCAGCCGGGAGCTGCTCGCCCTGGTCGCCGGCACCCTGCTGGTGTTCGTGGTCGGCGTCGTCGACGATCTCAGGGGCGTCGGCAGCGGCATCAAGTTCCTGGTCGAGCTGGCCGCTGCAGGGCTGCTGATCGGCGCCGGCTGGTCGTTCGGAGTGTTGCGGTTGCCGTTCGTCGGCGGCGTCGACCTCGGGCTCTTCGGCCCCGTCGTCTCGCTGCTCTGGATCGTCGGCGTCACCAACGCCATCAACCTGATCGACGGTCTCGACGGCCTGGCCGGCGGCGTGGTCGCCATCATCTCGGTGAGCATGCTCGCCTACGCCGCCCTGCAGGGCAGCCCGGGCAGCGTCGTGCTGATGGCCGCCACCGCCGGCGCCTGCCTCGGCTTCCTGCGCCACAACTGGGAGCCGGCGCGCATCTTCATGGGAGATTCGGGTGCGTTGACCCTGGGCTTCCTGCTCGCCGCCATGAGCGTCCACTCGGCGCTCAAGGCGCCCGCCGCGGTTGCCATCGTGGTCCCCATCCTGGCGCTCGGGGTGCCGGTCATGGACACCCTGCTGGTGATGACGGTGCGCTTCGTGGACCGCCAGCAGGCCCGCCCGCTGCGCCGCTTCCTGCGCATGTTCCGCGCCGACCGCAAGCACCTGCACCACCTGCTGGACCAGGTCGGCGCCCGCCGCTCGCACGCCGTGACGCTGATCTACGCGGTGGTGGTCGCCTTCTGCCTGATGGCCCTGGTCGTCGCCGTCACCGGCCAGACCAACCTCGGCCTGGTGCTGGTGGTCATCGAGTTCCTGGTCATCTTCGGCATGCGCCAGCTGGGCCGCCAGCTCCAGGCGACGCGGCCCGCCCGCCTCACCGCGGTGCCGCCGCCACTCTCCGAGGTGCGGGAGTTTCCGCCGGCGCCGCCCGGCACACCCTCCCCACGCTCGGCCGATCTGCGCATCGTGAAGCGCCGCTGAAGCCCCGGCCACCTCGGCCGCCGTGTCCCACCCTCTGGCCGCGGTACGCATCTCTCAGCGGGACGTGGGACGATCCAGAGAAGGAGGGCTCATGACCAGATCGTCGTTGTCGGGAGTTTGCGCTGCTGTCTTCGCCCTCGCCGCGCTGCAAGCGGCGCCTGCTCACGAGCGGGCGCCCCTCGCCGGCAAGCCGCAAGCGGCGCCAGCTCCGGATCTGGCGGCCCTCGCCGGCGAGCGGCTCGCGGAGGTCCGTCACTGGTCGGAGGTGCCTGCCGGCGTGCGCCAGGCCCTCGAGCGGCATTGGGACGAACCCGGGATCGCCGATCCGGAGGAGGCGTTCCAGCAGTACGACTTCCCTACCGAAGGCAAGCAGACCAGGCGCCGCCTGGTGCTGGCCGCGAAGGCCTCGCAGGCCTGGCTCGTCTGCTACGAGCACGGCGGCATCGAGCTCGGCTTCCGCCTGGCCGTGGTGCCGTTCGGCACCGATCGGGTGCCGGGCGAGCCCACCTGGTTCGGGATCCTCGTGGCAACGACGGCCCAGGAAGTGAAGGATCTCCCGTCCCTGCGCACCGCGATCCGCGAGCACCGCACCTGGGAGGTGAAGCCTCCCTACATCTGAGAGGCCAGCCTGCCCCCGCTCCCTGACGCGGCCATGTCTGGAGGCTGGCCGGTCCTCCCAGCACCGCTCCTGAAAGCCGACGGCCGGCCCGGGGTTGCCGGACCGGCCGTGGTGCTTCGCACAGCGATGTGGAACGCCTAGTACATCCCGCCCATGCCGCCGCCGCCCATGCCGCCGGGCATGCCGCCGCCCTTCTCCTTGTCTTCCTTGATCTCGGACACCAGCGCCTCGGTGGTGAGCATGAGGCCGGCGATCGAGGCGGCGTTGATCAGCGCGGTCTTGGCGACCTTCGCGGGATCGATGACGCCGGCCTTGACCAGGTCCTCGTGCTTGCCGGTGGCGGCGTTGTAGCCGCTGTTGCCGTTGCTCGCCAGCAGCTGCTTGACGATCACCGAGCCCTCTTCGCCGGCGTTGTTGGCGATCTGGCGGGCCGGCTCCTCGAGCGCGCGGCGGACGATGTTGATGCCCACCTTGATGTCGCCCTCGGCGACGATCTTGTCGACCGCGTGCACGGCGCGCAGCAGCGCCACGCCGCCGCCGGGCACGATGCCCTCCTCGACCGCCGCCTTGGTGGCGTGCATGGCGTCCTCGACCCGGGCCTTCTTCTCCTTCATCTCGGTCTCGGTCGCCGCGCCCACCTTGATCACGGCGACGCCGCCGACCAGCTTGGCGAGCCGCTCCTGCAGCTTCTCGCGGTCGTAGTCGGAGGTCGTGTCCTCGATCTGGTTGCGGATCTGCTTGACCCGGCCGGCGATCGTCTCACGCCGCTTGGCGTTGTCGGAGTCGGTGACGATGGTCGTATCGTCCTTGGTGAGGACGACCTTCTTCGCCTCGCCGAGGTCCTCCCAGCGGACGTTCTCGAGCTTGATGCCGAGGTCCTCGGTGATCACCTGGCCGCCGGTGAGCACCGCGATGTCCTCGAGCATGGCCTTGCGGCGGTCGCCGAAGCCCGGCGCCTTGACCGAGGCGACGTGCAGCGTGCCGCGCAGCTTGTTGACCACCAGGGTGGCCAGCGCCTCGCCCTCGACGTCCTCGGCGATGATCAGCAGCGGCCGGCCCTGCTTGGCCACCTGCTCGAGCACCGGCAGCAGGTCCTTCATCGAGCTGATCTTCTTCTCGTTGAGCAGGATCTTGGCGTTCTCGAGCACCGTCTCCATGCGCTCGGCGTCGGTGACGAAGTACGGCGAGAGATAGCCGCGGTCGAACTGCATGCCCTCGACCACCTCGAGCGTGGTCTCGAGCCCCTTGGCCTCCTCGACCGTGATGACGCCGTCCTTGCCGACCTTCTCCATCGCCTCGGCGATGATGCGGCCGATCTCCTCGTCGTTGTTGGCCGAGATCGTGCCGACGTGGGCGATGTCCTTGCCCTCGACCGGCTTGGCGAGCTTGTCGATGGACTCGATGGCGGCCTTGACCGCCAGGTCGATGCCCTTCTTGACTTCCATCGGGTTGGCGCCCGCGGTGACGTTCTTCGAGCCCTCGCGGTAGATCGCCTGGGCGAGCACGGTGGCGGTCGTGGTGCCGTCGCCGGCCACGTCGGAGGTCTTCGAAGCGACCTCGCGCACCATCTGAGCGCCCATGTTTTCAAGCGGATCCTTGAGTTCGATTTCCTTCGCGACGGTGACGCCGTCCTTGGTAATGTTCGGGCCGCCGAATTTCTTTTCCAGAACCACGTTGCGGCCACGGGGGCCAAGCGTGACCTTGACGGCATCAGCCAACTGGTTGACGCCGCGCAGGATGGCCCCACGGGCCTCGGGTCCGTAATTAATTGATTTTGCCATTCTTCAATCTCCTTTGCTCTCGATTAGCTCGCCTTCTTGGCTACCTTCGGCTGAGCGTCCAGAATCCCGAGGACTTCGTCCTCGCGCATGATCAGGTACTCGTCACC
>DATDGZ010000209.1:0-16443 GCA_036521795.1 Thermoanaerobaculia bacterium | reverse complement strand
CGTCCCCGTCCACGCCCACGTCCACGTCCCCGTCCACGCCCACGCCCACGTCCACGTCCACGTCCACGTCCCCGTCCGCGCCCGCGACCCGGCCGGCCGGCCGGCGGGGCGGCTCGGGCCGCTCGGGCCGCTCGGGCGGATCGGGCGGATCGGCAGCAGGGCGGCGGGCGACGTGGTGGGTGTTCGCGGCCGTGTTCACGTTCGCGCTGGCCGTGCGCCTCGTCTACACCTTCGAGATCCGCGACCTGCCGACCCTCCACGAGCTGGTGATGGACGCGCAGCGCTACGACCAGCTGGCGCGCGACATTCTCGGCCACGGCTGGCGGCCGCGCGAGGCCTTCTACCAGGCGCCGCTCTATCCCTATCTGCTGGCGGCGGTCTATGCCGTGTCCGGCCGCTCGCTGACGGCGATGCGCCTGGCACAGGCGCTGGTGGGCGCGCTCACCGCCGTGCTCACCGCCCTGGCCGGTGGCCGGCTCTGGGAGCGCGCCGGCGGAGCCGCTGACGACCGCCGGCAGGTCGTCGCGGCGGCGGCGATCGCCGGCTCGCTGGCGGCGCTCTACGCGCCGGCGGTGTTCTACACCCCGCTGCTGCTCAAGACGGTGCCGGCCCTCTTCCTCGAATCGGCAGCCCTGGTGCTGCTGCTGCCGCCAGCCGGGCGCGGCCTCTCGCCGGCGCGGGCGCTGGCGGCCGGAGCGGCGCTCGGGGGAGCCGCGCTGCTGCAGGAGAGCCTCCTGCTGCTGGCACCGGCAGCGGCCCTCTACGTGGCGCTCGCCGGAACGGACGCCCCGGAAGAGGTGGCAACGGCTGCGGCGGAAGGCCCGCGGCAGGTCTCCCGGCGGCGCCCGCGGCGCTGGCGGCGGGCGGGCCGCGCCCTCGCCCTGCTCGCGGGCGCCGCCCTGGCGCTGGCGCCGGCGGCGTTGCTCAACTATGCCGCCTCCGGCGACGTGCTGCTGACCAGCTCGCAGGGCGGCATGAACTTCTACATCGGCAACGCCCGCGGCGCCACCGGCACCTACACCGCGCTGTCGTCCGGCAGCCAGGTGCCCGAGCGGCAGCAGGCGGATGCACGGCGTGTGGCGGCGGCGTTCGCCTCGCGGGAGCGCGGCCGGGCGGTCGCCCCGGGTGAGCTCGACCCGGCGGAGGTGTCGCGTCTCTTCTGGCGCGAGACCTGGCGCGAGATCGCCGCCGACCCTGGCGCCTGGCTGCGGCTCCTGGTGCGCAAGGCGCGGCTGTTCTGGAACGCCTACGAGCTTCCCGACGCCGAAGGGTTCCGCGTCTACCGCCGCGAGTCGCTCCTGCTGCGCTGCGATCCGGTGGTCTTCGGCGTGGTGGCGCCGCTCGCCGCGGTCGGCCTGCTGGCGCTCGCTCGCGGCGGCCCGCTCCGGCGCCGCCGGGCGCTGCTCCCGGCGCTGCTCGCCGGCACCGCCTGCGCCGCGGTGGTGGCGTTCTTCGTCTTCGGCCGCTATCGCCTGGCGGCGCTCCCCTTCCTGCTGCCGCTCGCGGCCGCCGGCGTGCTCGAGCTGATCGCCATCTCGACGCGCGCGCGGGCGGCGTCCGCCGGAGCGGCGGCCAGGCCGGCACTGGACCTGGCGCTCCTCGCCGCCGCCGGCCTGGCGGTCAACCTGCCGTGCCTCTCCGCGGCCGAGGTCCGGCAGCAGGACGCGGTGATCGAGTACAACCTCGGCGTCGCCGCCAACCGCTGGACCGGGGCTGCCGGTGCCGAGTCGCAGCGCCTCGCCGCCGCCGCGCACGGCCAGCCCTCCCCCGCCGCGCGCGCCAGCCTGGAACGCGCGGTGAGCCGGGCATCGCGCGCCATCGCCTATCTCGAGGAAGCGGCGCGGGACAGCCCGGGCTTCCTCGCCGCCGAGCTCGAGTGGGCGATCGCCCGCGAGCGCCGCGGCTCGTACCTGGCCGCCACGGGCGGGTACGCGCAGGCGGCCGACGACGATCTGGCTGCCCGGGAGCGGCTGGTGGCCGCGATGGAGCGGCGGGCAGCCGCGAGGATGCCCGGAGCCTCGGGAGGCGCCGCCGGAGGCCACTCCGAAGGTGCCGATGGCGACGACCCCGAGCTCGTCAGGGAAGCACGGCGCCTCTTGGCGTCTCTGGATGCCGGCGCCGCCGCCGCTACCAACGACCTCGGAGTGCAGCTGATCGCCGCTGGCCAGCTCGACCGCGCGGAAGCAATTTTGACCCACGCCGCCGCCATCGCCCCCGGCCGGCCGGAGCCGCGCGGCAGCCTCGCGCTCTGCCGGTTCCAGCGCGGCCTCGCCGCCCGCCGGCGCGGCGACCGGCCGGAGGCGGCGCGCCTCTTCGCTGCCAGCCGCGAAGGCTACCGCGAGGCCGTCCGTCTCGCCGAGAGCGCCGGCCGCGCCGACCTTGCCGCGCTCTACCGCCGGGGCCTGGCTGCCGCCGAGGCCGAGCTCAGCCGCGACACTCCGTCCCACGGGTAGGCCGCCAGCCCAGGCGGTGCCGGCGGCGCGCAGAGCCGCGGATCGCCGGGCGAGGCCATCGAATCTCTACTTCCGGCTTGCCCGATCCTGGGCGTCGACGACGCAGAGCGCGGTCAGGTTGACGATGTCGGCGACCTCGACGCCGGCCTGCAGCACGTGGACGGGCTTGCCCATGCCGAGCAGGATGGGGCCGATGGCCTCGGCGCCGGCGAGCCGCCAGATCAGCTTGTAGGCGATGTTGGCCGACTGCAGCTCGGGGAAGATGAGGACGTTGGCGGGTCCCTTGAGCCGGCTCCAGGAGTAGTTCTCTTGGAGCAGCGACTCGACCAGCGCCGTGTCGGCCTGCATCTCGCCGTCGACCTCGAGCTGGGGATCGCGGGCGGCCACCAGCTCGACGGCCCGCCGCATCTTGCGCGCCGCGGCATGGCTGTTGGAGCCGAAGTTGGAGAACGACAGCAGGGCGACGCGAGGCACGATGCCGAAGCGGCGGACGAACTCGACGGTCAGGGTGGTGATCTCCGCCAGCTCCTCGGGCGAGGGGTCGATGTTCACGGTGGTGTCGGCGAGGAAGAGCAGGCGCTCCTGGAAGATGAGGATGTAGGCCCCCGAGACGCGGCTGACGCCGGGCCGCGTGTCGATGATCTGCAACGCCGGCCGGATGGTCTCGGGATAGCTGCGGGTGAGCCCGGAGATCAGGCCGTCGGCGTCCCCCAGCTCGACCATCATGCTGCCGAAGTAGTTGCGCAGGCGCATCAGCTTGCGCGCCTGCTCCAGCGTGATGCCGTCCCGGCGGCGCATCTCGTACAGCCGCCGGGCGTAGGGCTCGAACAGCTCCGAGCTCTCGTTGTGCAGGATGGTGACCCGCTCCTCGGGCAGCTCGAGGTCGCGGAGCTTGCCGGCGATCACTTCGCGGCGCGCCAGCAGGATCGGGTGCGCCATCCCTTCGTCCACCAGGATCTTGGCGGCGCGCAGGATCTGGTCGTGCTCGCCCTCGGGGAACACCACCCGCTTGGGGTCGCGCTTGGCGCGGTCGAGGATGCCGCGCATCAGCTCGAGGCGGCGCGAGATCAGGGTCTCGAGGCGCCGCTGGTAGGCGGCGAAATCGGCGATCGGGACCCGCGCCACGCCGCTGTCCATGGCGGCCCGCGCCACCGCCGGCGGCACCCGCAGCAAGACCCGGTGATCGACCGGCTTCGGGATCAGGTACTCGCGGCCGAAGCGCAGCGCGTCGAGGCCGTAGGCTCGCAGCACCGAGTCGGGAACGTCCTCGTGCGCCAGGTCGGCGAGCGCCCGCACCGCCGCCAGCTGCATGCCGTCGTCGATGTCGGTGGCCCGCACGTCCAGGGCGCCGCGGAAGATGAACGGGAAGCCGAGCACGTTGTTGACCTGGTTCGGATAGTCGCTGCGGCCGGTGGCGACGATGGCGTCGGGGCGGGCCGCCCGCGCCTCGTCATAGCCGATCTCCGGGTCCGGATTGGCCATCGCGAAGACGATCGGATCGCGGGCCATCGAGCGCACCATGTCCGGCGTCACCACGCCCGCCGCCGACAGGCCGATGAACACGTCGGCGCCGGCCATCGCCTCGGCCAGGGTGCGTGCCGGCGTGTCGGCGGCGAACGCTTCCTTCCACGGATCCATCAGCTCGCGGCGCCCGCGATAGACCACGCCGGCGAGGTCGGAGAGGACGAGGTTCTCCGGCCGCGCCCCGAGCGCGATGTACAACCTGGCGCAGGACAGCGCGGCGGCGCCGGCGCCGGAGAAGACGATGCGCACCTCCGCGATGGGCTTGCCGGCCAGTTGCAGGGCGTTGAGCAGCGCCGCGCCGGAGATGATCGCGGTGCCGTGCTGGTCGTCATGGAACACCGGGATCTTCATCTCCGCCTTCAGGCGGCGCTCGATCTCGAAGCACTCGGGCGCGCGGATGTCCTCGAGGTTGATGCCGCCGAAGCTCGGCTCGAGCAGCTTGACCGCGCGGATGAGCTCCTCCGGGTCCTCGGTGGCGAGCTCGAGGTCGAAGACGTCGATGTCGGCAAAGCGCTTGAACAGCACCGCCTTGCCTTCCATCACCGGCTTGCCGGCCAGCGCGCCGATGTTGCCCAGGCCGAGGACCGCGGTGCCGTTGGTGATCACCGCCACCAGGTTCCCCTTGGCCGTGTACTCGTAGGCCAGCAGCGGATCGCGCTGGATCTCCTTGCAGGGATAGGCGACGCCCGGGCTGTAGGCGAGCGACAGGTCGCGCTGCGTGTTGGTGGGCTTGGTGGGGACGACCTGGATCTTGCCCTTGCGTCCGCGCGAGTGGTACGCGAGGGCGTCCTCTGGAAGGATCTTCTTCACGGCGTGTCCACCTGGCGCCCCGGGAGGCGCGTTATGCCTGCGAGCGGCGCCGGCGACGCCGGCGAACATCGGCGGCCGATCTTACCTTACACTGCCAAGGTGATCGTCGCGGTCCAAGACGGCGCGTACCGCGTGGTGACACAACCCGATCACGCCCACCTTGCCGGCGAGATCCTGTCCTTGTGGCGGGGCGACGGGTTGCCTGCGAACCCGCGCCGCGGCGACATCATCTTCGCGGGGCGGGAGCACGACAACGGCTGGCGGGAAGCCGACGCGGCGCCGCGGGCCGGCGGCGACGGGCGGCCGGTGGACTTCCTCGCCATGCCACGGGAGCAGCGCATCGAGATCTGGGAACGCGGCACCGAGCGCTTCCTCGAACGGCGTCCCTATGCCGCGCTGCTGATCGTCCGCCACGCGCGCGAGCTCCACCGTGACCGCCGGCGCGACCCGGGCTGGCGGGAGCAATTGCTGAGGCTCGCGGCGCGCGAGCGCCGTCTACGCCAGGAGCAGCGCGCCGGCGGCCGCGCCCTCGCGGCGGACTACCGGCTGCTCGGCTCGGCCGACGCGATCTCCCTGGCCGCCTGCGCCGGCGGGACCGGGCCGCTGGCGCTGCCCGGTCCCACCCCGGGGGCAAGCGGCCGCCGCACGTCCACGGCGGCGGTGCCCCTGCGCGGCAGGATCGAGGGCGGAACGGTGCGCCTCGCGCCGCTGCCGCTGGCCGGCGCCACCACCTTCAGCGTGCCCTGCCGGCGCATCCCGCTGCGGCCGTATCGCGGCGACGCCGACCTCGGCGGCGAGCTGGCCGCCGCGCACTGGGAGGAGCTCAGGGTCCGGCTGGCGGCGGACGACGCGGAGGAGTAGGCCTCAAATCTTGGCGTTGTCGGGCCGCCCGCTGCCCGACAGCACCACCTGCTCGAAGACCCGGCGATAGAGCATCAGCAGATCGGAGAAGACGCGGGCGAAGGCCTGGTCGGTCGCCTCGGCGAGCAGGGGGTGCTGGTGGGGGAGAGGGGGGAGGTAGAGCGGCCCGGGCATGGGCTCGCCCGCTCCGGCTCCGGCGCCGGCGCCGGAGCCAGCGAGAGAGGCACCGGCGGCACCCCACGCACCGGTCCCATCCGCGGCGCCGCCGGTGGCCGCGGCCGCGGTGCCTCGCCCGGAGTCGCCATCGGCCGAGGAGGCGGAGGAGGTCACGGCCTGGCCGGAGCCGGCTGGCGACAGCTCGGCGGCCGGGGCACCGGCGGCGGCGCCCGCGACACCGGCGATGCCTGCAACATCCGCCGCGTGGGCCAATGCGGCGGCACGGCCGTCCACCAGGTAGAGGGTGTAGAAGAACTCGAACATGTCGACCTTCAGCACGTGCAGGATCTTCTCGAGCGTTTCGAACTTGGGCAGCTCCTTGCCGTTCTCGTACTTCGACAGCTGGCTCTTGCCGATCCGGGCTTCCCGCGCGACGCGGGTCTGGCTCCTACCTCTGAGCTCGCGCAGCAGGCTCAGGGTCCGACCCAGGTTGGCAAACATGCCCATAGGAGAAATGTAGCGGCAGGAACATACCGCGTGCAAGCGTAAGTCACTGATAATGATATATTTAGACGCCAAGCATTAGCCAGATCGGATCATCTCGTTCTGCATTTGGAATACGAATTGAGCATCGATTGGAAATTCAGGACAAGAAATTGTCTCTATTCATCCCGGCTACGTTTTTTCCAGGCGAGGGACCGTCGCCGGTGGCGGTGACGGGGTGTGCGTGCCGGAGGGCGCGTGTAGTTCTCGGTTCAGGCAAGCGTCGAGCTGTGCCGCGCGGAGCGGCGCAACTGCCACTGCAGCCCCGCCAGATGAGCCCCGCCAGGAGCCCCGCCAGACGAGATGAGATGAGACGGCTCAGCGCTTCTTGCGCCGGCCGCGCTTGGGAGCGGAGGGTAGGGAACCAGATGGCGGCGCCATGCCACCTGCACCCTCGGCGCTACCCGCGCCTCCCGCGCCTCCCACGCCTCGGGGCACGACGCGGAAGAGCACCACGTAGTCGCCAACTTCGATGGCGCCTTGAGCCAGCGGCTGCGAGCGTTGGAAGGTGCTCTGCATGAAGGATTCGACCCTGCTCAGGGCCTCTTTGATCTCGCCCGGCAGGGCGGCCGCGCTGGTCCCGATCGGATAGGCGCCGGGTTCCGGCGGGTCGGTGCGCTCGACCTGGATCTTCTCGGCCTCCACCAGGTCGTAGCGGCGGAAGAACTCGCGCCGGCTGACCCCCTGTGAGCTCAGGATCTTGGCGAGAGTCTTGAGCGTCGCGTGCTGGCGGCCGTTCTCGATGCGCGACAACTGGCCGCGTCCGAGCCCCGCCTGGGCGCCGAGATCTTCGAGTGTGAGATGGCGCTCCTTCCGCAGCCGGCGGAGGGTCTCGCCCACGCAGTCGAACATTTCCACTCCCGCAACATACTCGCGGTCGGGGCGTCGTTGCAAGCGTAACCCTTTGAGGATCAAATGTTTACGTTCCGAGAACATTTCTGGTTGGGGCTTCTTGTTCTCGCCTATGGAAAGCCGGTTGCCCGCGGCCAGCACAGATCCGACAACTAATCCTCGTTTCAGGATCAGTCGCCTCCGGGGAACCCCCTCCGGCTACGGCGCCTCGTCATCTGGCCGGGCATGCTACGCTCTGGTGGCGAGTCGATTGGATCGGCGCCGGCTGCCCCGCCGGCGCCGGCGCTCATGTGGCACCGGCCGCCGGTCGCGGCAGCTCGCGCGCATGCTGATGTGGTTGTCCTGGCATCCGATCGGCAAGCGGCCAGTGCCAGAGGAGAGCATGCCGTGAGATCGCCGAGCGCCTTGCCGCCGTCGTCGCAGCCACCGGTCCGGGCGGAGATCGCACAGCTGTCGATGCCGGCGTTCCGGCGCCTCGGCGAACGCGAACTGACCCGGCACTTCCATGCCGTGCGCCTGTCGCGCGCGCAACGCCCGGACCTCACCGCCGCCCGCGAACGGCCCCTGGTCGTCTACCTGAACCGCTCTTCGTGGTGGGATCCGCTGGCGTGCCTGCGGCTCGCCAGCCACCTCCTGCCGAACCGCCGCCACTACGCGCCGATCGACCAGGCGACGCTCGGCCGGCACGCCCTGTTCTCCCGCCTCGGGTTCTTCGCCGTCGATCCCGCGAGCGCTCGCGGCGCCCGCCGCTTCCTCGAGGACGCGACCCGGATCCTCGACCAACCCGGGGCCACCCTCTGGGTGACCGCGGGGAGCGCCCTGGCCGATCCGCGCGAGCGGCCGCTGAAGCTGCAGGCGGGGCTCGGGCATCTTGCCGTCCGGATGCGCCACGGTGTCCTGCTGCCGCTGGCGCTCGAGTATCCGTCCTGGAACGAGCCGCTGCCGGAGGCCCTGGCGCGATTCGGCGAGGAGGTCGCGGTCGAGGACGCCGGCATGCGCGCCCACGGCTGGAGCGAGGTGCTCGCCGACCGCCTGGAGGCCGCGCAGGACGCGCTGGCGGCCGAGGCGGTGACGCGCGACCCGGCGTGCTTCGAGGTGGTGCAGGGCGCCGGCGAGGGTGCCGGCGCCGCCCTCCATGACACCTGGCAGCGGCTGCGGAACGCGCTGCTCACCCGCCAGCGCCGGCCGATGCCGCGGGTGGATTCGGACGGCGTCTAAGGGGCCTCCGGGGGCCTCCGGGGAACCCCTCCCGGCCTTTCCTCTCTCTCCGGCAATGGTTCTCTCCGACGACCTATCTGGAAGGACTTACGGCGATCGATCTGATCAGGGCCGATCCGGCGGCCTTGCGGACGACTTCGGCGGCGGTGGGCCAGGCGCCGTCGAGGAAGGTGGCGGCGGCGGGGAAGAAGTCGTCGGGCCGCTCGAGGTAGGGATGGTGGCCGGATCCTTCGATGCGCAGGAAGCGGGCGTTGCCGCCGTGGGCGGCCCAATCGCGCGAGGCCTCGATGGGCACCAGGTCGTCGGTGCCCTGCACCACGAGCAGTGGGAAGTGCAATGCTCCCAGGCGCGGCCGGAAGTCCCAGGCCTTCATCTTCGGCACGATGTGGTCGAAGTACAGGGCCATGGTGTGGGTGGGCCATTCGTTCGGGAAGCCGCAGACGTCGTCGAGCGGGAAGCGCGCCGCCGCGGCCGGCTCGCCCATGAAGGCGGGTAGCAGGAAGTAGGTGAACCAGGCGCGGCAGAAGGCCACCGGGTCCTCGCGGTCGATGCCCTCGCGCCGCATCTCCTCGAGCCGCGGCACCCCCGGCGGATAGATCAGCACCTCCGGCGACGGGGTCTCCTGGGCCCATTCCCCGGGCTGCCGCGGGGTGATCGGGCAGACCAGCAGCATGCGCTCGACGCGGTCGTGGTTCTCCATCGCGTACAGCGCGGTGATCGCGGCGTGGTAGGAGGTGCCCAGCAGGGACAGGCGGTCGAGGCCGAAGTAGCGGCGCACCGTCTCGAGGTCGCGGACGTCCTGCTCGACGCCGAGGTGCCGCCGGTCGGTGACGGTGCTCGAACGGCCACGGCTGCGCGGGTCGTAGAGGATGAGCCGCCGCCCCTCCGCGAGCGGCTGCAGGGCGTCGGCGAGCCAGTTCGCGTTCGGGACCACCACCGTCTCCCGGCCTTCGCCGAGAATCCGGTAGTAGAGGTGCAACCCGCGCCGCACGAAAACGAAACCTTCGCTGCTCTTCATCGTCCCTGGCCGAGGGTGGTGTCCAGGCAGGTCTCGCCGGTCCGCCGCCTACGAGCCACCAAGTCTACTACAGCGCTCGCGGGCTCCCCGGCTCGCTTTGTAGCGGCCGGCGAGCACGGGGAGCGCCCCGCACCCGCCCGGCGCCGCGCGCGTCCTCGACGCCCGGCTGCCACCTTCCGGAACCATGAGCCCGGAGCACGTCGAGCAGTGGACCACGGCGATCGAGGACGACGGCTAGTCTTCCTCGCATATTCTTGTCAGGGCTCTCAGGGCGTCAGCAGCGTCACCGAGGGGAAATAGGTTCGAAAACGCCCTGCATCGGCTGTGACGAGCGGCCAACCCATGACCTGGGCGTGGGCGCCGATGAAGAAATCCGGCAGAGGCAGCGAGGGCGCTACGCGACTGGATTCCGCGCGTCGCCGCTCTCGGTATTCCAGGTAGGCCTTGGCGCAGGGCTCCGCTGCCGCGGCAGGCACGTCAAGGACGGTGATGCCCCAACTCCGGATTCGATCGGCAACGGTTCTTGGTTCGGCATCACCCACGCAGATCTCTGCGAGGCTGACCGCATTGACCGCCGCTCCGTCCTCCGACACGCCCTCGGCGATCATGCGCCGGGCCCATGCGAGGAAGGGCGACGCAGCGGTGGAGGCGTAGATCAAGACATTCGTATCGAGGAGGATCATGGCTCCCGGGTCGTGGCCTTCAGCGACTCCCAGGTCATTTTCGGCCGCAGAGGGGCGGCAGCGATGGCCTCGAGACTGCGAGACTTGCTCATCCGCGATCCCGGCTCCGGTCGTTCGAGGCGCACCAAGAGCAGGCGGCCCTCGCCCTGGGTCTGGATGTCGAAGACGTCCCCGGGCTTTGCAGCGGGAAGCACCACGCGTCGCTTGGCGTCTGCCGTTGCCGTGGCCATAGTGGGATTATCCCACCAAATCCCCACGAGCGCAAAGGAGCAGCCCGGCGGTACCTAGCCTCGACTGGACTACGGCTGTCGGAGGCCTGTCGCCTCGCGCCTGGTCGAGCGCGACGAGTTGCGCCGATTGCGGCGACCATCGTCACACTCGAAGCCGATCAGGGCGTCTCGCCGCAACCGCCCTGGGCGGGACAGGGCGCGATGCGGTAGCGGAGGGTGACGGCGGCGCTCACCTCCACTTGCCCTGCCGAGACCGGCGTGGCGAGCGCGGCACCGCCCGCCGACATCCGCATCGCCTCGAAGCGCGGCTGCGGAACCGCCGTCCCCTCCTCCTGCACCTCGAGCACCTCCACCAGGCGCACGTGCATGGCCGCGGCCAGCGCCGCCGCCTTGCCGCGCGCCTGGGCAGCCGCATCGCGCAGCGCCGCCTGCCGCGCCGCCTCGTCGTGGCGCAGCCCGAACGCGACCCCTTCCAGGCGGTTGGCGCCGGCTCCGAGGCCGGCGTCCACCACTGCGCCGACCTGGTCAAGCTTGTCCAGGGTGACGGTCACCGAGTTGCTCGCCTGGTAACCCACGATGCGCGGCCCCTGCGGCTCCTCGCCCGCGCCCACGGCCTGCGGCCGCACCGGCGCGTACACCGGCGACAGCGACAGCTCGGACGTCCGGATCTGCTCCTCCCGCACACCCAGCCCGCGCACCGCCCGCAGCAGCGCCGTCACCGTCTGGTTCGCCTGCTGCTGAGCCGCCCCGGCGGTCGCCGCCTGCGCCAGCACCCCCAGGCGCACCGCCGCCTCATCCGGCGCCTCCCGCACCTCGCCACGCCCGGCCACCACCAGGCTGGGCACCACCTCGGCCCGCGGCTCGCCCCGCCCATCCGATCCCTGGCCGGCTGCGGGGGAGCCAAGCGCCAAAACACCGAGCAGAGCGGCCGTCATGGCGGCCGCCAGTCCACGTTCGAGTAAGTTCATCGGTCAGCTCCCTGCAATCAGAGCAGCCGCGAAGTGCCGCCCTTCTGTCCGGCCGGGATGGCCCCGGCCGGACAGGCAGGGGGCGATTCTACTCTCGCTTCGATGAGCGTGGGCTGGTGGCGATGTCGATGATGCTGGCCACGAAGGCGCCGGCCGCGGCAGCAGCCCCGATGGGGAGGTTGCCGGTCAGTGTGAGGACTACGGCTGCTGCGCTCAGAACGGCGGACAAGACGCGTGCAGCGGGCACCGGACGCGGCCGAGCAGGCGGCGGCGGAGCAGGCGGCGGTGGACCTCCGCCAGTGCCACCACCACCCGTGTTCGGTGGGCTACCCATGTTCCATCCCTCCTTTCGGGAAAGCGACCGATTCGGATCGGAGCTGATCATGAGGCGATGAAGCGGCACGCAGCGTTACATAGCTCATCACGGCCTACCTTCCATGATGAAAGCCGCCCAGAAGTAGGGGTGGAAGTACCTCGAATGGTCAATGAACTCGAGCTTGGCGCGTCGCAAGGCCTCAGACTTGTCGCCGGTCTCTAGCAAATGATGATAAAAGCTCACCATCAAATCCGCAGTGGCTTCGTCGTCAACTTGCCACAGGCTAACCACTATGCTGCCGGCGCCCGCGTGAAAAAAGGCTCGCGTCATCCCGATCAAGCCTTCGCCCGAGACCTCCTTGCCTAATCCCGTCTTACATGCCGAGAGTACTACGAGATCGGCATGAAGCTCCAAGTTCGAGATCTCTCGCACCTGCAGCAGCCCGTCCTCGGTAGACCCGGAGGCATGCGCCAGCCGCAGCCCGGATGAGTCCGGGTTACGCTCGTCGAGGACGCCATGGGTGGCAAAGTGAAGAATGCGGGCAGAGGTGACCAGCGGGTTGGTCTTGACATGTTCCTCGGTAGCCTCATGCCCGGTGAAAACCACTGCTTGTCCGGCTGGGAACAGTCTCCCGATGCGACAGACCTCGGCGCGAGCCGCCGGGAGCGATCGCGATCGTTCCGAACCCGGCTGAACGCGCTCATCTCCCCAGCCGCCGACGAGCGCGCCGCCGGCGGGAGGGCCGCTCCCGTTGCTCGGATCGGCGCTGCATCCGCGATCAGGAGGGACCGCTTCGCCCGGATCGCCGAACCCGACGAAAAGCTTGCCGGCCTCCCCTGTATCGCCGCCCTGCCGGGGCTGGACCACTAACTGTGCCAGCACGCTGGCGGACGGGACGTAGGAGATTGCACGATCGCGGATCAGGTAAGGGAGGTCGCGCCGGGCAGACCCGGCGCCGGCCACCCGGCCGGTGAGCAGCGCTTCGAAGCTCAAAGAGTACAAAGGGCCGTCGGGCGCGACGATCAGACGGGTGCTGCCGCGGAGGGTGTCAACGGCAGGCTGAAGCAAGATGCGATACAGCTCGTAGGAGTCTGCCGCGAAGTGGCTGAAGCGCAATCGACTCTCCTGGTTGAGAGCAGAGCGCACGCGGCCGACCCGATCGACCAAAGTTCGCCTGTCGGGCAGGAGATAGACGCCCAGCCCCCGCCGCGTTATCAGGAAGAGATAAGAGCTCTCTTCGCCCACAAAGAACTCGAGCAATGCCGTGCGCTCGTCGAGGAGACCTTGAATCTCGTGCAGGGGCAATGGCCGCGGCGTGCGCACTGCAGCATAGCCCGGCTGACGGCGCCGAATCTCGGCTTCCAGATCCTTCTCCTCGTCTTCAGCCTGGGTCAAGCTGTGCTCGACACGCTGGAGCTCAGTCTCGGAGAGCGCCAGGTCTTCGGACGACGTCAGCCGCATTTGCAGCCGAGCGATCCGCTGCCCGATCTCTGCTTCACGCTCCTGCTGCTCGACTGGGACGCCGTACCGGAGCTCGGCTGGATCTTGGACCAAGAGGTCGAGGAGGCCACGCGCGCGCGCGCGCTCGCTGGCGGCTACCGCCTCCGTGTCATGTCCAGCGTCCGGCTGCAGCTGATGGAGCTTGATCAACAGATCGATGTACAGCTCGTAATAGGCTCGACGCGATGCCAAGAAGCTGACGCGCTGGTCCGGTCTGATCACACCTGATCGAATGGCCTCCGTGAGATCGAGCGCACGCTCGACCATTGTTCTCGCCGTCACCAGGTCTCCCTGGTCACGCAGGACTCGCGATAGCCCTGCCAGCGCCGCGGCTTCCACCGCTGGCGCTCTCCCGCTCAGTTGAATGGCTCGCTGAAACGCAGCTTCGGCCACGGGAAGCTTGCCGACTTGGCTGTAAGACTTGGCGAGCTCGATCTCGTACTGCGCAAGTCGGACGGGACCGTGCCCTGCCTCGAGCGCGAGAGCCGTCTCCAGCTCCGGGATCGCCTCCGCCGGCTGCCCAAGCTCGCGATGAAGCCTGCCGAGATCGTAGAGTGCCACCCCCTCGATCGTTCTCAGCCCGTCGCGACGGACGATGCCGAGCGCCTTCGTGAAGTACCCGAGAGCTCGAGGCCCCATCCCTTCCGCTTCGAGTGCCGAACCGATCCCCAGTAGCGCATCTACAGATCCCTCCGATACGTGGAGGATGTCGAAATCACTCAGGGCCTCGCCATAGGATTGACGCGCCCGCTCGGGTTCGCCAAGATAAAGGAGCACCCTCGCCAGGCCGTCCACCGCCCAGGCTGCCAACGCGCTGGCGCCCGCTGGTGCCAGGAGCTTGCGGGCGCGGTTGTACTCATCGTAGGCTGCTTGCAGGTCGCCCAGATCGATGTCGAACCTGGCCTGCCCTTCCAGGGCAAAACCCTGGGCTTCGAGGTCGCCTGCTTCCTGCCCTAACTCCAACGCGAGGTCGAGGTAATCACGCGCATGGTTGGTGTCGCCGTGATAGCCGTACAGCACACCCAGCTCGCCATAGGTCCATGGCAGACCATGAGGATCGCCGGCTCTCAGCTGTAGTTCCAAGGCATCTTGATAGCTCTGTAGAGCCTGCTCTGCATCGCCATGGACGTTATGGTAGTACCCGAGGAGAAACAGGGTGCCAGCCTGTCCGCTGTCATCGCCTGGCGCCCGCTCGAGCGCCAGCACCGATCGCAGTATTCCCATCGCCTGGATTGTCGGCAGCAGTTGCGCCTGCTCCTCCAGTCCCTTGGCCTCCGCCTGGCCATCGCCCAATGTCCGCGCTAGTTGAACAACTCTCTGTAACAGCTTGCTGGCATCGCCGGACCCCTCTCGCCGCGTAGCCCGCGCTCTTTCCAGGAGCACTGCCAGAACTTCTTCCAACTCCCCCACCTTGCTGGCGACTGCCACCACCGGCTCGATCAAAGCCCGAGCACGCACTCCCTCCGGCGCCTCGTTGCCTGGCCGGCTCATCTCCCACTGGGCGCCGACCACCGCCCGCTCCACGCGCAAGCGCGCCTCGTCGCAAGGTTCTGCCTGCCGCTGCTCCTCGAGGGCGATGGCGGCGCTGCCGGCGAGGCCCTGCAGCCCGCGGGGCTCGACGGTCCAGCGGAATTCGCCCGCGGTGGTCACGACCCACGACAGACGGGTCGGCTCCGCTGCGCCGCCTGCCAGCTGCACTTCCTCGAGCTGCTGACCCTCCGGCCCCACCTGGCGCACCGCCAGGTCCATCGGCGTCGAGACGATCACCAGGCGGACGTAGGTGCCGGCGGGCAGCGTCAGGCGCAGCTCGCGCTGGTCGGCAGGCTTGGCCGCCGGTGCCGGAGGTAACGGCGGGGGGGTTGGCGGCGCCTCAAGAGTGTCGGCCGGGCGTGACCGCAGGGGCGGCAGGTGGCCGCAGGCGAGGATGCACGCCGCGAGGCACAGGGTGAGCGGCGCCAGGATGCCGTTGCTGCTCATCCGCGCGAAGGACGCGGGCCGACAGACGAGCTTCGTCACGGAGGGCTCTCTTGCTTGATCCTATCGCACCTTCTCTCTATCGGTCCGCTGGCAGCCTCGGTTGTGCCAGGATTGCCTCCGGGGGGGCGATGGAGACGAGTGACCAGGAGATGGTGTCGCGGTATCTGCAGGGGGACGCCGAGGCGGTCGGGGCGGTGGACGCCTGGATCTCGCGGGCGGCCTGGCCTTACCAGCGGCGGCTGTCGGGGCGGTGGGAGGACGTGCTGCAGGACGTGCGGCTGGAGGTGACGCGGCTGCTCGGGCAGGGGAGGTTCCGCGGCGAGTCGTCGCTGCGCACCTACCTGTGGCAGGTGGTGAGCCACACTTGCCTCGACCAGCTGCGGGCGCTGGGGCGCTGGCAGTGGACCGAGCTGGCGGAGGTCGACGAGGGGGGCAGCGCGCTGGCGCCGCCCCTGACCGGCGGCCACGAGGACCGCGACCTGGTGCAGCGCGTGCTCGAACGGATGTCCGGGGATTGCCGCCAGATGTGGCGGCTGATTGCAATGGGACACTCCTACCGCGAGATGAGCCAGCGCATGGGGGTGGCGGAAGGGACGCTGCGCGTGCGCGTCCTGCGCTGTCGCGAGAAGGCGGTCGCCGTGCGCCGCGAGCTGCTCGGCGGCGCGCCGGTGCGCCGGCGTAACGCCGCCGCCTCCTCATCGCCCAACTTCATTAAGGGGGCGAATGACGATGAACTGTGACCTGGCGGCGGAGTTGCTTCCCTGGTTGCTCAACGGCACCCTGGAGGCCGGCGAGCGCCGGGAGCTGATCGAGCACCTCCGCGGTTGCGACGCCTGCCGGGCCGCGCTGGCTGACACGCAGGTGGCGTGGGATCTCTTCGACTGGCACCCTCCGGCGGCGGCGCTCGTCGCCTATGCCGGAGCGGTCGATGCCGGCGGCTCCCGCGCCCCGGTCGGGGCCGGCCGAGGCGCCGCGTCGCCGCCCTCGGGCGACGCGACCGCCGGCGCCGGTGCCATCGAGGAGCACCTCGCCGGCTGCCCGAAGTGCGCTGCCGAGCTGGAGCTGGTGCGGACCAGCCGGCTGCTCGCCGATCCGGCCGAGGACGGGCGGATCGCGATCCTGCCGGCCCCCCGGGAGGAGGCGGCCAGGCGGCAGGGGTTGCCGGCAACGGCGGCGGCTGCCGCGGCCGCTGCGCCGGCGGCGTCGATCATGGCATCCGTTGGGGCTGCGCCGGCGCCGACGCCCATCGGGGCTCGGCGCGACGACGCCGCGGCGCGGCGGGCCTGGCAGCGCTCCGCCCTGGCGGCCAGCGTCGTGGGGCTGCTGGCCGCGAC
>DATDGZ010000208.1:0-19641 GCA_036521795.1 Thermoanaerobaculia bacterium | reverse complement strand
ACGCTCGAGGCGTGGGGGCTGCTGCGGCTGCGGGTGCGGCCGCGGCGCAGCACGGCCGTGATCTCAGGTGCTGCCGCACCGGTCCTCCGCAGAGGCCGTAGGGAGGCCGCCGGCTTCCTGGGCCTGCTGGTGACCCTGGGCCTGCTCTATGCGCTGTCGCTCGAGATCAGCACGGAAGGACTCGCCGGCGTCGAGCTCGCCCTGCTCGCCATGAGCCTGGTCGCCTGGCTGCGGCGACGGATCGAGCGGCCAGGGCTGGCGCGCCTGCTCCTAGCCGCGGCGCTGGCTGCCTGCACGGTCGTCCCGCCCTGGCTGGCCGGCCGCAATCGCCTTACCGCCGCCCCCGCGGCGCTCCGCGGCGCCGGCCTCGCGGTGGGCGGCGGCCAAGCCGCCGGCAGCGGCGGCCCGTTCAGCTCGACAATTCCTGCAACCGCATTCAACAGGAGGTCTTTCGATGCGTGACCGTCGGATCAGCACCACAGCGCTTTTCGCCGCCGGGCTCCTGCTCGCCGCCACCGCCGCCCTGGCCACGGGCGAGGTGGGCACGAGCGCGCCGGGCTTTCAGCTCAAGGGAGTCGATGGCAAGGGCTACTCGCTTGCCGACTTCAAGGGTAAGGTCGTCGTGCTCGAATGGGTGAACCCGCACTGTCCCTTCTCCGACCGCCACGCTCGCGAGAAGACCATGATCGAGCTGGCCAAGCAGCACGGCGAGGTGGTCTGGCTCGGCATCAACAGCACCAATCCCCAGAGCGGCGACTTCGAGACCCCGGCCGACTACCAGGCCTACATCCAGCAACAAGGGATCTCCTATCCGGTGCTGTACGACCAGTCCGGTGCCACCGGCCACGCGTACGGGGCCAGGACCACGCCGCACATGTTCATCGTCGACCCCCAGGGCAAGATCGCTTACAACGGCGCCATCGACGACGACCCGAGCGGCCGCAAGCCGAAGGCCCAGCGCGTCAACTACGTGGGCAAGGGCCTCGACTCCGAGCGCACCGGCGCCAAGCCCGACCCGGCGTCGACCAAGCCCTACGGCTGCACAGTGAAGTACTGAGCTCGCCCGGGCGCGGAGCCCGGTCGCCAGCCTCTTCGCCCTCTCCGAAGGGTCCGGCAGCCAGGGCGCCGGACCCGCAGGACCTACCCTGCCCCCCTATCCCCTTGACCGGCGCCTGCGCTGGGTCTAAAATAACGTCCTTCGTGTAAAATACAGCTGGTCCGCAGCTTAGGGTTTCATCCGGGTCTGGCGAACGGCGGCAGGGAGGACGCAGTGGACTATACCCGGGATGGAATCATGGCCCAGATCTATGTCGCTTTCGGCCAGGGCACCGGCACCGTGCGCGTGTCCCAAGACGTCTGCGCGGCGCTGCGCAAGCGGTATTACGGCCGGATCGACCATGGGGTGCTCGAGGACTGGGAGACGCTGGCCCTGCAGGTGCTGGAGCGCTTCCGTGCGCTCGGCCGGCTGATGGCGCTCAACGCCGGCCTGGCGGGCAAGACGAACCTCGCCGGTACCGACGTGGAGAGCGCCGCGCAGTTGATCGAACGCCAGTCCAACACGCCCCTCTGCCCGCCCCATTGACCCGGCAGGCCCTTCCAGCCGTCTTGCCCCCTTGCGTACCTCGGCCTGGACCCGGCTCGCTCTACTGCTCGGCTTCCTGAAGCTCGGGGGGGTGGTCGGCGGCTTCCTGCTGCTGGGGGTGTCGATCCGCGGACCCAACCCGGTCGGCTTGCCGTCGCAGTTCACCTACGCGCAGCTGCTGGCTTTCGGCGCCGCCGCCGTCTTGCTGCTGGTCGCGGGGCGCGGCGACCCCCGAGCCGTCTGGCTCGGCGGCTTCTTCCTGTTCGTGGCCGACTCCTTCTGCAACCGGCCGAGCCTGCTCTTGATCAGCCGCGGCACCGGCCCGCTGGCCGACCTGGGCTGGGCCTCGATGGGGCTGCGGCTCGACATCCTGATGCCGCTGTTCTTCTGGTGCTTCACGCGCGACTTCCCGCACCCACCCATCTCCACGCGGCTGCGCCGGCTGATCGACGGCGGCATCCGGGTCTCGCTGGCGACGGCGCTGGCCTTCCTCACCTTCTATGCCGCCCACACCCTGCTGCTGGCGATTGCCGCGGCGGAGAACGGGGTCGGGAGCGCCGCCGCCTTCGCCGATGCGGTCGCCAGGCTGCGGGACCGCCCTCTGAACAGTGTCTACGAGACCTGCCAGTTCTTGCTCATCGGCGCGGCCCTGCCGGTGCTGGCCTGGAAGGCGCGCCGCACCGTCGGCGAGGAGCGGCGGCGGGTGCAGCTGTTCACCAGCTGCCTGCTGGTCGGGCTAGCACCCACGACCGTCTACCTGCTGTCTTATCTGCTGAGCCCCAGGTTTGCCGAGTACCAGGCGCGGCACCTCGAGGTCGGCCGCCCGCTGGCGATCATCGCCAGCCTTTTCGTCCTGTCGGTGCCGCTCTCGACCGCGTACGTCGTCCTGGTGCATCGCACCCTCGAGCTCAAGCTCATCGCGCGGCGGGCGTTGCAGTATGCCCTCGCCCGCTACTCGGCGCTGGCGCTCGCGACGGTGCCCCTGGCCGCGGTGCTCGCCTATCTCATCGAGAACCGCTCGCGATCGTTGGCGCAGCTCTTCTCGGGAGGCCGCACCCTGCTGCTGCTCAGCGCCTCGGCGCTGGGCATGGCGGCGCTCTCTTACCGCCGGGGGTTGCTCGACTGGATCGATCGCCGCTTCTTCCGCGAGCAATACGACGCGCGGCAGATCCTGACCATGCTGGTCGAGCGCATCCGCGCCATCCGCGAGGGTGCCGACCTCGCCAAGCTGATCGCGCGCGAGGTGGACCTCGCCCTCCATCTCGAAGGCATCGCGCTGCTGGTCGCCGATGCCCGGACCGGCATGCTGAAAGACCCGCTGGACCGCACCCGGCGGCTGGACGCCTCGTCGCCGCTCGCCGGCCTGGTCTCGAGCGGCTCCGATCCCCTGGCCGCCGACCTCGAGGACCCGCGCTCGCCGCTCGCCCGCCTGCCGGAGAAGGACCGCCACTGGCTGGTCGACAGCGGCTTCCGCCTGCTGGTGCCGATCCTGGCGCGCGACGGATCGTTGCTCGGCATCGTCAGCCTGGGAGAGAAGAAGAGCGGCCTGCCGTTCCTCAAGGAGGACCGCCAGCTGTTGCACGCCATCGCCAGCAGCGCCGCCTGGGTGCTGGAGCTCGATCAGAGCTACACCATGACACCCCGGACCTCGGGCTCGCGGCTGCCGGCGCTCCTCGAGTCGACGCCCTCCGACCCGCTGCCGGTGACCGAGGTGGCCAAGGAGTGCTCGACCTGCGGCATCCTGTACCAGCCCTATACCGTCTTCTGCGGCACCTGCAGCCGCCGCCTCGAGCCCTCGCGAGTGCCGTTCGTGCTGCCGGGCAAGTTCCGCTTCGAGCGGCGCATCGGCTACGGCGGGATGGGCGTCGTCTACGGCGGCTCGGACCTGGCGCTCGGACGGCCGGTGGCGGTGAAGACCTTGCGCCGGGTCTCTCCCGAGGACGCGATGCGCCTGCGCCGCGAGGCACGCACCGCGGCGGCCGTCTCTCACCCCCATCTCGCATCGATCTACGGCATCGAGACCTGGCAGGGCGTCCCGATGCTCATCCTGGAGCTGCTGGAGGGGGGAACCCTGGCGCAGCGGATCGAGCGGGAGAGGCTGTCGCAGACCGCCGCCGTCGATCTCGGGATCGCCATGGCGGACGGGCTGGCGCAGCTGCACTGCGCGGACATCCTGCACCGCGACATCAAGCCGAGCAACATCGGCTTCACCCGCGACGGCGTCCCCAAGCTGATGGACTTCGGCATCGCTCGAGTGATGTTCGACCTGCGCCGCGACGGCACCGTCGAATCAGGCGGCAGCACCGACGACGCCGCGGCATTGCTGCCGCCGACCTCGATCTGGAACCAGACCGCCACCTCCCTCGACCTGTCGCGGCAGCTTGCCGGCACCCTCTCCTATCTCTCTCCGGAGGCGCTCAACGGCCAGCGGGCCGACGCCTCCTTCGACCTCTGGAGCCTGGCGATCGTGCTCTACGAGAGCCTGCTGGGGCACAAGGTGTTCGGCACCGGCGACGTGCGGCAGATCATGACCCGCATCCGCCTCGGCAGGGTGCCGGACTTCGCCCAGGTCTGTCCCGAGCTCGAACCGGCCCTCGGCGACTTCTTCCGCACCGCGCTGCACAAGAGTCTCGTCCGGCGGCCGGGGACCGCCCTCGAGATCAAGCAGATGCTGGTCGAGGTACGCTCCCGCCTTCGGTAGGGGCGGCGAGGCACTGCGGACCTTGGCGGCGGGCCGCCGCTATCCCGGTCCGCCCATCTCGCTGCGGAGGGCCCGGATCTTGGTCACCAGGCCGACGCCGTCGCCGAGCGGCACCACCACGGCCTCGAGCTGCGGATGCATCATCAGGTAGCCGTTGAAGGCGCGCAGGGCCTCGGTCGCCGGATCCTGGCCGGCGTCGTCCGGCGGCGGCTCGGCGACCTTCCCGCCCCAGAGAAGGTTGTCGACGACCACCAGGCCGCCCACCCGGAGACGGGGCAGCACCACGTCGAGGTAACGCCGGTACTCTTGCTTCACGGCGTCGATGTAAACCAGGTCGAACGGACCTTCGAGCAGGGGGAGGGTGGGCAGGAGGTCCAGCGCCGCCCCTTGCACCAGCTCGACCCGCTCGGCGACGGCCGCCCGCTCGAGATAGGCGCGCGCCGCGGCGAGGCGCCCCGGGTCGGTGTCGATCGACACCACCCTCGCCTGGGGCGCGCCGCGGGCCAGGCAGAGGGTGCCGTAGCCGATCGCCGTGCCGATCTCGAGGATCAGCCGCGCGCCGGTGGCGCGGGCCAGGATGGAGAGCAGGCGCCCCACCTCGGGGTCCGAGATGGGGATGTCCTCGCGGCCCCCCTGCTCCTCCATCTCTCGCAGCAGGGGCTCGCGGGGAGGCAGCAGGCGCTCGAGATAGCGCTCCTGCTCCGGCCTCAGGATGTTGCCGACACCGTGCTTCATGGCCTTCGTGCCATCCCCGCGCAGCGCCAGCCGCGGGCCCTCGCCGTGCGGGTCACGAGCGCCTAACCCGTGCCGCCGGCCGGCTTGCCGGGAGCGGGTGCGGGCGGCGCGGCCGGGCTGGCGGCAGCGCCGCCCGGGCCGGTGGCGCCCTCTGGTGGCGCCGTGCCGTCGCCGGGCGAAGGGCCGCGGGCGCCACCGGCGATCCAGGCCACGTTCTCGAGCGAGACCGACCTCGCCAGGGGACTATCGGGGAACACGACGTGGAAGTTCGGCACCAGGGTGATCCGGCAGGCGCCCTCGGCTCCCGGGGTCTCGATGGGCATCTCCACCTCGTGCGGACCCGGCCCGGAGATCCCGGTCTCCACGGCGCCGCAGCTGTCGCGGATGACCACGGCGGGGGTGTTGGTGGAGGCGTCGTGATAGATCAGCTTCTGAGAGGCGCCGTCTCCCGGCGGGATGCGGAAGCTCAGCCAGAGCGTTCCCGGCCCCGGGATGGCTTCCACGCGGATCTCGCCCGGTTGCTGGGACAGCCAGCGGCGAGCCACCACCTGCTTGTCGGAGCCGGCTTCGAGCTGCAACCAGGCCCGCGAGAGCTCGAAGCGGGGGCCGGCCGCCTGCGGCGGCACCTCGACGTCGGCGGCCCTGTACTCCTGCCGCCGGACCGGCTCGCCGAGCCCGTCGAGCGCCCATCGTTTGCCGTTAGGGTCGTAGAGGCCGACGCTCAGCCGGTACTTGCCGGGGGCGAGCGGCGGCGCCAGGGCGGACTGGTACAGCTTGACGTCATAGCTCACCGGCGCGCCCGCGAGCCAGCGCTGGGGGAACGGGTGATCGAAGGTTCGCAGCACCTGGTCCTTGGCCCCGAGCAGGTGCAGGAACACCAGCGGCTCGGACGGGGTGTCACCCTCGCCGGAGGCCGCCGCCGGAGTCCAGGTCAGGCGCACGGTCGCCACCTGCGGATACGGCAGCGTGATCGAGCGCGGCTGCACGTCGAGGCTGCCAGCATCCGAGACCTTGCGCTGGCATCCCGCTGCGCACAGCAACAGGGTGGCGGCGAGCGCTACTGTGTAGGTTGTCTTCATGGCGTGGGGAGACGTTAGTGAGGGCAACGGCCGGTGTCAAGCGGGACCGGGGCGGTAGGTCGCCGAGCAGTCCGGACCCTCCCAGACGGTCACCTCGACCAGGGCCGCGGGCACGGCGGCGAGGCGCTCGCGCAGGCGGTCGAAGAACCAGGCGGCCACGCGCTCGGTGGTGGGGCTGAGCCGATCGAACGGCGGCACGAGGTTGAGGTCCCGGTGGTCGAGACCGGCGGCGAGCTCCCGCAAGGCGGCCTGCACGGCGACGAAGTCGCCAGCCATGCCCTCGGCGTCGAGCTCGCCGGCGGCAAGGGCCGCCTCGACCTGCCAGGAGTGACCATGGACCGGCTCGACGGCGCCGCGATACGAGGTGAGGTGATGGGCGGCTTCGAACCGGGCGCGCACGCGCAGCAGGTACGAGGGCACGATCAGCGGCCCTCCAGCAGCTTTTCCACCCGCGCCACCACCATCTCGAGAGCCACCCGGTTCTCGCCGCCCTCGGGGATGATGATGTCCGCCCAGCGCTTGGAGGGCTCCACGAACTCGAGGTGCATCGGGCGGACGGTCTCGAGGTACTGGCGCAGGACGTCCTTGACGCTGCGGCCGCGCTCGGCGATGTCGCGCCCGAGGCGGCGGATGAGCCGCAGGTCGGCGTCGGTGTCGACGTAGATCTTGAAGTCGAGGAGCTCCCGCAGGGCGGCCTCGACGAAGATCAGGATGCCTTCCAGCAGGATGACCGGCAGCGGCAGGACCCGGCGAGTGCGGTTCGTCCGGCGGTGGCGCACGAAGTCGTAGATCGGCACCTCCACCGGATGGCCGGCCTTGAGCGCCGCGAGATGAGCGACGAGGAGGTCGTTGTCGATCGCGCCCGGATGGTCGAAGTTGTGCTGCAGCAGGTCCACCTCGCTGCGCCAGTCGATGTCGCGGTAGTAGCTGTCCTGCTCGATGAGGGCAATGCGGTCTTCGCCCGCGGCCTCGAGAATCGAACGCACGACGGTGGTCTTGCCCGAACCCGTCCCGCCCGCGACCCCGAGGATACAAGGCCTGGGACCCGGGATCGCGGCCAGCGGATCGAGCTCGGGCGCGGGGTCGAGCACGGCATGGCTCGCTCCCCGGCCCGGGCGGAGAGATGGCGGTCGCACGCCGGGATTCTACAGGCTCCGACCTCCGGGCGAATCCTGGCCCGTACTCGGTAGGGGGGAAGTTTCCTCGCTCGCGAACTGACCACCACCCCGCACCTCAGCGCTGGCAGTGGGGGCAGTAGAAGGTGCTGCGGCCCGACTGGACCAGGCGGCGGATGAGGTGGCCGCAGCGGGGGCAGGGCTCGCCTTGGCGGCCATACGCGGCCAGCGAGACCTGGAACTCGCCGCTGCGCCCCTGGCCGTCGGCGAAGTCGTTGAGCGTGGTGCCGCCCTCGGCGATGGCGCGCCGCAGCACCGCGACGGCCGACCCGGCGACGCGCTCCCAGCTCGCGGGACCGATGCGGCCCACCGAGCGCGCCGGGTGGACGCGGGCGGCGAAGAGCGTCTCGCTGGCGTAGATGTTGCCGAGGCCGACGACGATACGGGCGTCCATGAGGAACGCCTTCACCGGCCCGCGCCTCCCGGCCGCCTCCCGGCGCAGGAAGTCGCCGGAGAAGCCGCGGTCGAGCGGCTCGACGCCGAGATGGGCGAAGTGAGGGTCCTCGGCGAGGCCGGCGGTGGGCAGGGCCAGCACCAGACCGAAGCGGCGCGGGTCGCGCAGCCGCAGGCGCCGGCCGGAGCGGAGCTGGAAGGAGACGTGCTCGTGAGGCTCCGGAGGCGTGGCTGCCCGGACGAGGGTCAGGCGTCCGCTCATGCCGAGATGGATGGCGAGCGTGAACCCGCCGCTGAGGTCGATGAGCAGGTACTTGGAGCGCCGCCGCACGGCCTCGATGCGCTCGCCCACCACGCGCGCCAGCTGGCGCGTTCGCACGCGCTCGCGCAAGGCCGCGTTGCTCACCCTCACCCCTTCGACCACGTCTCCCGGCAGCAGCGGCTCGAGGCTCCGGCGGAGCACCTCGATCTCTGGCAGCTCGGGCATGGAGTGATTGTACCTGGGTACCGGCGGCGACCCCGAGGCTGAACTCGTCGGCGGCGGGCCCCCCTGGCTATCTGCGCAACGCTGCTCTACGGGCGATGACCGGCGGGGCCGCGGACGGCGGGCCGCGGACGCCGGAATCGCTTCGCGCCGAGCCGGACGCGCTGTCAGGCCCGGCCCGGCGAGGTCCTGGGGAAGCCGCGCTCGAGACGGAGGCGATGGAAGAGCGCGAGCAGCTGCCGGGATTCCGCGGAGGTGGGGCGCAGGGCGGGATGCCGGGGAGCCGGACTGACGTCGAACGCCCCAGCCTCGTGCGCCCGAGCGAGAAGGCGGCGGAGGACGGCGACGCTGTTGTTCAGGCCAGGCTGGATGGGTGTGCAGACGACCCGGGTCGCGATGCCGTGCGCGGCGAGGGCGTGGACCAGCTCGAAGCGAGTATCTGGAGATGGTGGAGATGGTGGAGATGGTGGAGATGGTGGAGATGTGTTCGCTTCGATGCGACCCGCGAGCTCGGCCTCGGCGGCGGGAATCAGGACAGACACCGTGACGGCATGGCGCCGATCGAGATCGACGAGGAGGTCGAGGTCTCTCAGCAGGAGCGGCGAGCGCGTGAGGATCGAGATCTCGATGCCGGAGATGGTGGAAATCTCCCGAGGATCGCCGGCGAAGCGCTCCAATAGGCGCCGCAAGGTCCTCTGCGTCAATCTGTGCGTCGCCTCGGCAGGCGAATAGGGATCCGCCTTCGCACCGAGGATCAGGCGGGGCGTGAGCGGGGTGATCTCCGTGATCTCCCGATCGGGCGCGCCAGCCGATCGATCCAGGGGCACTGTCCCGGTAGGCACTCCTTCTCCGCACCAGCGGACCTGCGCCACGCAGCAGCGGCACGCGCGGTAGGGATCGAGCCTTGCCTCCAGCTCGGCGCGGAAGAGCTGCCGCGTGGCAAGCCGCAGCCAGTCGAAGAGATCGGGAGGCTGAGACGGCTGAGACGGAGGTCTTCGCAGCTGCGAAGGGCGGCCTGCCGGTGCCGGCACCGCTCGGGTGACCGGCACAGAGATCGGGAGGAGCTCGGCGAGCGGAGCCGGGGCGCGACGGGAGACCGGTGAGAAGGACAGCAGGGTGGAAGCGATCGCCGGATGGCTCATGTTACGTCTTATTTACGCCATCCGAACCGCTTTGTCAAGCCCCATTACGCCCTATTCGCGCTCTAATGTCAAGCGGAGCAGCTGAAGGCGCTGAAGGCGGCGAGGGTGACCTCGCAATCAGCGCTGCAGTGGAATCTGGCGTTGAGGGTCACCAGGCCGGCCGTGCCCGCGGCCCCGCGGCCAGCGGCAGATGGTCGAAGCGCGCTTCCCTTACTGGAAGTAGCCGTTGACGTCGATGATCAGGTCGAACTTGCCGGCGCCGAAGAATTCAAACCAGACCGCACGCATGGTAACGCCATAGCCAGGTGCGAGCAGCAGGATGGCGTTGTTGGCGCGAATCTGACCCGGACCGAGGTTGAGGGTGCTGGCATTGGGGCGCGGGGCCTGCGCGGGCCAGAGAGTCAGGTAACCGCTGGCCGTGGTGTCCAGTCCGGTGACGTTGGCGGAAACCGCCGTAGCGGTCGCGGGAATGCCGCAGAACGTGGCGATGCCGAGCTCCCAGACGAGGTTGCCGGTCAGTGGGAGGGGACGCGTATCGAGGATCCGGCATGGCGCAATGGTGTAGAAGGACGCCGGGCACGCATTGGTCGTGAAGCTCTGGTCGCCGCCGTAGCCCGTGCCACCGCCGTTCGACGCGACGGCCTGGACGTGATAGGGCGTCCCACAGGCAAGCCCGGTCAGATTCGCACTGATCGGCACGGCGGTCGTTCCAGCCCCGACGTTCTGAGCGGCTGTCGTGTTGCCATAGGCCGGCGTCGTTCCCCATTGGAAGTAAGCATTCGTGCTGGCGCCCTCGGGATAGACCGTGCCACCCAAGGTGGCAGCCGTCGCCGAGATGCCGGACGCACCGTTCGTCGTGACCCCGGGGCCCGAGGGGATCGGGAGCGTCGGGACGCATGACGAGGTCGCATTCGACCACTCGTACTGGTAGGAGTAGCCGCCGGTGCCGATGAAGGGCGTCGGAGACCAGGCGCACTTGTCATCGGCCTCGAAGCCGGTGAGGTCATACCAGGCGTTCGACTGTTCGTCAGTTACCGCCTCGCGCGTCTCGTGACAGACGAAGTGCTCCTGGTTCTGCACCGCCGTCCATTCGGGGAGCTGGCAGCCGCCGCAGCTCGGATAGGGCTCGATGGAGTACTTGACCGCGTTGGCGCCGCTGGTGAAGTAACCGTGATAGGCGCAGTAGAGGACGTTCGGTCCGCCGCACGAGGTGGCGTTGCCGTTCGAGGAATACGAGCTGCTCGGGATGACCACCTCGTAGATCGTGCTGGCGTCGAAGGCATGGCTCGCCAGGTAGGCGTTGACTTCGCCCTGGACGATGGCGTCGGTGACGTTCGTCGGCGGCGTCGAGGTGTCGAACCAGTCAGGCGTCCCGGAGCCGAGGTTCGCCTGCTGGATCCCGGAGTACTGCGTGATGACGTTGTACTCGAGGGTCGTGCCGAATTGGTTCCGGAAGGCTTGCAGCGTCTGGGCGTAAAGCTGATCCGGCGAGCTGGCGTCGGCGAAGCTCGGTCCCCAGAAGATGAAGACCACCTTGGCAGAGGTGATCACGGGCCCGCCATGGTAGGACAGGCTATTGGAGACGACGGCGTCGGCAGCCAACCTGGCTCCTCGTACCGGCATGGGGTGGACCGGGCTCGCAAGCGCGGCAAGACCGCTTTGTCCGTCCGCCTTCTCCGGCGTAGCGGCATTCGCCACCACGGCCGTCATGCCGCACGCCAGTGCCAGGGCGGAAACCCGGATGCCTCGATGCCTCCAACCTCCCATCAAGGTACACACGATCACTCTCCTCTTGCCGGCTCGTCGCAAGACCGCGACGCGCAGGGGAGACAGCTCAGGGTCGAGTCCCATCGCATCCTATCGTGCCAGACAGAATGGGGCCAATCGGCGGCAGGCCTGCCTGCAGCTACGCCCGGCGGGCGGTTCCGCCCGCGGCGCCCTTGACGGCGGTGCTGAGGTGAACGACGAGGCGGGCCAGGGCGGCGTCGGCCTCGCCGCTCTCTCCCTTGAGCTGGAGCTCGGTCTCGAGCACTTCCCACGGCAAGCGCGCGGCGACCGGCTCCGGCAGGCGGCTGGCGGCGAGATAGGCGCGGAACAGCGCCCATGGGTTGACCCCCGCCAGGGGGTTCTTGCCGCCGGGCAGGGCGGGCAGATCCCCTTGCAGCGCCGGGGCGAGACGTGCCGTGAAGCGGTTGTAGTTGGTCTCGCCCGCGGGCACCCGGGCGACCCGCATCATGCCGCGGATCGCGGTCAGCCGGCGGCAGAAGGTGGCCAGCAGGGCGAAGAAGGCCAGGCGTGCCCCCGACGGATCCTCCGCCGCGGTCAGCAGCCGCTGCAGCCGATCCATGGCCTCGCCGCCATGGCCGGCGCCGACCGCGTCCAGCAGCTTCCAGACGTCTTCCTCGCCGCGGTCCTCCACCGCCTCCTCGACCGTCCGCCGCTCGATCCGGCGGTCTCCTGCCGCCCTCGCCAGGTGAGCCAACTTGCGGTACTCGCCCGCCAGCCGTGCCGTCGAGTCGGCGGTCACCGAGGCGCCGGCGGCTTCGCCGCCCTTGCCGCCGGCCGGACGATCGCCGGGCTTGCGCAGGGTCCGCCGCGTCAATTCCGCCAGCGCTTCGCCCGAGATGCCGATCCCGGTCTGACGCTCGAGCTCCGCGGCCAGCAGGTCCACGCCTTGCCAGCCACCGCGATCGGCCTCCACCTCGCCGACCGCGGCCACCGCTGCCCGCTCGCCGAGCAGCTTCGCCAGCGGATGGCCCGCGGCCACCTCGCGCTCGGCGAAGACCAGGAAGTGTCCTGCCGGCAGGCCTCCCGAGATGGCTTGCGCCAGGTCCGAAAGGTCCCCTTCCGCGCGCCCCTCGACACCTTCGCGGCGCGCCGCGTCGAGCAGCGCCGCGAGCCCCTCGCGCAGCTCCTCGACCTGGCGCTTGCCGCGGGCGCGCCCGGCCCGCGCGCGGCGGGCCGCCTTGCCGCCCTCGAACACCCAGGCCGGCAGCCGCTCCAGGAGCCGCTCCGCCGGCTCCGCGGCGTCCGTGGCATCGAGCTCGAACAGCTTCAGCGCCTGCAGCAGGCGGGAGGCTGCCTGGCGCTCGCGGACGGAGAGCACCGCCGCCGGATCCGCGCCGCCCGCCAGCGGCAGCGCCTCCTCGGCCTCGTCGACGAGGTCGGCGGCGGCGGTGCGGTCGGCGAAGACGAAGGTGTCGATGGCGAGCAGCACCTTGGCCGACCCGAACATCGAGAAGGTGCGGAGGTCTTGCAGCAACGATCCCAGGCCCGGCGGGCGGCGATGCGCCTCGACGCGTCCACCGTGCCGCGCGGCGAACGCTTCGGCGACCGCGAGCGCCGCGGGCTCGGCCAGCACGAGGTCGCCATGGACCAGCGCCACCTGGGAGGCGCCATCCTGCTTCAGGGCGGCGAGCAAGCGTTGGACGGTTTCGGTCATGCGGTGCCGCGGCGAGTGCTAGTGGCCCGCTCGGTTCATTCCTGGCCCGGGCTAACCCACCTCCGCCTCGAGCATCCCCTTCTCCGCCAGCTCCTGGCAATCGATGCAGAACCGCGCCCAGGGAACCGCCTCCAGGCGCACCAAGGCGATCGTCTGGCCGCAGTTGTTGCAGCGGCCGTACGCGCTCCGGCCCATGCGGCCGATCGCATCCTCGATCTGCAGCAGCAGTGTCCGCTCGCTGTCCGACAGGGAGAACATCAGCTCGCGGTTATAGGCGGCGTTGGCGCGATCCACGATGTCGTCGGTGCCGTCGTCAGACGACTCCTGCCCGGCCTTGAGATCCTGGTTGTACAGATCGAGGATCTCCTGCTTCTGTTTCAGCAGGCGTTCGCGGAGAGCCTCGTAGCGCTCGCTGTTCACCTCAGGAGCCGGTTTGGCGGTCTGTTTCCTGGCCACGCTGCTGTCTCCTTTCAGCTCTATCCCCTGGCTCTCCCCCACGAGAACGGTCTCATGGCGGCTCGCGATGATAGCTCATTCCGGCCGCGATGGAGAGCGCGCGGTAGAGCTGCTCGTACAGCACGAGCCGTGCCACCTCGTGGGACAGGGTCAGCGGACCGAGAGAGAGCACCCATCGCGCCTGCTCGAGCAGGCTGGGCGGGAGCCCCAGGTCGGAGCCGACCAGGAAGGCGACGGCATGAGGCCATTCGCCGCGCAGGCGACCCAGGCGCTCGGCGAACGGCACCGAGGCCAGGGCCTCGCCCCGGCTGTCCAGGGCGATGGGGAAGCACGGCTGCGGCAGCGCCGCCAGCAGCGCCTGCGTCTCGGCGCGCTGCCGTTGCGGGTCGTCGGGGCCTGCCCGGGCGCGCACCGGCAGATCGCGGATCGGCGCCAGGCGCTCGATGCGCCGGCGGTAGGAGGCGCACAGCTCCTCCCAGGCCGAGCGCTGGTGCCGCCCGGCCCAGAGGATGACGATCTCGCGGCTCAAATCACTTCCGGGTCGCCCCGGTGCGCCGACGCCAGGACAGGCTCTTCCGATTGGACGGCCTGGGACGCGGACGGCCGCGGATGGGGGTCGAGGGGATCGGGGGGCTCGGCCGCGCCCGCCGCCATGTAGCGTTCCCACTCGTCGCGGAAGGCCAACCCCTTCAGGTCGCGCATCCGGTCGAGGAAGACGACGCCGTTCAAGTGGTCGAACTCGTGCTGGACGATCCTGGCCTCGAAGCCCTGGGCGACGTAGTCGAGCGCCTGGCCCAGCCGGTCGAGGCCGCGCACGCGCACCGCCGGATGGCGCGGCACCAGGCCCCGCAGATCGGGGATCGACAGGCAGCCTTCCCAGTCGTACACCAACTCGCCGGCCTGGGGCGTCAGCATCGGGTTGATCACCACGTGCAGCGGGATCGGGCCGCTCGCCTCGCGCACGGCTTCCCTGGCCGGCGTCTCCGGAGCCCGGGCCTGACTCTCCGGAGCGCGACCCCCGGCAGGCGCCTCTGGCGCGTCCGCCGCCGGCGCACCCGGCTCCGGCGTCGCCGTCGGGGCCGGCGTTGCCGGCAGCGGCATCTCGTAGACGAAGATCTGCAGCGAGGTCCCGACCTGCGGCGCGGCGAGACCGACGCCGTGGGCGGCGCGCATGGTGTCGATCATGTCGTCGACCAGCTCCTGGATCGCCGGCTCCCCGATGCTGCCGGAAGGCAGCGCCTGCGCGACGCCGCGCAGCGTCGGATGGCCGAGTCGGAGGATGGGACGGACGGGCATCGTTGCAGTCCTCGCTCACGGATTATATCGCCCCGGAGCAGCGGCGAGCGGTCTGGTATCTTTGCTGGATGAAGGACTCCGTCCAAGCTACCGACCGCGGCAGCCGGCGGCTGGTCCGAGGCCTCGCCCTGGCAGGCGCTGCCCTGGCGGTTCCAGCGGTGGCGCACGCCCTCATCCAGCGCCGGCTGCGAGCGCCGGAGGCACCGGGGTGGGGGCGCACTCATCGCTATGCCGGCCATTTCGGTTCGGTGGTCTTCCAGGAGCTCGGTGCCGGCCCGCCGGTCGTGCTGCTGCACGCCTTCGGCCCGGGCTTCGACGCCTGCCAGTGGCGGGCGGCGGCCGAGGTGCTGGCGCCGCGCTTCCGGGTCCTGGCGCCCGATCTGCCGGGTTGGGGGCGCTCGGCGCCGCTCGAGCCGCGCCCACGCGCCTATCTCGCCTGCCTCGCCGATTTCCTCGCGGGGGTGGTCTGGGGCCGGGCGGCGCTGGTCGCCGCCGGGCACGCCGCTCCCTACGCCATCCACCTGGCGGAGGAACGCTCCGCCCTGGTCCGGGGCCTCGCCCTGGTGGCGCCCCTGGGCCTGCCCACCGGCAGCGGCGGCCGCGATGAGCATCCTGCCGGAGAGGCGGAAGCTGCCTCCGAGACGGCAGCCGCGGTGCCCGAGGCGGCTGCGGCAACCGGGGCGCCCGCGGCAGCGGAGCCCGAGACGCCCGCGGCGACCGAACCCAAGGTGCCGGCCGCGCCCCGGCCGCCGGGCGAACTGGACTTGACCGCCGGCTCCGGCCCGCCGCTCCACCCGCTGGTCGGCCACCTGATGGCGGTGCCGCTCCTGCGGGTCTCGGTCCTGGACGCCCTCACCAGCCGCGCTGTTCTCGGCAGCTATCTGAGGAATCACGCCTACGCCGCGGGCGACCGGGTCGACGCCGCCCTGCTCGAGCGCCATTACCGCGTGAGCCACCTCCCGGCCCACCGCCAGACGCTCGCCGCCTACTGGCGAGGGGACCTGGACCTGCCGGCCGCCGCCGCGCTCCGTGCCCTGGAAGTCCCGCTATGGATCGGTCTGGGCGGCGAGGACAAGGCGAACTGGCCTGGCCCCGACGTCCTGCCTGCCGGCGCGCAGGTCGAAGCCTTCGAGGGTACCCGCGCCCTCCCCCACGCCGAGAAGCCCGTGACCTTCGGCAAGGCCCTCGCCCGCTTCCTCGATCAGCTGCCGCCCGCGTAATCTGGCGCTCATTTCATCGCGCCTTCCGACTCAGAATCTGTGCCTTTATCTTGCGGCGGCGTCTGGCTCGCCGAAATTGAGCTGCGACGGCAGTCAGTCTTCCTTGGCGCCGCCGGCCGGGAAGGTACAATACCGGCGCCATGAGCGACGACCGCGGCCAGCGCTTCCCGGACGTGCCGGGCGGGTATCCGTTCCCGCGGCTCGAGCGCGAGGTGCTCGCCGACTGGAGGACCGGGCGGATCTTCGAGCAGACGCAGACCCGGGCCGCCCCGCGCGGCGACTTCGTCTTCTTCGAGGGCCCGCCGACTGCCAACAACGTGCCCCACGTCGGGCACGTCGTGACCCGCGTGGTCAAGGACCTGTTCCCGCGCTACCGCACCCAGCGCGGCTACCGCGTGCTGCGCAAGGCCGGCTGGGACACGCACGGCCTGGCGGTCGAGATCGAGGTCGAGAAGCGCCTGGGCTTCAGCGGCGGCAAGCGGCAGATCGAGGCCTACGGCATCGCCGAGTTCAATCGCGCCTGCCTCGAGAGCGTCCACGCCTACGAGCGGCAGTGGCGGGCGATGACCGAGCGCGTCGGCTACTGGATCGACCTCGATCATGCCTACTACACCTACAGCAACACCTATATCGAGTCGGTCTGGTGGGCGCTGGCCGAGCTCTGGCGCCAGGGGCTCCTGGTCGAGAGCTACAAGATCCAGCCCTACTGCGCCCGCTGCGGCACCACCCTGTCCAGCCACGAGGTGGCGCAGAACTACCGCGAGACCGAGGACCCCTCGATCTGGACGCTGTTCCCGGCCCTTCCCGGCCAGGCCGTCGCGACCGCCGGCGGCGGCACCTTCGAGGTGGGTCCGGACCTCTCGTTCGTCGCCTGGACCACCACTCCCTGGACGACGCTGGCCAACGTCGGCCTCGCGGTCTCGCCGGAGCTCACCTATCGCATCGTCTCCCATCCGCTGCTCCCGGGCCGGAAGCTGCTCTTCGCCGAGGGGCTGGCCAACCCGGTGCCGCTGCTGGCGCCGGCCGCCGAGCCGGGCGGCAAGCGCCACGTGCTCGACCTGCGCGAGCAGCCGGCGCTGGCCCGGGTCGCCGGCCGGGCGCTCGAGGGCCTGCTCTACCAACGGCCGTTCACCTTCTTCTTTCCCGAAGAGCCGGGCAAGGTCGTGCTCGGCGACTACGTCACGGTCAGTGAAGGCACCGGGCTCGTCCACACCGCCCCGCCGTTCGGCGAGGACGACTATCAGACCGGCCTGCGCTACCAGCTGCCGCTCATCCTGAGCGTCGACACCGAGGGCAAGATGGCGCCCGGCGCCGGGCCTTACGCCGGGCTCTGGTTCAAGGACGCCGATCCCCAGATCGTCCAGGATCTCAAGGAGCGCGGGCTGCTGCTGCATTCCGACCGCTACCGGCACAGCTACCCCTTCTGCTGGCGCTGCGACCGCCCCCTGCTCTATTACGCGACGCGCAGCTGGTTCGTGAAGACCACCGCCGCGCGCGACGAGCTGATCGCCAGGAACCGCGAGATCCACTGGCACCCCGAGCACGTCGGCGAAGGGCGCTTCGGCAACTGGCTCGAGAACGTGGTCGATTGGGCGCTGTCACGGAACCGCTACTGGGGGACGCCGCTGCCCATCTGGACCTGCGACTGCGGCGGCCAGCGGGTGATCGGGTCGTTCGCCGAGCTGTTCGAGGCCGCCGGCAGGCCGGCTCCCGCCGACCCCTACGACGCGGCGCAGTTCGACCCGCACCGGCCCTTCATCGACGGACCCGACTTCGCGCTGCCCTGCGGCAAGTGCGGCGGCACCATGCGCCGGGTGCCCTACGTCATCGACGCCTGGTTCGACGCCGGCTCGATGCCCTTCGCCCAGCACCACTATCCGTTCGAGAACCGCGAGCTGATCGACGCCCGGCGCCAGTTCCCGGCCGACTTCATCTCCGAGGCGGTCGACCAGACGCGCGGCTGGTTCTACACCCTGCACGTCCTCGGCACCCTGCTGTTCGACTCGGTCGCCTATCGCACCTGCATCGTGCTCGGCCACGTCAACGACGATCAGGGGCGCAAGATGTCCAAGCGGCTCGGCAACTTCGTCGAGCCGATGGGGGTCATCGAGGAGAGCGGCGCCGACGCCTTGCGCTGGTACTTCTGCGTCAACAACCCGGAGGTGCCGTCGCGTTTCTCGGCGCGCCTGGTGCGGGAGGCGGCCCAGCGGTTCCTGCTGCCGCTGTGGAACGCGCTCTCGTTCTTCACCATCTACGCCAACCTGGACGGCTGGCGGCCGCCGGCAGCCCGCGGCGGCGACGGTGCCGGGGTTGCCGCTTCTGGCACCGCTGCCGGCGACGGCGGCGGCGGAGCACCCTCGGCGCCGGCCCTGTGCTTCGGCGACCGCCCGGCGCTCGACCGCTGGGTCCTGCTGCGGCTGGATCGGCTGATCGCCGCCACGACCGGGCACCTCGAGGGCTATCGCATCGCCGAGGCGGCGCGCGGCATCGAGGAGCTCATCGACGACCTCACCAACTGGTACATCCGCCGCAGCCGCGGCCGCTTCTGGGCCCCCGCGGCGGACCCGGCGCCGGGCGGGCCGGCCGGTAGGACGGCGAGCGGTGCCGACGGCACCGGGGCGGATGGGGCGGCCGGCAAGGCGAGCGCCTACGACGCGCTCTACGAGGTCCTCACCACGCTGGCGCGCCTGCTGGCCCCCTTCGTGCCCTTCGTGGCCGACGTGCTGCACCGCCACCTGCTGCGCAGCCAGGACCCGGCCGCGGCGGCGAGCGTCCACCTCGAGGGCTGGCCGGAGCCCGCCGCCGGGCGCGCCGACCCGGCGCTCGAGGCGGGAATGGCCGCCGTCCAGCGCATCGTGCGGCTGGGGCACGCCGCCCGCAACGCTCATGGCCTGAAGACCCGGCAGCCGCTCGCCGCCGTCACCCTGGTGGCCGCCGATCCGCGCCTGCGCGAAGCGGTCGCTCCGTACGAGGACCTGCTGCGCGACGAGCTCAACGTGCACGCGGTGCACTGGGCGGCCGACCGCGCGCGGTACGTCCATCACGAGGTGCGGCCGATCTTCCCGAAGGTCGGGCCGCGCCTCGGCAAGCGCATGCCGCTGGTGAAGCAGGCGCTCGCCGCGGCCGACGGCGACGCCCTGGCCGCCGAGCTCGAGCGCTCGGGCAGCCTGGCCTTGCGCCTGTCCGGCGGCGAAGAGGTCGCGCTGGCCGCCGGCGAGGTCGAGGTGCACCTGGTCGAGAAGGAAGGGATGGCCACCCAGGGCGACCGCGAGCTGCTGGTGGCGCTCGACACGCACGTCACCGAGGAGCTGCGCCTGGAGGGGCAGGCCCGCGAGCTGGTGCACCAGGTCCAGGTCTGGCGCCGGGAGATGGGGCTCGACTACGCCGACCGCATCCGGCTCTTCGTCCTCGGCGGCGGCGCCGACGTCGCGCGCCTGCTCGAACGGCACCAGGCCTACATCCAGGCCGAGACGTTGACGGTGTCGATCGAGCGCCTCGAGGAGCCGCGCGACGGCGACGGCTCGGCGCTGGTTCTCGAGGGAGGACCCGCCGCGCGCGTCTGGATCGAGAAGGCGGTGGGCGGCGAGGAGCGCGCCGCGCACGCCGCCGGCCTGGCGCGCGAGCCGGGAGTCCCGGCCTGAGCGGTCCGGCGCTCGAGTGACCGAGACCACCATGTCCGGAATCTTCAAGGCCTACGACGTCCGGGGCATCTACCCGGCCGAGATCCACGCCGAGATCGCGCACCAGATCGGCCTCGCCTTCCAGCACGTGCTCGACGAGACGGACCGCGAGCGCGGCAACACCGTCGTGGTGAGCCGCGACATGCGCGACAGCAGTCCCGTCCTGGCGTCCGCCCTGATCGAGGGCATCACCGCCGCGGGCTTCGACGTGCTCGACATCGGCCTCGCCTCGACGCCGATGAACTACTTCGCGATC
>DATDGZ010000207.1:0-9849 GCA_036521795.1 Thermoanaerobaculia bacterium | reverse complement strand
GGTCGGCTTGGGAGAAGGAAATTGAAGGGTTGCCGAAGGATCTATCTGAAGCGTTCTATTCCATGGCAACCGAACTGATTCAGGCATGGGCTGGGAAACCAGGCCCAGTAATTTCACCTGCGCGGCTGCGCTTGGCGTTCGACCCCGGCGCCTGGCGTGCGGCGCTCCGCGAGCTGGCGAGCCGCCACCCGGTGCTGCGCACCGCGTTTCATCCCGCCGGGTTCGGCGAGCCTCTCCAATGGGTGCACCGGCAGATCGAGATCCCGCTGCGGATGATCGACCTGCGCGCCCTGGCCCCGGCCGCGCGGGAGGAGACGCTGGCGCGCTGGTTCGAGCGCGCTCGGTGCGAGAGATTCGATCCCGCGCGCGCTCCGCTCCTGCGCTTCGAGATCGTCCGCTTGGCGCGGGTCGCGGCCGCCGAGGGGCCGGATGCCGGGAGCCGAGGCGCTGGCGATGCCCGCCCGTCGCCGCGGCCCGCCCGCGAGGAGATCGAGCTCGGCATGCTCCATCACCACGCCATCCTCGACGGCTGGAGCGTTGCCTCGATGATGGGGGAGCTGTTCGGTCTCTATCTTGCTGGGCTGGACGCGACGGGTGCCTCCCCGGCGCCGTCCGCGGCGCCTGCGGTGCCCGCGGCGCCCGTTCCGCCCGCGCCGTCCGGAGCGCCCGTGGCGGCGGCGCTCTTCCGTACCTTCGTCGCCCTGGAGCGAGAAGCGCTGGGCTCCCCGGCAAGCCGGCGCTACTGGCTGGACAAGATCGCCGAGCGAGGATGGTCGCGGCTCCCCTCGTGGCCGGTGCCGCCGTCGCGCGTGGACGGCGCGAGCTTGGACGGCGCGAGGGGGGCCGGGGCGAGCTTGGACGGCGCGAGCGTGGACGGGCCGAGCGGGGACGGGGCGAGGGGGGCCGGGGCGAGCGGGGACGGCGGCCGGGGCGGCGGCGTCGAGGAGCTCGTCCTGCCTCTGGCCGGCGATCTCTGCGCGGCGCTCGCGGCGCACGCCGCCGCACTGGCCGTGCCGCTCAAGAGCGTCCTGCTGGCGGCCCATCTCAAGGTCTGCGCGCTCGCCGCCGGGCAGGACGACGTGCTGACCGGACTGGTGTCGAACGGCAGGCCGGAGGTCGAGGGCGGCGAGCGGACGCTCGGTCTCTTTCTCAACACGGTGCCGCTGCGGCTGCGCCTCGGGCGCGGCAGCTGGTCCGCGCTGGTGCGGCGCACCTTCACGGCCGAGATCGAGACGCTGCCGCACCGGCGCTTTCCGATGGCCGAGGTGCAACGCGGGCTGGGCCGGCAGCCGCTCTTCGAGGTTGCCTTCACCTATCTCCACTTCCACGTCCTGCAGCGGCTCGCGGGCGACGAGCGGATCGAGATCGTGGGCGTGCAGGGCTCGGGCGCGACGAGTATCCCGCTGGACGTGACCTTCGTGCGCGATCCCCGGTCCGCCGGGATCACCCTCCTCCTCAAGTTCGATCGGCGCCGGCTGGCGCGGGTGCAGGTCGATCGCCTGGCACGCTCCTATGCCGGGGTGCTGGCGGCGATGGCCGCGATGCTCCGGGGCGACTCTCCCCACGAGGAGCACCCGGCCCTGGACACCGCCGAGCGCCAGCAGCTCCTCCGCGAATGGAACGACACGGCTGCGCCCCTTCCCGGCTGGCGCTCCGTGCACGAGCGCTTCGCCGCGCAAGCCGCGCGGACGCCCGGGCGCCCGGCCGTGCGCTGGGGAGCGAGCCTGCTGACCTTTGCCCAGCTCGACGCCCGGAGCGGCGAGCTGGCCCGGCGCCTGGCCGCCCTCGGGATCGGGCCGGAGAGGCGGGTCGGAATCCTGCTGCCGCGGTGCCCCGGTGCGGTGGTCGCGGTCGTCGCGTCCCTGGCGGCGGGCGGCGCCTACGTCCCCCTCGACCCAGGGCTGCCAGGCGAGCGGCTGGATTTCCTGATGGCCGACTGCGGGATCTCCGTGCTGGTGACCGAGGCAGCCCTGGCTGCGCGCCTGGCCGTGCGCCCGGCCGCGCAGCGCCCGGCGGTCGTGACGATCGACGCCGCGACCGGCGAGCTGAGGCGGGCCGCTCACGATCCCACGGGGGCGCCGCTCGCTGCGACCGCCCCCGCCGCGGCGCCCCTCAGCCCCGAGAACCTCGCCTACGTCCTCTACACCTCGGGCTCGAGCGGGCGGCCGAAAGGGGTCATGGTCTCGCATGCCGCTCTGGCCCACTACCTCGGCTGGAGCACCCGCGCCTACCTGGGAACCGACGACGACGGCCTCGACGATGGCCTCCACGCCGGCCTCCGCGACGGTCTCGGCGGCGGCCTCGGCGCCGGCGGGGCTCCCGTGCACACCTCGCTCACCTTCGATCTCACCGTGACGAGCCTCTTCGCGCCTCTCCTTGCCGGCCGGGAGGTGGTGCTCGTCCCGGAGCACGAAGGGATCGACGGTCTCGCTCGCACGCTCACGGGCGGCGGCTTCGGCTTCGTCAAGCTCACCCCGGCACACCTCGACGTGCTGGGACAGACCCTCCCCGCGGCACGGGCCCGCGAGGCGGCGGCGGTCCTGGTGGTCGGCGGCGAGCAGCTGCTCGGCCGCCAGCTCGCCCTCTGGCGCGACCACGCGCCCGCGGTCCGCATCGTCAACGAGTACGGCCCCACCGAGGCGACCGTCGGATGCGCCGTGCACGCCTTCGCCGCGGGAGACCGCTCGGCGGGCGCGGCCGCCGGCGCCGGCGCGGTGCCGATCGGCCGCCCGATCGCCAACACCCGCCTCTTCGTGCTCGACGCCGACTTCCGGCCCGTCCCGATCCTCGCCGAGGGCGAGCTCTTCATCGGCGGCGGCGGCCTGGCCAGGGGCTATCTCGGCCGGCCCGACCTGACGGCCGAGCGCTTCGTCCCCGATCCGGTGAGCCAGCTGGCCGGCGAGCGCCTCTATCGCACCGGCGACGTCTGCCGGCTCCGCGCCGACGGGAATCTCGATTTCCTGGGCCGCGCGGATCTCCAGCTGACGGTGCGCGGCTTCCGCGTCGAGCCGGGCGAGATCGAGGCCGCGCTCGTCGAGCACCCGGCGGTGCGGGCGGCGGCGGTCGTGGCGCGGGAGGACGAACCGGGAGACCGCCGGCTCGCGGCGTACGTGGTCGCCGCTCCGGGGGCGGAGCCGGAGGCCGGCGAGCTGCGCGACTTCCTGCGCGCCAGGCTGCCGGAGCACCTGGTGCCGGCGGATTACGTGCCGCTCGCCGCCCTGCCCTTGACGCGCCACGGCAAGGTGGACCGCCAGGCACTGCCGAAGCCGGAGCGGGCGCTCGCCCGCCGGTGGCAAGCCCCGCTCGCGGCGCGCGACGACCTCGAGCTCCAGCTGGTCGCCATCTGGGAAGAGACCCTGGGCGTCGCCCCGGTGGGAATCGCGGACAGTTTCTTCGACCTCGGGGGGCACTCCCTCCTGGCCGTGCGCCTGATGGCGGCGGTGGAGGAGCGCTTCGGGAGGCGCCTGCCGATCTCGACACTGTTCGAGGCCGCCACCGTCGAGCGCCTGGCCGGCCTGCTGCGCGCGGGCGCAGAGCGCACCGGCGGCGAGCACGCGGGCGGTGAGCACGCGGGCGCCGTTCCCCGCGACCGTTCGACCCTGGTCGCGATCGGGGCCGGGAGGGAGGGACTGCCGTTCTACTGCGTCCACCCGATCGGCGGCAGCGTGCTCTGCTACCGCGAGCTGGCGCGGCAACTCGGTGGGCACCTCCCGTTCTACGGCCTGCAGGCGCCGGACGCCGCGGCGGGCGAGCCGCTACCGGCGACGATCGAGGACATGGCGCACCGGCACATCGAATCGCTGCGCGGCTTCCAGCCGAGCGGGCCCTACTTGATCGGCGGCTGGTCGATGGGCGCGGCGATCGTCTACGAGATGGCCCGGCAGCTTGCCCGCGAGGGCGAACCGCCCGCCCTGGTCGCGCTGATCGATCCTCCCCATCCCGCCGGCGACGGGCGCGAGCGGCTCACGGATGGGACGCTCACGGTGTGGTTCGTCGAGCATCTGCGAAGCCTGGGACTCGACCTGGGCCGCAGCCGCGAAGAGCTCCTGCGGCTCGCGCCCGAGGACGTGCTCCACCTCGCCAGCGCCCAGGCGGGCTCGGCCAGGCCCCACTCGCGAGCCCTCGGCGCGGCGCAGCTGCGCGCCGCCCTCGACCTGATCAAATCCAATGGACGTGCCCTGCGCCGCTACCATCCGGAGCCTTACGCCGGCCGGCTCACGATCTTCAGCGCGGAAGCCCGCCCTGCCCCCGATCTCCTCGCCGCCTGGAGTGCGCTCGCCCCGGCGGGAGTCGAGCTGCACCGCGTCGCCGGCGATCACTACACGATGCTGCGGCCTCCCCACGTCGCGGCCCTCGCCGACCGGCTCCGCGAATGCCTGCTGAGAGCGGGCCATGCCGCCGAGGAGGCTAGCGCTACCACGGACCGCGGCAGAATGGTGCAATCGGGATGGTAGGCTCGGGGATGGAGGCCCATCGACCCGAGCTGCCCCTCGCCCCCTGACGCCTCCGCGGAGATGGAGCACGACCCGGCCCGGCCGGGGCTGGCGCGGGCGGCCGGTCTGCCGCCCCGCCTTCATTCACGTCCAGGTCAGATTCCGTGCTCCTCTCCCGAGTTTGCCCTCCGATCGTGCTTGATCGTTCCTGAAGAAGTCTTGAATCTTTAAGCTGCGGTAGCTATGATATGCTCGAATTCAATAGGACGTTCTCCTCAGGAGGCCTAACTATGAAGACCCATCGCCGCCGCGGGCCGCTCAGCCTTCACCGGGAAACTCTGGCCGCACTCACCGGCCTGAATCTCAAGACCGTGGCCGGAGGCGCATTTACCTGCGGCGATCCCTGCACAGGCAGCTGCCCGACACAGCGGACCTGCCCAATCACGCATTGCCCTGTCACGCATTGCCCTTGATGATTCAGCGCACGGCCGTGGCGCAGGTGCCTCAGGCCGGATCCACGCCGATAGGAAGATCGCAAGATCTGCCGAGTCGCCAGGAGAACCGAGAGCCAAGCGCGCCAGTGCCCATCGTTCCAGGCCCTGATGCGGATCAGCATAGAATATTTTTGTAAGCGCCCTGCGAGTCTCGGCCTGAGGTTCCCCACACACCGCACGGATCCATCCGGTTCGCCGGCGGTGCATCCGCGGTGCACCCGGCATCGCCTGCCCCATTGCCACTTCTCTGCCGTTGCCTGTTGACACGTGACCGAATGGTCACGTATGATGTCGGGCATGGACGCGGTCTTCAGAGCCCTCGCCGACCCGACGCGCCGGAGGCTGCTCGACGAGTTGTTCGAGCAGGACGGGCAGACGCTCACTGCTCTCGAGCAGCGGTTGCCGATGACCCGCTTCGGCGTGATGAAGCACCTCAAGGTGCTCGCGGAGGCGAACCTCGTGGTCACGAAACGGCGTGGCCGCGAGAAGCTCCACTTTCTGAATCCTGTCCCGATCCGGCTCGTCCACGACCGCTGGGTGAGCAAATACGCCGAGCCCTGGGCAGCGCGGCTGAGCGGGCTCAAGAAAAGGCTGGAGGAAACCATGGAAAAAGTGTTCGAGATCTACATCCGGACCACCCCCGAGCGCCTGTGGCACGCGATCACCACCAGCGAGACGAGGAGCAAGTATTCCTTCGGGGCGGTGGTGTCATCCGACTTCACGCCGGGCTCGCGTTTCGAGATGCGCACCCCCGACGGCGGCCTCCTGGGCGAGGGCGAGAACCTCGAGGTCGAGCCCCCGCGCCGCCTCGTGCAGACGATGGTGCCGCTGTGGAGCGCCGAGATCCAGCGCGAGGGGCAGTCGCGAATCACCTGGGAGATCGAGCCGATGGGGGAGGTCTGCCGGCTGACCGTCACGCACGACCAGATCCGCGAGGGCGCCAGCTCGGAGGTCTACGGCGGCTGGCCGATGATGCTGTCCAGCCTGAAGTCGCTGCTCGAGACCGGCGAGCCCATGGACTTCCGGCCACCCGCCGAGGTGATGGAGCGCTGGCAGCGCAGCACTCTGGAGTCCGCGCCGTAGCCGGCGCACTAGGGGTGACCTACTCTAGCTAGAGCTCTCGTTCCGGCGAGTGCGATTCGCAGATGAATGAACCGAGCGGGCCACCAGTCACCGACCGGCGCCGAGGCGGCGCCGCAGCGCGCCGGCCAGCGCGGTGACTGCCGGCGGGCGGACGATCGAGTAGTGGTCGCCGGGCAGCAGCTCGAGCTCGGAGCCGGCGCCGGCGAGGGCTGCCCAGGCGGCGGCGGGATCGACCGGGCCGGCGGTGGCCGGGCGGTGGGCGGCGAGCAGCAGGGTGAGGCGGCCGGGATAGGGAGCGGGCCGATAGCGGTCGAGCGCCTGCCGCGTGGTGCGGAACTGGTCGAAGAGGCGCGCCACGTCGGCCGGTCCGATCTCGAGTGGCAGCAGGCCGGCCGCCTGCGCCGCCGCCGCCAGGCTGGGGAGGGAAAGAGCCGGGTCGAGCCCGCGCGCAGCGATCGCCGCGAGCTCCGCGTGGCCTGCGGCGAGCGTCGCCCTGCCGCCGTCGCCGTTGCCGTTGCCGGGCCTGGCGACGCCCGCTCCTCCGGGAACCGCGGCGCCATTGCCGGCGAGCTGACCGGCGGCGCGACTGGCAAGCGCCACGAGGTCGCCCAGGAACTGAGCCCGCAGGCCGGCGTCGCCGCCGTCCATTCCTGCCGCCGGCACTCCTGCCGTGGGCGGGCGTGACAGCGGAGACGGATCGATGAGGGCGAGCAGCTCGACCGCCTCGCCCGCGGCTCGCAGCTGCCGCGCCATCTCGTAGGCGATGGCGCCGCCGAGCGACCAGCCGCTCAGGGCATAAGGGCCGGCGGGCGCGACCGCCGGCAGCTCCTCGAGGTAGCGCGCCGCCAGCGTCTCGACGGTGGGGCCGGACCCCGGCGGCGCCGGGTCGGGAAGCTGCAGGCCGTAGAGCGGCTGATCCGGCCCCAGGGCCCGCGCCAGCTCGGCGTAGCAGAGGACGTTGCCGCCGGCCGGGTGCACGCAGAACAGCGGCCGCGCCCCCCGCGAGCCGGCGCCGCCCGCGGCCGGCGTCAGCTCCACCAGGGCGGAGCGGACGGCAGGCGCGGAGCCGGCCCGCAGGAGGACCGCCAGGCGCTCGATGGTCGCGGCGCGGTAGAGGGCTGCCAGGGGCAGCTCGCGGCCGAAGCGCTCGCGGATGCGTGCCATCAGCCGGACCGCCGCCAGCGAGTGCCCCCCCAGGTCGAAGAAGCTGTCCTCGCGCCCGACGTCGTGGCGCCCCAGGACCGCCGCCCAGATCGCGGCGAGCTCGGCCTCGACGGCGTCGATCGGCGGGGTCGGCGGGTGCGGCGGGGCGGGCGGCCGGCCGGCGCGATCCACCGCGCCGTCCGTGGCCCGGCGGACGCCCCAGCGCGCGAGCTGCTTGCGGTCGAGCTTGCCGTTGGGGGTGGTGGGCAGGGTGTCGCGGACCACGATCGCGGCCGGCACCATGAAGTCGGGCAACCGTGCGGCGAGGAAGGCCCGCAGCTCCGCGGCGGCGAGCTCGGCGGGCGCCGCGACCCAGGCCGTCAGCTGGCACTCGCCCGCCGCCGACTCGCCCGGCACCACCGCCGCCTGCCGCACGGCCGGATGGCCGGCGAGCGCGGTCTCGATCTCGCCCGGCTCGATGCGGAAACCGCGGATCTTGACCTGGTGGTCCACCCGGCCCAGGAACTCGAGGTCGCCGTCCGGCCGGAAGCGCGCCAGGTCTCCGGTCCGGTAGAGGCGTCCGCCCGGCACCCCGCAGCTCTCCGCGAAGGGGTCGGGCACGAACCTGGCCGCGGTCAGCTCCGGTCGCCCGAGGTAGCCGCGCGCGACCCCGGCCCCGCCGACGTGAAGCTCGCCCGCCGCACCGAGCGCGGCCGGGCTCGACCAGGCATCCAGGAGATAGAGGCGCAGATCGCCGATGCCGACGCCGATCGGGCTGCGCTGCGGCGCCGCGAGATCGGTCAGGCCGAGCGGACGATAGGTGACGTGGACCGTGGTCTCGGTGATGCCGTACATGTTCACCAGCCGGGGCCGCGAGGCCCCGCGGCGCTCCACCCAGGACGCCAGGCTGGCGAGGTCCACGGGCTCGCCGCCGAAGATCACCAGGCGCAGCGACAGGTCCGGCCGTCCGCCGCCGCTGCCACTCTCTTCGGCCGTCCCGGGAGCGTGATCCCGAGGCGAGGCCGCCTCGGCATGGGCGTCGGCCTCGATCAGCTGCCGGAACGCCGAGGGCGTCTGGTTGAGGACCGTCACGCCCTCGCCGGCGAGCAGGCCAAGGAACTGCTCGGGGGAGCGGCTTACCCAGTACGGCACCACCACCAGCCTGCCGCCGTGGAGCAGCGCCCCCCACAGCTCCCAGACGGAGAAGTCGAAGGCGGCGGAGTGGAACATCGTCCAGACGTCGCCGGCGCCGAAGCCGAACCACCGCCGTGTCGCCGTGAACAGGCGGGTGACGTTGGCATGGGTGACCTGGACGCCCTTCGGCCGGCCGGTCGACCCCGAGGTGTAGATCACATAGGCGAGACCCTGCGTCGTGGCGCCGTCCGCCAGGTTGGCGTCGCTCTCGCGGCCGATCCGTTCCTGGTCGGCGTCCATGGCGACGACCTGGAGGGGCAGGTCCGGCGCTCCTGCTTGCCCTGGGCTCTCAGGCCCTCCGCCGCGGGCCTCCGGCTCGAACAGCCCCGCGAGGCGCTGTTGGGTCACCAGCACCGGCCTCTCGACGCCCGCCAGGGCGTCGGCGACGACCGAGCGCAGGCGATCGCGCGGATAGCTCGGGTCGAGCGGCACGTAGGCGCCGCCGGCCTTCAGGATGCCCAGGATGCCCACCACCAGCTCGAGGGAGCGCTCGAGGCAGAGGGCCACGGGCACCTCGGGCCCCACGCCCAGGCGCCGCAGGTGGCGGGCCAGGCGGTTGGCGCACCGGTTGAGCTCGCCGTAGGTCAAGCTCGCCCCTGCGCAGACCACCGCCACCGCTTGCGGCGCACGTTCCACTTCGGCTGCGAACCGCCGGTGCAGGCACCATCGCCCTGAGTCGGGCAACCCTGACGAGGTCGGTAACGCCGGCAGCTCGCCGTCGCCGCCGCCGCTCCATTCCACGGTCATCTGGTGGCGCTCGGCGGCGGTGAGGAGCGGTAGCTCGGACAGCGGCGTCTCGAGATCGGCGGCGATCCCATCGAGGAGCACCGCGTAGTGGGCCAGCAGCCGCTCGCCGGTCGCGGCGTCGAACAGGTCGGTCTTGTACTCGAGCCAGCCGGCGAGGCCGTCCGCCGTCTCGGCGAGCGACAGGGTCAGCTCGAGCTTGGCGGTGCGTGACGAGAGCGGCAGCGCGGTGAGCTGAAGCCCCGGCAGGGCGAGCTCCTCGGCCGGTGCGTTCTGCAGCACGAACATCACCTGGAAGAGCGGCTGGGACGCGAGGTTGCGCTCCACCGCCAGCTCCTCGACCAGCCTCTCGAACGGCAGCTCCTGGTGGGCGTAGGCGGCCAGGGCCGCCTCGCGGGTGCGGGCCAGCAGCTCGGCGAAGCCGGGATTGCCGCGCAGATCGGCGCGCAGCACGAGGGAGTTGACGAAGCACCCGATCAGCCCCTCGATCTCCACCCGGTTGCGGCCGGCGACCGGGGTGCCGACCGCCAGGTCCTGCTGCCCGGCGTAGCGGCCGAGCAGCGCCTGGAAGGCGGCGACATGGATCATGAATGCGGTGGCGCCCTGCGTCCTCCCCAGGGCACGCACCGCCTCTCCCAGCGCCGGGGCGAAGCGGTGCGCCAGGCGGTCGCCGCGCAGACTCTGCCGCGCCGGCCGCGGCCGGTCGGTCGGCAGGTCGAGCAGCGGCGGCGCGCCGGCGAGCGCCCGCCGCCACCAGT
>DATDGZ010000206.1:0-18768 GCA_036521795.1 Thermoanaerobaculia bacterium | reverse complement strand
GGTGCCGGTGACGCCCCTCCTGCTCAAGGTCGGCCTGGCCAGCGACCTGCCCGCCGTCTCCCTGCCGTGCTGCGAGGCCGGCCTGCGGCTCTCGGCCGGCGGCAAGGTGGTGGCGGCGGTCTCCTCGATCCGCGTCGAGCCGGCGGCGGCCGGCGCGCAGGCGGGGATCTACCGCCTGCAGGTGGCGGCGCTGCGCGACGAGCGCCAGGCGCAGGACCTGGCGCGCCGCCTGGAGCGCGACACCGGCCAACCGGGCGATGCGCACTTCGACGCCGGCATCGACCTCTACCGGGTGAGGATCGGGCGCTACACGACCCGCGAGGCGGCCGACGGCGACCTGCGGCGGCTGTCGACGATCGGCGTCACCGGCGCCTTCGTGGTCTACGAGGGCGGCAGCGTCTCGCAGCCGGCCCTGCGCGTGACCCAGGGGGACGTGTCCGCCGTCTATCCCGGCCGCTGGCTGGCGATCGACCCGGCCGGCGAGGGCGGCATCCGGGTGCAGGGGCACCGCTATCGCGGCCGCATCCTGGTGTACCTCAACGACCGCGACACGCTCAACCTGATCGACGAGCTGCCGGTCGAGGAGTACCTGCGCGGCGTCGTGCCGAGCGAGATGGGACCCGAGCAGTACCGCCAGCTCGAGGCGCTGAAGGCGCAGGCCGTGGCGGCCCGCACCTACACCCTGAGGAACCTCGGGGAGTTCTCGCGCGAGGGATATGACATCTGCGCCACGCCGCGCTGCCAGGTCTATGGCGGCATGGACGTCGAGCATCCGCTCTCGGACCGGGCGGTGTCGGAGACGGCCGGCCAGGTGCTGATCTACGGCGGCCAGCTGGTCGACGCCCTGTACAGCTCGACCTGCGGCGGCCACACCGAGGACGTGAAGGTGATGTTCCCGCTCAAGGAGGACGAGCCGTACCTCAAGGGCGTCCCGTGCATGGAGGAGGGCATGCAGCGCCTGGAAGGCGACCTGCCGGCGGGCATCCCGTTCCCGGCCGGCCTGACGCGGCGCCTGCTCCCCACCTTCGCGACCGGAGCGACCCCCGTCATGGAGCTGGCCTCCCGCATCGAGCACCTGGCGCTGCTCGCCGGGCTGCCGGCGCCCGACAACGACCGGCTGACCTCGCTCGACCGCCGCCAGGTGGCGCGCTTCGTGTCGTCGTCGTTCGACCTGGCGCTGGACGCCAAGGTGCTCCTGGCGCCGCAGGACATCGCCTACCTGGTCAAGGACCCGCCGCCGGATTGGAGCGAGGAGGACCGGCGCCGCGCCGCCTACCTGGCCAAGAGCGGGCTGCTGACCGGTCCACCCGACCAGCCGCTGCGCGAGGACGAGGTCGAGCGGATGCTGCTGGCGCTCGCCGAGATGCTGCAGGTGGTGCGCCGCGAGCAAGTCTCCTTCCTGTCGCTCGTCGACGGCAAGCTGACGGTGCGCTCGGGCAAGGAGGACCGCACCGTCGCGATGCCGGAGCGGCTGGCCACGTTCCACAAGCGCGGCACCGACCTGACCGCGGCCGGCCTGGCGCTGGTGCCGGGCGACAACCTGACCCTGTTCTGGCAGGACACCCGCCTGCTCGCCGCCGTCCAGGACATCAACCTCGAAGGAGTGGCTTTCGACCGCACCAGCGCCTACAGCTCGTGGAGCCGCTATCACAGCGATGCGCAGCTGGCCGCGACCATCGGCACGCGCTTTCCCGGGTTGGGGTTCCGCACCTTCGAGATCCTCGAGCGTGGCATCTCCGGCCGCGTCGGCAAGATCCGCATCGAAGGCGACGAGGGCCGCACCGCCGAGGTGGACGGCCTGGCGGTGCGCTGGACCCTGGACGTGCCGGACACGCTGTTCACCGCCAAGCGCCTGGCGCCGCCGCGCCGCGAGGCCGGCTGGCTCTTCACCGGCCGCGGCTGGGGCCACGGCGTCGGCCTCTGCCAGGTCGGCGCCTACGGCATGGCCCAGCGCGGCCACACCTACCGCGAGATCCTCTACCACTACTACACCGGGGTCGAGCTGTCGCGAGTGCGCTTCGATCCGGCGCCCGCCCAGAAAGACGCCGCCGGGCAGGGCGGCCGGTGACGGCTGGCCCAGCCGGCCTCGGGTCAGCCGGCGCCGGACAGGCTGCCGGCGAATCGGCTGATCCTGAACCCGCTGTCACCAGCCCGTCCGGCCCCGACCCGGCCGGAAGCCTCGCGCGGTACATCGATCACACTCTGCTGCGGCCGGAAGCGCCGGCGGCGGCGATGGAGCGCCTCGTCGCCGAGGCCGCGGAGCACGGCTTCGCCGCGGTCTGCCTGCCCCCGGCTCACGTCGCGGCCGCCGCGCGAGCCGGGCGGAGGCGTTGTGTGATACCATGATGCCTGTCATGTAATCATGATGGAGAGAGTTCTATGCAGCGAACCCAGATTCAGCTCACCGACGAGCAGTCCCAGGCGCTCAAGTCGTTGGCCGCGGAGCGGCGGATCTCTGTCGCCGAGCTCATCCGCCAGGCCGCGGAGGACCTACTGCGTCAGAGCTCGACCCTGAGCAGAGCCGAAATGAAGCGACGGGCCCTCGCCGCCGCCGGCCGTTATCGGTCAGGCCAGAAGGATCTCTCGACCAGGCACGACGACCACCTGGCGGAGATCTACGGCGAATGATGGTCTTCGTCGATACCTCCGCCTTCTTGGCCATCCTCGATGCGGATGACGCGAACCATGCCGAAGCCCGTCAGATCTGGCAGGGTCTCCTGGGCCAGGGCGCCACGCTCCTGTGCACCAACTACATCCTGCTCGAGACCTTCGCTCTCGTTCAGCACCGCCTCGGCTTGGCGGCGCTTACGCTCTTTCAAAGCGACGTTGCCTCCGTTCTCAGCGTCCGGTGGGTAGACCCGCAGGTGCATGCCGCAGCTGTCGCCGCCCTGTTGATCGCCCGGCGGCGGAAACTCAGCCTGGTCGACTGCGTCAGCTTCGAGATCGCCCGTCGGTCGGGAGTCGAGATCGCCTTCGCCTTCGATCGGCACTTCGCCGAGCAGGGCTTTCAATGCCTGCCAGGTCGCGAGTAAGGGTCAGCGGGACGGATGGCCGGAAGAGCGTAGAGGCCGGCAGAGGCGTTTCGGGTTCTACTCGGAGAGCGCGGGCACGCCGCCGGCCGCCGGGGCCGCCGGCCCGCCCTCGCGCCGCGCCCGGAATGCCACGTAGAGCGACGGCACCGCGAGCAGCGTCACCAGCGTCGACAGCCCCAGGCCGCCGATCACTGCCAGGGCGAGGGGCTTCTGCAGCTCGGCGCCGGCGCCGATGCCGAGGGCAAGGGGCAGGAGGCCGAAGAGGGTGCAGAGGGTGGTCATCAGGATCGGGCGCAGGCGGACGCGCGCGGCGGCTTCGATCGCGTCTCGGAGCGGTGCTCCCTCGTCGCGCAGGCGGTGAGCGTAGTCGAGCATCACGATGCCGTTCTTGACCACCAGGCCGATGAGCAGGATCAGGCCCATGGCCGAGGAGACGTTGAGCTCGGTGCCGGTCAGCCAGAGCAGGGCGAAGGCGCCGGCCAGCGACAGCGGGGCCGCGGCGAGCAGCAGGGCGGCCGGCAGCCAGGCGCGGAACTGGAAGAGCAGGATGGCCAGCACCAGGGAGGCGGACACCCCGAAGACGGTCAGCAGCTCGTGGAAGGACTGGCGCTGCGACTCGTACTGGCCGCCGACCTCGATCGAGGTGCCGGTGGGCAGGCGCAGCGAGCGCAGGCGCGACTGGATCTCGGCGACGGCGCTGCCGAGATCGCGCCCCTCGAGGCGGGCGGTCAGCAGCGCCATCTGGCGCAGGTCCTCGCGGGTCAGGACGCTCTGGCCGGAGGCGGCCACCGGGCGGCCGAGGGTGGCGAGCGGCACCAGCGAGCCGTCGGCGCCGCGGAGCCGGGTCGTGGCCAGCCAGGTCGGGTCGAGGCGGTAGCGGTCGGGATAGCGCACGCGCACCGGGATGGTGCGGTCCGGCAGGCGCAGCTCGGTCGAGACGTCGCCCAGCCAGTTGGCCGCCAGCTGGCCGGCCACCTGCTCGACGGTGAGCCCCAGGCGGCCGGCGGCCACCGGATCGATCTGCCAGGTCACCTCGGGGTTGCCGCGCTCCACGCCGACCACGTCGACGACGCCGTGCACCTGCGAGAGCAGCGGCTCGACGTGCTCGGCGATGCGGCCGAGCACCTCGGGGTCGTCGCCGAAGATCTTGATCTCGATCGGCGCGGCGCTCCCTTCCAGGTCGCCCAGCATGTCTCCCAGGATCTGGGTGAACTCGACGTCGACGCCGGGGAGGGCGTCCTTCACCTTCGGCCGCAGGCCGGCGATCACCTCTTCGGCCGAGCGCTTCCGCTCGCCGCGCGGCTCGAGCCTCACCAGCACGTCGCCCTTGTTCTGCTGGGTCGCGTAGAGCCCCATCTCGGCGCCGGTGCGGCGCGAGAAGGACGCCACCTCCGGCGTCGCCGCGACCAGCCGTTCGACCTCCCGGATCATGCGGTCGGTCTCCGCCAGCGCCGTGCCGGGAGGGGTGAGGTAGTCGATCACGAAGCCGCCCTCGTCCATCTGCGGCAGGAAGCCGCTCGGGATCTTCCAACCCAGCAGGAAGGCGAGCACCGCGAGCAGCGCCGCCGCCACCAGCGCCCAGCGCGGCCGCCGCAGAGATGCGGCCAGGGCGCGGGCGTAGAACGCTTCGAGCCGCACCCCCCAGCGCGGCCCCGAGTGCGGGGTCCGGGCGGTCCGCGCCCCGCTGCTGCCGAAGACGCGGCGAGACAGCAGCGGGATGAGAGTGAGCGCCAGCCCGAGGGAGATCAGCACCGAGACCGAGAGCGTCAGCGACAGGGCGCGAAAGAACTGCCCCACGATGCCCGACAGCAGTCCGAGAGGAGCCAGCACCACCACCGTGGTCAGGGTGGAGCCGACCACCGGCGCCACCAGCTCCTCGGTCGCCTGCTCGACCTCGCTCGCGGCGTCGCCGCCGGTCCCCAGCCGCCGGTGGACGTTCTCGATCACCACCACCGCGTCGTCGATCACCAGCCCGATGGCGACCGCCAGGCCGCCCATCGACATCAGGTTGATCGACTCGCCGAACAGCCGCATGAAGAGGAAGGTCGCCATCACCGTCAGCGGCAGGGTGAGAGCGGCGATGGCCGTCATCCGCCAGTTGCCGAGGAAGACGATGAGCACCACGACGGCGAGCAGGCCGCCAATGAGGATGGCGTCGCGGACGTTGGCGATCGCCGTGGAGACGAACTCGGCGAGGTCGTAGACCTTGGAGATCCGCAGGCCGGAGGGCAGCGCCGGCGCGATGCTGGTCTCGACCGCGCGCTCGATCCCGGCCTTGACCGTCAGGACGTCGGTGTTGACCTGCTGCGAGAGGGTGATGAGGGCCGCGTCGCGGCCGTTGCCGGTGGCCAGCGTGGTGCGGTCCGGCGATCCGGGGAAGACCTGCGCCACGTCCGCGACCCGGAGCGTGGCCCCCTTGCGCACCGCGATCGGCGTCGCCGCGACGTCGCCGACCGAGTGCCAGGCATCCGAGGCCAGCACCAGGTACTGCCGTCCGCCGGAGTCGTAGCGGCCGACCGGCGCCAGCTGGTTGGCGGCGGCGAGAGCGGCGCTCAGGTCCTTGAGCGTCAGGCCGGCGGCGAGCAGCCGGGTCGGGTCGGCGACCACCTCGATCTCGCGGCTGTCGCTCGCCTGCACTTCCACCCGCCCGACCCCGGGAACGCGGGAGAAGGCCGGGCGCATCAGGTAGAAGGCGTAGTCGCGCAGGTCGGCGATTGGCAGCCCGCCGGTCAGGATGAGGCTGTACATCGGGAAGGTGGCGGGGGAGAGACGCTCCACCTGCAGGTCGAGCTCGGCCGGCATGCCGGTGCGCGCCTCGGCGATCCGCGCCTGCACCTGCTGCAGGGCGAGGTCCATGTCCGTGGCGGGCTCGAACAGGCAGGAGATCTCGTCGGCGCCGCGGAACGTCCGCGAGCGCACGCGGCGGATGCCGGGCACCTCGCGGATGGCCTGCTCGAGCGGGCGGGTGACAGTCAGCATCATCGAGCGCGCCGGCAGGATGCCGCTGTGCGCCACCACCACGATGCGCGGGAACTGCAAGGGGGGATAGATGCTGCTGGCGAGCGACGGCAGCGCGATGACGCCGGCCACCGCCAGCAGCACCACCAGCAGCAGGATGGCACTCTGGTGGCGCGCGGCGTGCCCGACGAAGCTCATCGGCGCGCGCCGCCGCTGCCGGTCCGGGGGCCGGGCGGAGCCTTGGCGCTCTCCGGGGCCCCGGGCGCCTCCCCCTCGGCTGCCGGCGCCGGCGTGGTCGTGGCGCCGTCGGGGAGCGCGTTCTGGCCGCTCACCACCACCGCTTCGCCGGGCGCGACGCCGGCGAGGATCTCCGCCTGGCCGCCGGCGACGATGCCCACGCGGACCGGGCGCCGGTGCGCCTTGGCCTGGGCGTCGACGGCGAAGAGGTAGCTCTGGGTCCCCTCCTGCACCAGGGCGGCGGCCGGGACCAACACCGCGCCGGCGTCGGGCTGGCCCTGGATCTCGATCTGCACCGGCGTGCCGGCGGGCAGCTGGGTGGGCGCCGCGAAGCTCAGGCGCACCGTGGCCGCCGCGGTCGCCGGATCGACCGCCGCCGGCCGGCTGAGCACCGTCGCGCGCTCCGGCGGATACGCTCCCGGCCCCGTCACCGTGGCCGGGTTGCCGACCACCACCCGCGCCAGGTCGGCGAGCGGCACCGCGGCCTCGATCTGCAGGCGGCTCGGATCCACCAGGCGCAGGATCGGCTCGGCGGCCGAAGCGTCCACCAGGTCGCCCGGGTTGTGGCCGCGCGCCGCCACCACGCCGGCGAAGGGCGCGCGCACGACCTGCCTGCCGGCCAGCTCGCCGGCGGCGGTGCGGGCGGTCTTGGCCGCCGCGACCGCGGCCTCCGCGTCGGTCAGCTCGCGCTCGGCGTCCTCGAGCTCCTTGCGCGCTGCGATGCCGCGCTGGAAGAGCAGCTGGCTGCGCTGTTCGTTGGCGTGGGCGGTGGTCACCCGGGCCTCGGCGCTGGCCAGCGCCGAGCGGCGCTCGCTGGCGTCGGCGTCGAGCGACGGGATGTCGAAGCGCACCAGCAGGTCGCCCTTGCGCACCCGGTCGCCGACCCCCTTCGGCATCTCGGCGATGCGCGCGCCCTGGGGGGCGCTGACCAGCAGCTCGGCGCCGGTCGCGGGCTTCACCATGCCGGTCGCCACCACCACCGGGCGGATGGTGCCGCGGGTAGCCGGGCGGGTGACGACCGGGACCTTGTCTTCGGTATCGGTCTCCTGGGTGGCCGGCTTCGAGCAGGCGCTCACGCCGGCGATCGCCATGGCCACCGCTGCCGCCGCTGCCGCGATGAGCGCCAGGCGGGTGAGAGTCATCCTGCCCGGGCGGTGCTTCGCGGGCCACTGTGGCCGCCTGCCTGCGTGCGAAGGGGTAGCGGCAAGGCGGGTCCCGCGGGCGGCGGTCCGTGTCATGGCAAGGGGGCTCCCACGGCCTGCTCCAGCTCGGCCAGAGCGATCTGGTAGTCGATCCCCGCCTGGACCGCGCGCAGGCGCAGGTCGCGGGTCGATTGCAGCGCCTGCAACAGGACGACCAGGCCGGTCTCGCCGGAGCGGTACGACTCCTCGGCCATCCCCTCGACCTCCAAGGCGTGGGGCAGGATGTCGTCGCGGAAACGCAGTGCCTGGCGTTGCGCCTGCATCGCCTGGGAGGCGGCGGCGGCCACCGCGCCGGCGATCTGCGCGGCGCTGGCGTCGCGCTGGGCCTGGAGCTGCTTCAGGGTGGCCTCCTCGACCTCGACCTCGGGGCGATGCTGGGTGAAGATCGGCAGGGTCACGGTGAGCCCGGCGCGCCAGCCCCACTCGAAGTCGGGCTCCGCGCCGTGAGTGATGGCGCCTTGCACCACCGGGTTCGGCACCTGCTGTGCCCGCGCCAGCGCCACGCGCGCCGCCTGGGCGGCGATGCGGCGGTCGGCCAGCGCCAGCTCGGTGCTGTGGGCCAGGGCGCCGGCGATCGCGGCGTCGACCTCCGGCACGGTGCCGGCGGCCAGCTCACCCTCGACGGCCACCGCGGCCTGGGGCGGGCGGTCGATCAGGGTGTTCAACTGGTTGCGGGCCGCCGCCACCAAGCCGCGGGCGGACTCGGCGTCGTTGCTCGCCTGGGCCGCCGCCAGCTCGGCCTGCAGCGCATCGAGCCGCGGCGCGGCGCCGGCCTCGAAGCGCGCGCGGGCGGCGGCCGCGGCGCGCTGGGCGATGTCGAGGCTGGCCTGCTCTTCGACGACGCGCCGCTGCGCCGCGAGCAGGGCGTAGAACGCGCGCCGCACCTGGTTGCGGGTCGCGGCGGTGGTGCGGGCGATCTCCGCCTCGCCGCTCGCGGCGTCCGCCTCGGCGGCGGCAATGCGCCGCTGGCGCTTGCCCGCGGTCTCGATGGGAAGCGACAGGGTGGCCGCCTCGTGCGGCGTCTCCCGCAGCTTCTCGAGCAGCAGGTCGGGGTTCGGGCGCTCGCCCGCCACCGCGACATTGGCCTGGGCGATCGGGCGCGCCAGCCGGGCCGCCGCCAGCGCCCGGTTCGCCGCCATGGCCATCTCGAACGCCTGGGGCAGCGACAGGGTGAAGGATCCGCCAGCCTCGGCCGCCTGCAAGGCCGCGGCGCCAGCCCTGCCGGCCAAGCACATCCCGGCAACCACGCCAAGCGCCGCCAGCCGCCACCGCGGAAGCGCGGTCATCACCCCAAGCCAGCCGGCCCGCAGGAGAAGAATCGCAGCCCGCGCACGATCGGCGACGATAGCATCTCGGACCCACGTTCGGAGGGCCGCCTCCCCAGCGGCCCGGCCCGATGACCACGAATCACCCCGCAGGCTTTCGCATCGCCGCCGCCAGCACCGAGATCGCCACGTCGAGGTGCTCGTCGGCGGAGAGGGTCGGACCGAGCAGCTGCGCCTGTCCGGCGCGGGTGGCGAGCCGCTCGTCGTAGGCAGCTGCCGGGCAGCGGCGGCGCAGCTCCGCGACCACCTGGGCGAAGTTGGCGTGGCGCGACGGGAGCAAGGCCTTGCCCAGCGAGCGGTAATTCAGCTTGCCCTCCCGCCAGGCCAGGGGCGGCATCCCCCGGGCATAGAGGTGCAGGAATCCTTCCCGCTCCTCGACCGGCGGCGGCCGCGGAGGGCGCACGGACTTGGTGAGCATCAGGCCGCCGGTGAGAGCGGCGCGCATCAGGCTCAGCTTGCGGGTCGGCGGCGGGGCCGCGGGCTCGTGCAGCACGATCCTGATCCCGCGCAGCAGCAGCTCGACGTCCTGGTAGCGCACCGCGAGCCGCGCGCCATTCGACTCGACCGTCAGCTCCTCGGCACGCAGCTCGAAGCCGCGCACCACGAAGCGGCGCGCGTCGTCCTCGACCTCTTCCTCGCCGAGCAGCAGCGTGTCGAAGCCGCGGGTCCGCAGCAGGGCAGCAGCCTCGCGCGCCGCCCGGGGGTCGGCGAAGCGAGCGATCACCGACGGTCCGCCGCCGGGGGCGCGCACGCGCGAGCTCGCCTCGTACACCGTCCGCCCGAGGACGGCCGCGAGCTCGCGGGCCAGTAGCGACTCGTTACCCCTGAGATTGTAGATCGCCAGGACCAGCAAGGCCCGGTTCGCCCTCGGCAAAGCCCTCGAGCAACTGCTTCAGCGCCTCGGGGCCCACCGGCTTGACCAGGTGAAGGTCGAAACCGGCCGCCGCCGCGCGGTGCCGGTCCGACTCCTGGCCGTAGCCGGTGATCGCCACCAGGCGGATGGGTGCGGTCAGCGGATCCCCGCGCAGCTCGCGCGCCACGGCGTAGCCATCCATCTCCGGCAGTCCGATGTCGCAGAGGACCACGTCCGGAGGCCGGCGGCGCGCCACGTCGACGCCGTCCGCTCCGGTGTGGGCGATCTCGGCCTGGTGTCCGAAGAGCGCCAGCAGGTCGCCGAGCGTCTCGGCGGCGTCAGCGTTGTCCTCGATGACCAGTACCCGCAGGCCGTTGCGATCGCGCATGCCGTGCGCGATTGTATCAGCCCGCGGCCGGCCTCATCGCCCGTGGCGGAAGACCATCTCGACGACCTCGTCGCACATCGCCTCGGCGGCGGTCTCGCCCTGGCGGATGGCCCTGCGCGTCGACTGCTTGAGATGATCGCGCAGGAGCTCCCGTCCGGCGGCCCGCAGGGCCTCCTGGACGGAAGAGACCTGCGTCAGGATGTCGCAGCAGGGGCGGTCTTCCTCGACCATCCTCTGCAGCCCGCGCACCTGGCCCTCGATGCGGCGCAGGCGGTTGAGGCTCCGGATCTTGTCTCCGATCTGGGTCATGGTCGCGGGCCGGGGCTCCGCCACGCTGTCATAGGGGACGTCTACGGTAACGGTAGCTTCTTCGGGCATGGGCATCCTCCCCAAAGGGAAAGGTGAGGCTGCGGCCCCGGAGAGCGACAGGAGAGCGACAGGAAGTCGCCGGGATGGCAAAAAATAGGCATTTCGTTAATATAGCTACCCTGGAATGGGCTTCTGCAACACAAGGACTGAACGGCATGCGCATGGTGGTCTTGGCAGCGGGTAACGGCTGGCGGCTGCGCAGCGAGACGGCCGGAGGCCCCAAGCAGCTCGTGGACGTCGGCGGCCAGACGGTTCTCGACCGGCTGCTGGCGCTCGGCCGCCTGCTGCGCCTGGCGCCGCTGGTGGTGACGCGGCAGCCCGCCGCCGCCGCGCTCCAGGCGGCCGGGGTCGATCAGCTGGTCGTCGAGGAGACGCCGGATATGCTGGCCACCCTGAGCCTGGTGCGCTGCCGGGTGGCGGAGGACTTCCTCTGGGTGGGGGGGGATACGCTGCTCACCGATCCCGAGCCGGTCCGCGAGCTGCTGGCCAGCCACCTGGCGGAACGCCCCTACGGCTCGTTCCTGTACCGGCGGTCGGATCGGCACCGGGCGAAGATGCGGCCGGCGACGCCGGTGCCGCGGGTGACCTTGACCCGCGAGGGGGGCTATCCCTTCAGCCTGCCCAACTTCGGCATCCAGAGCGCCGCCAGCTTCGCCGACCTCGAGGTGGACCCCCGCGGCGAGTACGTGCAGCGGGCCCTCGATCGCGGCGAGCGCCTCGCCTTCCGGGAGTACACGGCGCCGGTGTTCGAGATCGACACCCCCGCGGACCTGGCGGCGGCTCGCCGGTACTACTCGTGACCTTCGATCTGCTCACCGCCGGCGCCGTCAACGGCGCCCTGGCGGCGGCGCCCGGCGGGGTGAGCACGGCGATGGTGGCGCTGCTCGACACGCCACCCGCCGTCCTCGAGCGCATGTACGCGGTGCGCCGCCGCTACGATGCCGTGGCGGTGGGCACCGGCACGGTGCTGATCGACGACCCGACGCTGACCTCCCACGTCGTCGCCGGGGGCGCGGCGCCGGTGCGCGTCACTCTCGACCGGTCGGGCCGGATCCCGCGCCACGCCCGCATCTTCGACGGTACGGCCCGCACCCTGGTCGGCGTGGTCGCCTCCACGCCCCCCGACTACCTCGCCTTCCTCGCGGCTCGCGGCGTCGAGGCGGTCACCGCCGGCGACGACCGCATCGATCTCGCCGCCTTCGCCGCCGCCCTCGCCGACCGCGGCCTTCGCCGCGTGGTCGTCGAAGGCGGCGGCCGCCTCAACCGCGAGCTCCTCCGCCTGGGTCTCGTGGACCGCATCCACCTCACCCTCCTCCCCGCCGCCCTGGATGCGACAGCCGTCAACCTCTTCGAGGGCCCCGGAGAGCCGGTGAGGCTCAGGCTCCTGAGCTGCGACCGACTCGACGACTATCTCTTCTTGGTCTACCAGACGATCCGATGAGGGGAGCTCACACGAAGAGCACCCCCTCCGGATGCTTGGTCAGCAGCAGGTAGAGCCCGACCACGATCAGGTCGGCGACCACGTCGGTGCGCCCCACCTCGGGCACCAGGAACTGGTAGATCAGCTCGATGGCTTCCAGGATGCCGGTCTCGACGTTGTGCAGCAGGAAGCGATAGACCTGCTGGCTGTAGGGGTAGCCGGTCAGCATCTCCCGCACCGAGTACATGTTCTGGAAGTCCTGGCAGACGTCCCAGACGTTGGCGTAGCGGCCCTTGATCCGCGGGCGGTTGGCGCTGATGGGCCGGCCGCTGCGGGCGCGGTTCCTTGCCGCCACGTCGTAGCCCAGGTGGATGAACTTCTCGAGAGCTTCGACGTCGGTCGGCGTGGTGCGGCGCAGCACGTCGCCGGTGCGCTCGAGGATCGATTCGACGTTCTCGAAGGCGCCGGTCTCGAGGTAGTCCAGCAGCTGCGCGGTGATCAGCGGGACCAGCATGTGGATCGGCCCGTAGTTCACCTTGCCGCCCAGCCGGCCGCGGGTGCTCTCGCGCTGTGCCTCGTAGGCCAGGTCGAAGATGCACTCCGGTTGCCGCCCGGCCTGCAGCACCCGGTCGGCGAGGTCGTAGAACTGCCAGCCGGTGTTGACGCCCGCGACCAGGACGTGCTCGAGCTTGGGACCTAGCGGCGGCGGCCCCCAGCGCTTGCCGGCGTGCTTCTTGCCGAGCGGCGCGAGTGCCTGGCAGAGGATGACGTTGCGGAGGATCTCGCGGCGGACATCCATCGGCTCATGCCGAGAGGGCGGCCGTGGTGGTCTCGCGCAGGACGTCCGGAGCGCCGACCTGCTCGACCAGCGCCTCGAGCTTGCGGGCGACGCTGCCGCTCGCCAGGCGCTCGATCGCGGTCTCGACGCCGGCGGCGATCGATGGGGCGCGCCCGGTGAGGTAGAGAGCGACGCCGCTGTTGAGCGCCACCAGGTCGCGCTTCGGGCCGGTCTCGACGCCGCGCACGATGCGCAGGAAGTCGCGCGCGTTGCTGGCCGGGTCGCGCGGCATCACGTCTGCCGGCGGCGCCGTCGCCAGGCCCGCCTGCTCGGGGGTCAGCGTGGTGTCGATCTCCTCCTCACCGCGGAACCCGCGCAGGCGGGTGGGGCCGCAGATCGAGACCTCGTCCAGGCCGTCGAGGCCGTGCACCGCCAGCGCGCTGTGGTAACCCATGGCGCGGAACAGCGCCGCCAGCAGGTCGAGCTGCTGGACACGGTTGATCCCGAACATCCGGTACTTGAGCTTGAAGGGAGCGAAGACCGGCACCATCAGGTGGTACGGCGTGCTGATACCGACCGCGTTGGCGCCCAGGCCCTGGCCGAAGAGGGCCAGGTTCCTGAGCTCCGGGCTGAGGAACAGGGGCGACTGAAACGCCACGCCGACGGTGGCGAGGGCCCGCTCGAACTGCGGCAGCGTCAGCGCCGGCACCTCGATGCCGACGGTGCGCAGCACGTCGGCGCTGCCGGCGAGGCTGTTGATGCCGTAGAACGACTGCTTGGCGATGGCCAGGCCCGGCTCGCCGACCACCAGCGTCGACAGGGTGGAGACGTTGATCTTGCGGATGCCGGTGCCTCCCGAGCTCGAGATGTCCATCAGCTCCTCGGGAAAGCGGATGGGGTACGGACCGGTCAACAGGGCCATGCCGTCGAGGATGCCCAGCAGCTCGTCCAACGTCTCGCCCTTGGTCTGCGCGGCCACGGAGAAAGCGAGCAGGCGCCAGCCGCTGGCGTCCTCGCGCAGCTGGGTGCTCACCAGCTCCGCGGCCTCGGCGCGGCTGAGGTCCTGCCGTGCCATCAACTTGCGGAGCAGACGATGCTCTTCACTCATGGGCCGATCTCCCGCCCCCGACGAGCGGCCGCCGCGGCGGCGCGTGCCGCCCCGGGTTCATCGCATCATAACTGAGCGAGGGAGCATGGCAGGCCGGCCGGCCCACCAGCGGGTACCAGCCGCACCACCGCGGGCCGGCTACAGCTTGTGCTCGGGCAGGTCCGGCCGTGGCGGCGCGGCAACCGCGGGCTGCCGTGGCCGTGGCGCCGGGCGCGACCGCGGCGACGACGCGGCGGCCTGGCGGCGCGTGGTGCTCCCGTTCGCGCCGCGTCCTTCGAGGGCGGCCCCGGGAGGAGGCGGGCCCGTTCCCCGCCGCTCGAGACAGGCGCCGAGCTCGAACAGGGCGTCGAGGATCGAGAGGACGATCGATCGCATCTCTTCGCCGCCCGCGCCCAGGCGGCGGAACCGATCGAGCAAGCGGTCGTCGCGCAGCGGCGGCACCGGTGTCCCGGTTCCCGTCAGCAGGTAGTCGGTGCTCACGCCGAAGAGGTTCGCCATGCGGACCAGGGTACGCAGCGACGGCTGGTGGGTGCCGCTCTCGTACTTGCTCAGCTTCGATTGCAGGATTCCCAGCCGGCTGTCGAGCTCCCGCTGCGTCCAGCCGCGCTCCTCCCGCAGCTCCCGAAGACGGGCGCCGATGGCCCTGCTGAAGACGCTCGGCTGCGGCCTGGGCCTCGCCCGGGGCGACGAGGTGCTGTCCTTCGACGATTTTCCCATCAGGGAGATCATGGAGGCTCAATAGACAAGAAGTCAACAAATAGTGATTTTTATGCATTCAATAGCATGATCTTCCCTGATGCTGCTGAAATAGGATGAGATCTCGCTGCGGTACAGCGTTCTCGATCTCCCATCCGGTTCCTGGGTCACGCACCTTGCTTCGCAAGAAATATGGTGCACCTATGGATCTAAGTTCCCATCTAAGGTATATAAGTTGCCAGAATAGGGTATATACGCTGGCAGCTTCGCTGCCATACCCCTCGGGCGAGGGGCCATGGGGGCCCCTGTGCCCGCCGGGAGAGGAGGAAGAGACCATGTCTCGTATGACCCTGCCCTGTTCCATCACCGCCCTGACCCTGGTCCTCGGCCTGGGTCTGCTGTCCCCGGCCTGGGCAGCCGGAAAATCCCCTCGCCTGCCGGCACCGCCGGCGCCGGCCGTCGCTCCACAGACCGACGCGGTGGAAGCGCTGCGGGCCTGGTTCCAGGCAATCCTCGCCAAGGTCGCGCCCGGCTCCGGTGGCAAGCCGGTCGGACTCGACGGCGGGCCCTGCAGCGACCCGAATGGGTGCGGGTAGAGTCCCGGCGGCGCCGCGCCAGGAGGCCCCGTGGCGCGGCGCCGCGTCGCTTCTCCGAGCTCGCGAGCGCCGCCAGCGGGGTGGCCGCTCCCGTTCGTCCTGCCTCGCTTGCGGGGTAGTGTCCTAGCTTGCTGGATTGCCCTTGCGCCGGACGGAGACTCTCAGTCTGTGATATGAGATAATTCTGTAACGATGTGTTGTCCGGCATGACGGAGGAGGCACTTTGACCGACCACCCGACCCCGTCCGAGATCGATCGGCTGGTGCGCGGCACGCTATCCGGTGCCGGACGCCGGCGGCTGGTGACGCATCTGCTGCGCGGCTGCCCGCGTTGCGCACGCCTGCTGGCGCCGGCGATCGCGCTGACGCCGCGGACACCGCCGGCGCCGCAGGCGCAGCTGCCGGCGGACGGCTACGAACGGCCAGTCGCGCGCGCGTGCGCTGCGGCCGTGCGCCGATTCCGGGAGATCCGGAGCGAACGCCAGGCTGTGGCAGTGGCGGGGATGGCGGAGATCGGCCCGCGGCGCCTGCTCAGGATCGAGACCATGCTCGCGGCGGCCTGGGACCTGCGTTACGACGAACCGCAGGAGATGGTGCGGATCGCCGAGCTGGCCCTGGTCGCGGCGGAGCGCCTGGAGCTGGAGAAGGACCGCTACGGGCGAGCGGAGGTCGCGGACGTGCGTGCCCGCGTCTGGGCCGAGCTGGCCAACGCCTACCGGGTCACCGACGACCTCTCTCGGGCCGAGCAGGCGATGCGATGGGCGGTCGCCTGCCTGCACGGGGGAAGCGGCGATCCCTGGCTGCTCGCGCGCGTCGCCGACCTCGTGGCCTCCCTGCTCGCGGAGCAGCGCCGGTTCGCGGACGCCGGCGAGCTGCTGGGCAAGGTCCATGGCTTCTATCGGCGGATCGGCGACCTCCACCTGGCCGGCCGGGCGCTGATCAGCCGTGGCATCTTCGCGGGCTATGACAACCAGCCCCGCTTGGCGCTCGTCCTCCTGGTGCAAGGATTGGAGCTGATCGACGTCGACCAGGACAAGCGGCTGGCGGCCAGCGCCGTGCACGCCGTCCTGATCAACCTCGTGGAGTGCGGGCGCTACCGGCAGGCGCGCATCCTACTCTGGCGCAGCCGGCCGCTGCTCGTGCGGCAGGGCGTCCAGCTCTCGCTGCGGCTGCAATGGCTGGACGGGAAGATCCATGCCGGGCTGGGGGACCTGGCCCGCGCCGAGCGCGAATTCATCGCGACCCGCGCCGGCTTCGCGGCGGCGGGCAGTCCCTACAACGCCGCCCTGGTGGCGCTCGACCTGGCGGCGGTCTGGTTGCGGTGCGGCAAGACCGTGCAGGTGCGTGAGCTGGTGGAAGAGATGATCGCCACCTTCCGGGCGCTGCGCATCGCCCGCGAGGCGGTGGCGGCCCTGTTGATCCTGCGCGAGGCATGCGACCGCGACGAAGCGACGCTCGACCGCGTCAGGACGGTGGCGATGCTGCTCACCGAGCTCGAGCGCCAGCCGCGGCACCGGCCGGCGTCCGGATCCGGCTCGGCGGATTGAGAATCAAGGCGGGGCGGGCGCCTGAAGCCGGCTCGACCTCGGGGCTCGGCCTCGGGGCTCGGCCCGTAGCCGCGCCGCCGCCGCCCTCGCCAACCCCGTGCGACCAGGTGGAATCAGTCGGAGGACGAATCGCCGGGTGGCTTGCCGGGCGCGGCAGGCACGGGCTCCGCGCGGCGGCTGGCGGGCACCGCTGCCGGCGACGGCTGAGCGGCGGCGGCGGTGCCCGCGGCCAGCGCGCCGGCGGGTTCCGGCGCGGTCCGTCCCAGGACGCGCCCGAGTGCGGCCTCGATCCGCCGATCGAGCTCTTCGTCGGAGAGCTGCCGGTCCGGCGGCGGCGCCGGCGAACGTCCGATGCTGTAGCCGAAGCGCTGGAAGCTCTCGAGGATCTCGGCGGCGAGCGCGCTGCCGGCCTCGTCGCCGGCCGCCGGGCGCGCGCACGCGAGCTGGAAGAACCGCTCCGGCTTCATCCCCACGACCTCGAGCACCAGGAGGATGTGCCGCAACTTGAGGTCGATCTTGCCGGTGAAGATGCGGTTCAGCGTGCCGCCGCCGAGGTCCAGCCGGCGCTCGAGCTCCCGCGTCGACAGGTCCGAGAGCTTCACCACCGCCTCGAGCAGCTTGCCGTATCGGCGAATCTCCGCGTCGACCATGTCGTCGAGTCTACTACAAGCAATCACAACGAGATGGATAAAAAGTCGCCGCCGCCAGCAGCCATTTCAAATGCAGAGCACCCGTGGTCGGACATTGCCGCCGCGGCCCACCCCGAGGTAGCATCGCACTGCGCGTCCCGAGGGCGGTGCGCCTCGCGGTCGCCGGCGGCGGGCGGTGAGCTCAAAGAGGAGACGCTGTGGATTTTTCCCTGACCGACGAGCAGCGCGCCATCCAGGAGACCGCCCGGGCCTTCGCCCGCCAGGAGGTCGACCCGATCGTCGACGAGATCGACGAGAGCCAGCGTTTCCCGCGCGAGGTGATGCTGAAGGCCGGCGAGCTCGGCTTCCTCGGCATCCTGTTTCCCGAGGAGTACGGCGGCGCCGGGCTGGGCTACGTCGAGTACGTCCTGGTGGTCACCGAGCTGTCCCGCGTCGACCCCTCGGTCGGCATCAGCGTGGCCGCTCATAACTCGCTGTGCAGCAACCACATCTACAAGTTCGGCAATGACGAGCAGCGGCGCCGCTGGCTCACGCCACTGGCGTCGGGCAGGAAGATCGGCGCCTGGAGCCTGACCGAGCCGGGGGCGGGATCCGACGCCGCCGGCACCCGCACGCGCGCCGAGCGGGTCGAGGGGGGGTGGGTGCTCAACGGCGCCAAGACCTTCACCACCCACGGCCGGGAAGGCGACGTCTGCGTCGTGTTCGCGGTCACCGACCCCGCCGGGCCGCGCCACCACAACATGTCCGCGTTCGTGCTCGACCGCGGCATGCCGGGATTCCGCGCCGGCAAGAAAGAGAACAAGCTCGGCATCCGGGCCTCCGACACCTCCGAGGTGATCATGGAGGACTGCTTCGTCGGCGAGGACCATCTGCTCGGTGACGTCGGCGAGGGCTTCATCCAGGCGCTGCAGATCCTCGACGGCGGGCGGATCTCGATCGCCGCGCTCGGCCTCGGCACCGCCATGGGGGCGTTCGACACCGCCCGCGCCTACGCCAAGGAGCGCCACCAGTTCGGCCAGCCGATCGCCGGCTTCCAGGCGATCCGGTTCATGTTCGCCGAGATGGCCACCTCGATCGCCGCCGCCGAGTGCCTCACCTTCGCCGCGGCCGAGGCGATGGACCACGGCCGCGCGGTCTCGCGGCTCGCCTCCCAGGCCAAGCTCTACGCCGGCGAGAGCGCCGTCTTCTGCGCCGAGCGCGGCGTGCAGATCCATGGCGGCTACGGCTTCATCAAGGACTACCGGGCCGAGAAGTACTTCCGCGATTCCAAGATCTGCACCATCGGCGAGGGCACCAGCGAGATCCAGCGGCTGGTGATCGCCCGCCAGCTCCTCGGCCGCGAGACCCAGCCGCCCCGCGCGAACCGCCAAGCGCCCGCGGCGCGCGAGGATGCCGCGGCGCGCGAGAGCGTCGCCAACCGCGAAGCCGGCGCGAGCCTCGAGCCCGCCCAGCCGCAATCGACCCGCTGATGAACGCGGCCGGCCAGGGCCCGGCGGCGCGGTCGGCGAGGTGGACGCTCGACGAGCTGGCCGAGCGCCTGCTCGAGCGGCAGCCGCGGGCGCTCGGCCGCGCCATCTCCCTGCTCGAGAACGGCACCCGCGGCCTCGCCG